>NZ_JBKIWR010000003.1:0-116334 GCF_046599595.1 Trueperella sp. LYQ143 | reverse complement strand
TTAGGGGCGGTTCTGGTGGTCTGTTTATATCTAGGGGGTGAACTCCACCCCCCCCCCCCCCCCCTCCCCCCCCCCCCCCCCGCCTGTGTTCTGGCAGGGAGTAGTGGTTATCAAGTTGGGTTGTACCGGAAGCCGAAGTCGGCGATATGGGGTTGTAACACTTGATGATTCAGCGGTATTCGGTTGTGGCGCCACGTGAGCCAGGCCGATCGCATTGTTCAGTTTGGCGAGCACAGTAGCTATGCCGTGCCTAGCGCCACACTTAACCTCCAATTAGAAAAGGGTAGACTTGCGTATATGGCATACTCTTTTTCGCGTGACCGAGTCCAATACCCGCTCACTTCTCGTATCGGAGTCGTACACGAGGTTGAACACTTGGCAGGGATATACCGCGTACATATTGATCTTCCTGAGGAGACAACAATTAAGGCACTCGGACCGACCGATCATCTTAAAATCTTCGTGGCAGATGATCCGAGCCGACGTATTGAGCTACCTCAACCGCATGCGGGGCAGCGCCCACAGCTTCCCCCTGGGGTTGTGAGCCGAGATGTGACGATACGCGAGGTAAACGGTTCTCGTCTCATCTTCGACGTGGTCAATCACCGTAGCGGACCGCTTATCGATTGGGTGCGTAATGTGCGCCCAGGAATGTCTGCTACGACCGCTGGACCGCGAGGTTCGCTGTTAGCGCCTGCTGCGCCGCGCCTATTTATGTGCGTGGATGCGAGTGCGCTTCCTGCTGCAGCACGCTGGCTGGAATGTACGTCGGCAGAAAAGATAACGCTGGTGACTCGGACGAGCGGAATTGATATTGCCCAATATCTTGGCTCAGCCTTAGCGAAACAGAATGTAACTTGGTATTCCTATGACGATCAGGCGCCGGCACGCCACATTATTGATCGGTTAGCAGGCTACAACTTTGCCGAACATTACGTATGGTGTGCCGGTGAAGCACAATGGTTGATCCCGATTCGTCGGTGGCTCCGCACCTGCCCGCAGCTTTCCCATGAGAATATTAGTGTAGAAGGGTATTGGAAACTGGGAGTCAGCGGGCATGACCATCATGCGCAGCTCGATCCGGAGGAATAAAGAACTCCTCGAAAAGTATTCTTCCTTCTTACAGCAATAACTGATAGGAAAACGGCGCAATGTTAACACTGGCGATCACCGGCGGTATCGGCTCAGGAAAATCTACTGTGGCTCAGATCTGGAAAGAAAACGGAGCTACAGTCATTGATGCCGACGCTATTGCCCGTCAGATCTTATTACCAGGATCTGAGGTCGTCGATCGTATCGTGGAGCATTGGGGAGCGGACATTCTCACTGCAGATGGGCACATCAATCGTCCAGAACTAGCCCGCCGGGTTTTTCAGGATCCAGCGGCCCGCCATCAGCTTGAGATGATAACGCATCCAGCTATTAACAAACGTGTCGATAATGAATTCGCTGCCGCAGTGCAACGAGATCCACACGGAGTGGTGATCTACGACGTGCCACTGCTCGTCGGTTCGCCTCGTCAGTTTTCCCTACATGCCAATATTGCGGTGAGCACGCGCGAAGATGTGCGGGTATCGCGTCTTATCACATATCGAGGAATATCTCGTGAGGATGCCTGTGCCCGTATCTCCTCCCAAGTATCTGATAGCCAACGTGAACAGATTGCTGACGTGGTGATTCACAATAACGGTAGCGTTGATGAGCTACGGGTCTGTGTACAATACCTCTGGCATGAATGGGTTGAGCCATTCCGCCAACGTCTAATGCAGCCGTGCCTGCCTATCCCACAGCGCTCCAAAGATGACGCATATTCTTGTGATGGCGAGCCGAATGCCTCGGGCAGTGGGGGGTCCTCGCCCACTGCTACATCTGGTTGCGCTGCTTCGCTGCCGAAGCGCCCATCGGCCAGCGTGGAATATATCGAGGACAATCCCAATACTCACGATACGGGTTTTAGCTATCTGCCTTTTGGTGCAGGTAGCGGCAGCTGTATCGCAATACGCCACGACGCCGATCTTCATATCCGCCGTCTACAGTCGTGCGGGGCGTCGGCGCATATTGACGGAGACGGTCAGATCCGCCTTGCACACCTAAGCGCAGCCCATGCGAAGAATCTGGGCTGGGTGCCCAGTTGTGCTGATTCGAGGGTATTCGTCAGTGCTAATCCGTTTTCCCTATGGCTTGCGCACAGTTGTCTATCATCTCCTAGCAAATAATTTTTTCGATACGACGTGCGGCTATTAGCCTAGAGATATGCGCCCTGTTTCAGATCTTATTCGTCATGATGCGCCTTTCCACGTCATCTCGGAGTACCGGCCCTCGGGGGATCAGCCTCAGGCTATTGCCGAGTTAACTGAACGCATATCTGGCGGGGAATCGGATGTCGTTCTTCTGGGCGCGACGGGCACCGGCAAATCGGCGACGACTGCCTGGATGATTGAGCAACTGCAACGCCCGACCTTGATTCTCGAACCGAATAAGACGCTCGCTGCGCAAATGGCAGCAGAATTTCGGGAATTATTGCCCAACAATGCTGTGGAATACTTTGTTTCATATTACGACTATTACCAGCCGGAAGCCTACGTTCCGCAAACGGATACGTATATTGAAAAAGATTCTTCTATTAATGACGAGGTGGAACGTCTGCGCCATTCCGCGACGAATTCCTTACTGACCCGTCGCGATGTCGTTGTTGTGGCGTCAGTGTCATGTATCTATGGTTTGGGAACTCCGCAAGAGTATGTTGATCGGATGGTCCAGTTGCATGTTGGCCAGCAGTTGGATCGTGACGGGCTGCTGAAGCAGTTTGTTGGCATGCAATATACCCGCAATGATATGGCTTTCACTCGCGGAACTTTCCGAGTGCGGGGAGATACCGTCGAGATTATTCCGGTGTACGAAGAGCTAGCTGTCCGGATTGAATTCTTTGGTGATGAGATTGACCAGATTATGTTGTTGCACCCGTTGACGGGCAATATTATTCGGCAGGTAGATCACGCATATATCTTCCCAGCCTCTCATTATGTTGCTGGCCCGCAGCGGATGGAACGGGCAATGCGCTCGATTCAAGCGGAACTTGATGAGCGCTTGGCTCAATTCCGTGACGCAGGAAAGCTATTAGAGGCTCAACGGTTGGAAATGCGCACATCATACGATTTAGAGATGATGCGTAATCTGGGATCATGCGCTGGTATTGAGAACTATTCGCGGCATATTGATGGGCGTGGGCCTGGAACGCCGCCTAACACCTTACTGGATTATTTTCCTGAGGATTTCCTACTGGTGATCGACGAATCTCATGTTACTGTCCCGCAGATTGGGGCAATGTATGAGGGGGATATGTCGCGTAAGCGCACATTGGTTGAGCATGGTTTCCGCCTGCCATCAGCGATGGATAACCGCCCGCTGAAGTGGGCAGAATTCTTAGAACGGATCGGTCAGACGGTCTATCTATCAGCCACTCCCGGACCCTATGAACTCAGCAAATCCGACGGTGTGGTAGAGCAGATCATCCGTCCAACTGGTCTGGTCGATCCGGAGGTTATCGTCAAGCCAACGAATGGGCAAATTGATGATTTGTTGGAGGAAATCCGAGTTCGGACGGAACGCGATGAGCGCGTATTAGTCACAACTCTGACGAAGAAAATGGCTGAAGATCTCACGGATTATCTCGTTGAACGTGGGGTGCGCGTAGAGTATCTCCATTCAGACGTCGATACCCTGCGCCGTGTGGAATTGTTGCGGGAATTGCGTTTGGGCAAATATGACGTGCTCGTAGGTATTAACCTATTGCGTGAGGGGCTCGATCTGCCAGAAGTATCACTGGTGGCAATCTTGGATGCAGATAAGCAAGGATTTTTGCGCTCCACAACCTCCCTGATTCAAACTATTGGCCGTGCAGCTCGTCATGTTTCGGGGCAGGTCCACATGTATGCCGACGAGATAACGCCAAATATGCGTCAGGCTATTGATGAAACGAACCGCCGTCGGGAAAAGCAACTTGAATTCAATCGGGTGAATGGTATTGATCCGCAACCCCTGCGTAAGAAAATCTCTGACGTTACAGATATGTTGGCGCGAGAAGATATTGATACGGCACAGTTATTAGAAGGTGGGTATCGGCGCGAGAGCACGCACAAGATTGCGCTACCGTCGCATGATGGCGAAGAGATTGAAACCCTGTTGCAGGATCTGACGGAGCAAATGCATGCAGCCGCAGAACAATTACACTTTGAGCTTGCCGCTCGATTGCGTGATGAGATTGAGGATGTTAAACGAGAGCTGCGGCAGATCCGCCAGCGTTAAGTGTCATGTGTGCTAACTGGCTATATTTCGGGGTATGCCGATATATAGATGTCGATCTTTAGTGCCGACGATAGATCGCCATGCCGGATCTTTCGCAGCTGAAAAGATGTCATTGACCGCACAGAGGAGGAATACTGCCGCTGAGATGGTAATGGGTTAGGATCGTTTCTGCGGAGGGGAGTATTCCCATGCAACATCGATTCGTCAGTACGGCCTATGCCCGGATCGTGGCCACTATGTGGCGGGAAGAGACCTCCGGTACTTCGTCGTTCGTGTACCGGAAGGTGTGTACCCTATGGTTATTTCGTCATTTATGTCAGCGGCTACTCATGGCGCAGCTCAAGCAGCGCAGGAATCAATGGTCGTTCATCCGTGGGAGTGGCTGGCATTAATTGGGCTAGTTGTCGCTATGATCGCGTGGGATCTTCTCGGTCATGTGCGTAAGCCGCATGACCCAACAATTAAAGAAGCTGCCCTGTGGTCCAGTTTTTATATCTCTTTGGCGGTTATCTTCGGTGTTGTCGTCTATCTCAAGCATAGCCCGGAGTTTGCCGCGCAATATTTTGCCGGATATTTAACTGAAATATCGCTTTCTATTGATAATATCTTCGTCTTTATTATCATTATTGCGGCCTTTAGAGTTCCCCGAATTTATCAGCAAAAGGTGCTGATGTGGGGCATTGTGGTGGCCTTGCTGATGCGTTTTGTCTTTATCATTGCCGCGGCGACGATTATCGAAAAATTCGCCTGGACGTTCTTCATCTTCGGAGCCTGGATGCTGTACACCGCCATCGTTCAGGTACGCGACGGTATCGAAGAAGAAAAGAACCGCAACAACCCCAATGCGCCCGCCGCCTCAGAGGAGTATGAACCAAATTTCGTTACTCGCTTAGCCTCTCGGGTGTTCCGCGTAACTGACGGCTACGTCGGGCAGCGTCTGGCAATTCGCCGTGGCGGTAAAACCTGGGTGACGCCACTGCTCATGTGCGTGATCTCCATTGGATCAATTGATCTGATGTTTGCGCTCGACTCCATTCCCGCTATTTACGGTCTGACGAGTGAGCCCTTCATCGTTTTTGCCGCAAACGCCTTTGCCCTTTCCGGATTGCGCCAGTTGTTCTTCCTAGTGGATGGCCTATTAGACCGACTTATCTATCTGCATTTTGGTCTAGCGATGATCCTTGGGTTTATCTCGCTGAAACTCATCTTGCATGCGTGCCACGGGGTTGACGTCCTCACTGCGATCCACGAACCTTCCCCGCTGGTATCGACGATGATTATCATGGTGATTATTATCGTCACCGTTATTGCTTCGATTATTGGGGCGCGCCACCATGCCCGACGGGTACAGCACGCCTCACAGATCGGCCCCTTTGAGCCAACCGCTATGGATCTCGGAGAGCAGGCGACGGGCAAGGAAAACCCTGATTCGGCAACAGAAACAACCGCTAACGTCAATTAGCCTAAAGAATCACCGCGTAGCATGAGAAAATCGCCATCATGCCACGCGGCGATTTTGCATATCGGTTCAGCAACACGAGGCACAAAGGCGGCGTCACCGCTAAGCGATGCGCCCACATTCAGGGCTACTGCGCTATTGGCTCTGCGTCGCGCCCTAACCGTCGGGCAATAATTGCGCAGGTGATGAGCTGAACCTGATGGAAAATAATCACCGGAACGGCGATAGCGCCAACGAGTGCCGGATCGAACAGGGCTTTAGCCATCGGCAATCCGCTTGCCAGAGATTTCTTCGACCCGCACATCAACAAAACAATCTTTTCAGCGCGCGACAGCCCGATAAGACGCCCCGCATACCAAGTACTTGCCAACATAATGGCCAACTGGATTGCTAACACAATGAGGAGCAGAACAAAACCGCCAGGGGTAACAGAGGTCCACGCGCCATCATTTGTTGCTTTAACAACGGCAGAAAAGACCACGAGAATAATCGTTGAGTTATCCGTTATTCGGGTAACTGCTCGGTGCGCACGCATCCACGTTCCAGCAAAAGGTTGGAGGCACTGCCCGACAATAAATGGCAACAGTAGCTTGATGAGCACGGATTCAATGCCTCCAGTTGAGGCATTATCTAGATGCATGAAAAGCAAGACCAGGGCTGGAGTGAGAAACATGCCCAAAATATTTGAAATCGTCGCAGAACATACCGCACTGGCAACATTGCCGCGCGCAATAGAAACAAAAGTGACGGAGGATTGAACAGTGGAGGGCAGGAGCGATAGATAAAGCAATCCGGTAGCGAACGCAGTACCGATAAGAGAGTGCGTCAGACCATATAACGCGAATCCAACCAGCGGGAACACCAGATACGTCGCTACTAAAACAGCAGCTTGTAAGGTGATATTGCGCAATCCGGCAATTACTTCAGAGGTCGGCAAACGCATTCCATAAACGAGGAAAACCATTCCCACAGCAATATCGCCGATCTCGGAAAGAACATCATTTGCACCGGCAGAAACGGGAAGAAGCAAGCCGAGAATGAGTGCCAAAATAATGCCGGTGAGCAAGAAATCCGGACGAAGATAGCGAGGTAATCGGAAACGCGAAGCCATGGTGCTACTGTAAATCAGATTACTGGCAGTGACGATATACGCATCGCGCCGGTGGCGGAATTCATGGTCATACAGTCGTATTCGGCGCGGCACTTTTCTAAACTGTGGGAGTGCATGAATATATCCACGTTCAAGGTGCTCGGGAACACAATTTACGCAATGTCTCAGTTGATATTCCACGTGGGACGCTAACGGTATTCACTGGCTTATCTGGTTCTGGCAAGTCATCCTTAGCCTTTGACACGATTTTCGCAGAAGGGCAGCGTCGCTATGTGGAATCGCTGTCGGCGTATGCGCGTCAATTCCTTGGGCAAATGGATAAACCCGATGTGGATTTCATTGAGGGATTGTCACCAGCAGTCTCCATCGATCAAAAGTCAACAAATCGCAACCCGCGCTCAACGGTGGGGACGATCACCGAAGTCTATGATTATTTGCGGCTACTCTACGCTCGAGCTGGAACGCAATATTGCCCGGTGTGTGGTGAACTTATCGCAGCGCAAAGTGCGCAGAAGATCGTGGATCGGCTGCTGGATTATCCGGAGGGGACTCGTTTTCACGTATTGGCGCCGGTGGTGCGTGGGCGAAAAGGGGAACATGAGGATGTTTTCCGCTCCTTAATAGCCGATGGATATTCGCGCGCTCGGGTGGACGGCGAACTGATTCGGCTTGATGAGATTCCGAAATTAGCAAAGACGAAGAAACATACCATTGAGGTCGTTGTCGATCGGTTAGTAATCCGCGAGGGAATCCGATCACGGCTCAATGACTCTGTGGAGACGGCGCTACGCCTAGCGCATGGGCGGCTAATTATCGAATGTGTCGATCTCGCCCCAGATGATCCGAGTCGGGAGCGCAAATTCTCGGAGTTTCGCTCCTGCCCAAACGATCACGTCCTCGATATTGAAGAAATCGAACCGCGCACATTCTCCTTTAACGCTCCCTACGGTTCGTGCCCAGAGTGCGATGGGATTGGCTTTAAGGTTCAGGTTGCCGCTGATTTGGTTGTTCCTGACGAGGATCTCAGCATTAATGAGGGCGCGATTGTGCCGTGGTCCGTCACTGCGTCGGCAACTGCTCGTGATTACCACATGCGCCAAGTTGCCGCCCTCGGGGAATCACTCGGTTTTGATCTGGATACCCCCTGGAAAGAGCTGCCAGAACAAGCCCGAGAGGCCTTGCTGTACGGCCAGGATTACACCGTGCGTATGCGTTATCGCAATCGGTGGGGGCGCGAAAAAATATACAGTTCAGGATTTGAGGGGGTACTACATTTCGTGCGCCGTAAGCACGATGAAACCTCCTCGGATTGGTCGCGCGAGCGCTATGCGGGCTTCATGCGGGATGTCACGTGCTCTGCCTGTGGGGGAGCACGGTTACGCCCAGAAGTATTGGCAGTTCGTATCGGGGAACTCAATATCTTTGAACTCACCGAGCTATCTATCGCCGATGCGTTAGAGTACATCCGCAATGTGACGTTAGGGCAGCGGGAACAGCAAATCGCCAATGCCGTTCTCAAAGAAATCATTGATCGACTCGATTTCCTCGTTACAGTTGGTCTGGATTATCTGACGTTGTCGCGATCCGCTGGGACCCTTTCAGGTGGCGAAGCTCAACGGATTCGCTTAGCCACCCAGATTGGCTCAGGGCTTGTGGGAGTGCTCTACGTTCTCGACGAACCATCCATCGGCTTACATCAACGCGATAACGAGAAACTTCTTTCGGCATTATTGCGGCTACGCGATCTAGGCAATACGCTCATCGTCGTTGAACATGACGAGGACACTATTCGCGCTGCGGATTATGTTGTGGATATTGGCCCAGGAGCGGGTGAACACGGTGGAAACGTCGTTTATAGCGGTACACCTGACGGATTAGCACAGGCCGCTGATTCCATCACTGGCGCATACTTAACGGGCGCTCGGGCCATTGCGGTGCCCAGCCAACGCCGCAGTATCGATCCAGAGAAGATGTTAACGGTACAGGGGGCGCGGGAAAATAATTTACGCACAATTGACGTGCAATTCCCCGTGGGGGTCTTTACCACCGTCACCGGAGTATCAGGTTCAGGCAAATCGTCCTTGGTGAACACGATTCTGTATCGGGTATTGGCGAATAAACTCAATCGTGCGCAAACCCTGCCGGGGCGGCACACGAAAGTCACTGGTCTGGAGCATGTCGGTAAAGTTGTCCATGTAGATCAATCACCGATTGGTCGGACGCCGCGCTCAAATCCAGCAACATATACCGGCATGTGGGACGATATTCGCAAGTTATTTGCGCAGACGGAAGAAGCAAAAGTTCGGGGTTATGCTCCGGGGCGCTTCTCCTTCAACGTCAAAGGCGGGCGGTGCGATTCGTGCGACGGAGATGGCACCTTGAAGATTGAGATGAACTTCTTGCCAGATGTGTACGTCCCCTGCGAAGTCTGCCACGGCACGCGATACAACCGCGAAACCCTTGAGGTTCACTATAAAGGCAAGAACGTCGCTGACGTATTGAATATGACCATTAGTGAAGCGCGAGAGTTCTTCTCGGCTATCCCACGGATCACCAAATATCTAGAGATGATGGAATCTGTGGGCTTGGGATATATCCGTCTTGGGCAGCCCGCAACCACGCTTTCTGGAGGCGAGGCACAGCGCGTCAAACTCGCCACTGAACTGCATAAACGCTCAACTGGCCGCACGGTCTACATGCTTGATGAACCGACGACGGGTTTGCATTTCGAAGATGTGCGCAAATTGCTTTCTGTCCTGCAAGAACTGACGGATAAAGGCAATACCGTCATCGTTATTGAACATAATCTGGACGTTATTAAATGTTCGGATTGGTTAATTGACCTCGGTCCAGAAGGCGGGCGCAATGGGGGAATGGTGATTGCCGAGGGGACCCCCGAGGATGTAGCACGTGTGGCGCAGTCGCATACCGGTCAATATATCCGGCCCATTTTGGAACGGGCAGGGACGCTCCATGGCTGATCCGGCTGACTATCGCCCGCGTACTGGTGATATTCCGACCCAGCCAGGGGTGTATCGCTTTCTCGATGACGAAGATCGCGTCCTATATGTGGGAAAAGCAAAGTCGCTGCGCAATCGGCTACAAAACTATTTTCAAGATCCGGCTGGATTACATCCGCGTACTCGACAGATGGTATTCAGCGCTTCTCGCGTTGAATGGGTGATTGTTGGCTCAGAAATTGAGGCATTAACGCTGGAGTACGCCTGGATTAAAGAGTTTTCTCCGCGTTTTAACGTTATGTATCGGGATGATAAGTCCTATCCCTATTTGGCGGTGACGCTGCGCGAGGAATATCCGCGCGTGATGGTCACTCGTGGTGCACACCAGCGCGGAAATCGCTATTACGGCCCATACACAAAAGTGTGGGCCGTGCGTGACTCGCTTGATCTGCTGTTGCGCGTTTTTCCCGTTCGCTCATGTACGTCCGGGGTATTTCGTCAGGCACAACGGGCAGGGCGGTCGTGCCTGCTGGGCTACATTGATAAATGTTCAGCCCCATGTATTGCTCGAGTCTCGGCGGAGGAACACCGCCAGATTGTTAACCAACTCGTCCATTTTCTTGACGGCACCGGCGAGGAATTGATTAGCGAAAAACGTCAAGGGATGGCTGCGGCTGCGGCGAGTCAACAGTATGAATTAGCCGCAAAACTACGTGATGAGGCTGCTGCGCTAGAGACTATTGCGGAGCGGAACGCCGTCGTATTCGATTCAGATGTGGATGCAGACGTCTTTGGTTTGCAGTATGACGAGTTGGAAGCCTCAGTTCAGGTATTTTTTGTGCGCGGTGGTCGTATTCGCGGGCAGCGTGGCTGGATTACAACGATTGAAGATGAAGATGCCGCAGGGCTTATTCAGCAGCTTTTACTCCAGGTTTATGGTGAATACGCTGCTGGGAATTCTCGGACGGCTCCGCGCAGTCATGCCCGCTCGGTTGACGATATTGCGCATACCGCGACGGCAGCTATTCCTCGCGAGATCTGGGTACCAGTGTTGCCGGTTGATGACGCCGCTGTGAGCCAGTGGCTCACTCAAATCCGAGGTGCGAAGGTGCAGATCCGTACCCCGCAGCGCGGGGTAAAAGCGAATCTGATGGGGACCGTTCACGAAAACGCGGTGCAGGCCTTACAGCGGCACAAACTCGCGCGCTCGGGTGATTTAACTGAGCGTTCGCAAGCCTTGGAGGAATTGCGTGTCGGTTTGGGGCTGCCCCGAGCGCCATTGCGGATTGAGGGCTACGATATTTCGCACACTCAGGGGACGAATCAAGTCGCATCGATGGTGGTTTTTGAAGATGGTTTAGCGAAAAAGAGCGACTATCGGCACTTTATTATCCGAGGAGCAGACGGTTCTGGTGCCCGAGATGACACAGCCGCTATGGATGAGGTGTTGCGTCGGCGCCTGCGTCGGCTCGTTGCAGATACATCGCTGAGTAATACTCAGGTTGATGGTGATGACCCACATGATCTGTTGCATATTGCGAGATCAGCAGATACGCATCTTGCAGTGGGAGATAGCCCAGCCCTGCCCCAGGAATCAACCGACCTATCTCAATCAACTGGGGCAGCTACATCGCCTGAAAATGCAGAAATATCCGAGGCAACCCCGCGCCGGTTCGCCTACCGACCAGATCTCATTGTGGTTGATGGGGGATTACCTCAGGTTAATGCGGCGCAACGAGTGGTTGACGAGCTTGGTGCAGATGTTTGCGTCATCGGTTTGGCTAAGCGATTAGAGGAGATATGGCTACCCGGCGAAGAGTTTCCGGTTATTCTTTCGCGCTCTTCGCCGGCCTTACGTTTGCTACAGTATCTGCGCGATGAATCCCACCGTTTTGCCATTACCTTCCATCGGAAGAAACGCTCTCAGGCGATGCGGCGCTCAGTATTGGATGACATTGCGGGCTTAGGGCCGGTAAAACAGCAGGCGTTACTCAAGCGCTTAAAATCGGTGAGTCGGATTAAGGCTGCCAGCGAAGATGATTTATGTGCCGTGCCCGGAATCGGCCCACAGCTAGCTCAAACGATTTACCAATTTTTCCACCCGTGAGGGGGGAGCGCACGGCGAAAAAGAATGGCACGATAGAACTATGGATATTATCCCGCACGAGCACATTAACGATACGAGCAAGATTCCACGGATTGTCCCGCAGCTTGACCGCGAAGCGGTGCTCCCTCCGGTGGATGTCCCAGAGATCATTATTATCACTGGTATGTCTGGGGCGGGGCGTACTCGAGCAGCAGCGACGCTGGAGGATCTCGGATGGTACGTCGTTGATAACTTGCCACCCCGTCTGCTTACGGCCTTAGCTGGGTTGATGAGCCCGGCAGCTGGGGGTGTGAGCCAGTTAGCTGCTGTGGTTGATGTGCGCTCTCGCGGATATTTCCGTGAATTTGTCGAAGTGCTTGATAGCTTACAAGAGCGCAATCTTGACTATCGCATTATTTTCTTGGACGCGACAGATGACGTTCTGGTGCGCCGATATGAGTCCGTGCGGCGTCCTCATCCACTGCAAGGCGATGGGCGACTGCTAGACGGTATCGTCCATGAACGGCATTTGCTTAAAGATCTCCAACAGCGGGCAGATATTTATATTGATACGAGTAATTTGTCGGTGCATGATTTAGCGCGAAAGCTTCGCTCTAGCTTGGAACACGCAAAAGATGCCGGGACGCATGTGACAGTGATGTCTTTTGGCTTCAAATACGGGATTCCGTTAGATGCCGATCACGTGGCAGATGTGCGGTTTTTGCCTAATCCCTACTGGGTGAGCGAATTGCGGCATCTCACTGGTAAGGATCAGCCGGTGGCAGATTTCGTCTTGCATATTGCTGGAGCGGAGGAATTCATCACTGGCTACACCAAGGTCTTGGAGCCAATTTTCTCGGGGTATCGGCATGAGCTTAAACCTTATGTCACGATTGCGTTCGGGTGCACGGGAGGAAAACACCGCTCAGTGGCAATGGCAGAAAAATGCGCCCAGATTATGCGCGATAATGGTCATTCCGTGCGAGTAATGCATCGCGATTTAGGTCGGGAGTAGCGATGCGTGAGCGACGTGGGGCGCATGGGGCGAAGGTCGTTGCCTTAGGCGGCGGGCATGGGCTCTATGCTAGTTTGCGGGCTTTGCGGCTACTGACGAGGAATCTCACTGCGGTTGTGACGGTTGCCGATGATGGTGGCAGCTCCGGGCGTCTGCGCGAAGAGTTCGATATTTTGCCTCCCGGCGATCTGCGCATGGCTTTGTCTGCCTTATGTGATGACGGGGAGTGGGGGTTGACCTGGCGCGATGTGCTGCAATATCGTTTTGCCTCCGATGGTCCTCTCAATGGGCATTCTCTAGGGAATCTGCTACTGACCGGGGTATGGGATTTACTTGGCGATTCCGTTGAGGGTCTCGATCTCGTTGGTCGCTTATTAGATACCAAAGGGCGCGTTGTCCCGATGGCGGCAACCCCGCTGCGCATTGAAGCTGACGTGCTAGATGGAACGCAGACCCGTCGCGTCGTCGGGCAAGTTGCCGTGGCCTCGTCGGATAACGAAATCTCGAAAGTGTACGTCTTTCCAGAGAATCCGCCAGCTTTCCCGCAAGCATTGAGCGCGGTTCATGAGGCTGATTGGGTAATTTTTGGTCCTGGATCGTGGTACACCTCCGTCATTCCGCATCTGCTGGTACCGCAATTGCATGAAGCGCTGCGCAATACTGCGGCTCGACGCGCGCTGGTTATTAATTTGGTTCGAGATAGCGAAACAAAAGGTCTATCTCCGGCCGATCATATTCGATCTTTCCATGAACATTCCCCAGATTTACGCCTGGATGCGATCATTGTGGACGAAGATTCGGTCACGGATTGGGAAGATCTTTCGCACGCGGCTTCTGAATGTGGGGCAACTATCCACAGTGCCTCGGTGCGCTCTCGCCATAATGAAGCGTGTCACGATAGCCTGCATTTGGCGGCCGTTTTTCGAGAGCTACTCGACTCCTAACACTGATTACCGATATATTAACGACTCGTGCGGATTACTTGCGCGTGTGAACTATGAGGAGGATGTATGCCCGCTCTGACTGGACTCGTGAAAGACGAACTGTCGACGGTTGTTCCGCAATCCACCTCGTCGCTATCTGCAGAAGTGGCGATCATATTCCGATTCTCTGGTGGTCTGCAGATCAATAATGGTGTCGTATCACTGCAGGCAGAACTTGAGCATCCGGCGGTTGCTCGCCATTTGTGCGAGCTAATCAAGCGGCTTTTCAGTATCGACGCCGATTTGGTAGTTGTGCAGAATCCGGTTCGCCCAGGTAATACCTATGTGGTGCGTATTACGACCAACGGGGAGCGTATTGCTCGCCGTTTAGGCCTGCTTGATCCGCATGGTCGTCCAGTTCGTGGTATCCCGCCGCAGATCGTTGCGGGATCGAAAGCTGATGCTGCTGCCGCGTGGCGTGGAGCGTTCCTTGCCCGAGGAAGCCTCATCGAACCTGGTCGTAATTCTTCTCTGGAAATCGTGTGCCCCTCCTTAGAAGCGGCCTATGGCATTGGAGGTTTGGCTCGTCGGATGGGAATTCCGTATCGGGCACGGGAGGCTCGTGGCGCTTTCCGCATCGATATTCGAGAAGGGGATGCGATCTCCGATATGTTGACCCGCATGGGCGGTAACGACGCAGTGCTGCGATGGGAAGAGCTGCGCACTGAACGAGAAGTATTGGGGCAGGCAAACCGATTAGCGAATTTTGATGACGCCAATATGCGCCGTAGTGCAGATGCGGCAGTAGTTGCGGTTATTCGAGTAAAGCGAGCCTTTGAGATTCTCGGTGATGATATTCCGAAGAATTTACGAGAAGCTGGGGAGTATCGCATCGAGTATCCGGATGATTCGCTTAATATGCTGGGAGATCGTCTCAAGCCGCCGGTGACGAAGGATGCGGTCGCCGGGCGTCTGCGTCGGCTCAATACGATGGCTGATAAGCGTGCTGCCGAATTAGGTATTCCAGATACGATGGAAGCCGTTAACCGGATGCAACGCGGGCAATAAGTTCCGAGAGCGCAGGTAAGCGCTTTTCACGATAAGAGTACCTGTTATCTGCATGCGGTGCGCTTACCGGTGGATCTGGCTCGCGTATCCTATGAGCATTACCAGTCAAAAGTGATATTTCATGAGATCGGCTATTTTGCTGAGTGTGAAACACGCGGCAGCAATTGCCTAAGGTCCCTATAGTTCACGACCTTTTCGAGGTAGAATCGGTACGAAACGATGGGCGTCAGTGAATACGCTGAAGTCATCGTTGCGGGAGATTCCCGTTCAGATATCGACGACGTGTGGCACGTCCACACTAGGAGGACAAGAGTGACCATTAAGGTTGGAATCAACGGATTTGGCCGCATCGGGCGTAACTTCACCCGTGCAGCTCTCAAGAAGGGCGCCGATTTTGAAATCGTGGCAGTGAACGATCTGACCGATAACAAGACGCTCGCTCACCTGCTCAAGTACGACTCAATCCTGGGCACGCTCGAGGAAGAAGTGACGTACACCGATGATGAGATCAAGGTTGGCGATCGCGTTATTAAGGCTCTCGCAGAGCGCGAGCCAGCCAAGCTGCCGTGGGGCGAGCTCGGCGTTGATATCGTCATCGAGTCCACCGGTCGTTTCACCGATGCTGAAGCAGCCAAGGCACACCTCGAAGCTGGTGCAAAGAAGGTTCTCATCTCCGCTCCGGCGAAGAATGAGGATGTCACCATCGTTATGGGCGTGAACCACGAAGATTACGATCCGGAGAAGCACAACATCATCTCCAACGCTTCGTGCACCACGAACTGCTTGGCTCCTTTGGCTAAGGTTCTTAACGACGAATTTGGCATCATCAAGGGTCTGATGACGACGGTTCACGCATACACCGCCGATCAGAACCTCCAGGATGGTCCGCACAAGGATCTGCGTCGCTCGCGTGCAGCCGCGCTGAGCATCGTTCCGACCTCCACCGGCGCCGCGAAGGCTGTTGCTCTCGTGCTGCCCGAGCTGAAGGGCAAGTTCGATGGTTACGCACTGCGCGTTCCGACCCCGACGGGTTCGGCCACCGATCTGACCTTCGAAGCAGAGAAGGAAGTCTCGGTTGAGGCTATCAACGCTGCTGTGAAGAAGGCTGCTGAGGGTCCGCTCAAGGGCATCCTGGTTTACACCGAGGATCCGATCGTCTCCAAGGACATCGAAGGTCACCCGGCTTCCTCGATCTTCGATGCTGGTCTGACCAAGGTTATCGATGGCCAGGTTAAGGTTGTCTCTTGGTACGACAACGAGTGGGGCTACTCGAACCGTCTTGTTGACCTGACCGAACTGGTCGGCTCCAAGCTCTAAGATCACATCAACAGTGCCGTCAGAGTGCCCGCACATGAAAAATGTGCGGGCACTCTCTCAGAAAGCTGTGGTCATTGTGCCAAAGTCGGCATAATGGCACTACCTAACCTGTAAGGAGAAAGCATTTGAGGACTATTGATTCGCTCGGCGATCTTGCCGGCAAGAAAGTATTTGTGCGTTCGGATTTCAATGTTCCGCTTGATGACGAGAAGAACATCACCGATGATGGCCGTATCAAGGCCGCGCTGCCGACGATTACTCGCCTGGTTGAAGCCGGGGCACGCGTGATTGTTGCTGCCCATCTTGGCCGTCCCAAGGGGCAGGTCAAGCCAGAGTTCTCGCTTGCTCCGGTAGCTAAGCGCTTAGGGGAGCTGCTTGGTAAAGAAGTGAAACTTGCCGAAGATACCGTCGGTCCGTCGGCCAAAGAGCTCACAGCAGCTATGGAAGATGGCGACGTCGTCCTGTTGGAAAACGTGCGCTTTGATCCTCGAGAAGACTCTAAAGATGATGCACAGCGCGAAGAGCTGGCCCGCGAATATGCCGCTCTTGCTCAAGCCTTTGTTTCTGACGGCTTCGGTGTAGTGCATCGCAAGCAGGCTTCCGTATATGACATCGCCAAGGAACTGCCATCTGCGGCGGGCGAATTAGTGTTCAAGGAAATTGATTCCCTGTCGAAGGCCACTAAGGATCCCCAGCGCCCTTACACGGTTGTGCTTGGCGGTTCGAAGGTGTCCGATAAGCTCGGAGTGATTGACAACCTGCTCGATAAAGCCGATCGTCTCCTCATTGGAGGCGGCATGGCCTACACATTCCTTAAGGCAATGGGCAATGAAGTCGGCACGTCTCTCCTAGAAGAAGACTTCGTGGAGAAGGCAGCAGAGTATTTGACGAAAGCAAAGGAAAAGGGCGTTAAGCTCCTGCTGCCGGTCGATAACGTTACTGCGCCAGAATTCAATGCAGATGCAGCAGCCTCCATCTACGATACTGGCGAAATGCCAGAAGAAGAGATGGGCTTGGATATTGGTCCGCGCACACGCGAACTGTATGCCAAGGCGATTACTGAATCGCAGACGATCGTATGGAACGGTCCTATGGGCGTCTTTGAGTTCCCCGCATTTGCTAAGGGAACGATGGCGATCGCAGAGGCTATGCAAAACGCAGACGGATTCACCATTGTTGGTGGTGGAGATTCCGCGGCTGCTGTACGCACTCTCGGTTTCGACGAAGAAAAGTTCGATCACATTTCCACCGGCGGCGGTGCCTCCCTCGAATATCTCGAGGGCAAGGAGCTGCCGGGTATCGCAGTTCTGGAGGATTAAATGACTCGCACCCCATTGATGGCTGGCAACTGGAAGATGAACCTCGATCACCTTGAGGCAACGTCGTTGGTGCAGAAGCTGGCATGGACGTTGAAAGACCTCAAGCATGATTTTGCTACGGTGGATACCGCAGTGATTGTTCCATTCACTGATATCCGCTCTGTGCAGACTCTGGTTGACTCTGAAGAGTTCGACATTAGCTACGGTGCTCAGGACGTCTCCATCCATGAGAAGGGGGCATACACCGGAGAAATCTCCACTGCTATGCTCACCAAACTGGGCTGTACCTATGTTGTTGTCGGTCATTCCGAGCGTCGCGAATACCACGGTGAAACCAATACACTAGTTGGCCAGAAAGCGAAGAAAGTGCTTGACGCTGGCATGACTCCGATCATGTGCTGCGGTGAAGCTCTGGATATCCGCAAGGAAAACAAGCAGGTGGAATACGTTCTCGGGCAGATCGCCGAGATGCTTGATGGTTTATCTGAAGCCGAAGTAGCAAAATCGGTCATCGCCTATGAGCCGATCTGGGCTATCGGAACGGGCGAAGTAGCTACCCCGGAAGATGCTCAGGAAGTCTGCGGCGCCATCCGTGAAAAGATTGCGGAACTCTACGATCAGGCAACTGCTGATGCAGTGCGTATCCAGTACGGTGGCTCGGTTAAGTCCAGCAACGTCAAGGATATTATGGCTCAGCCCGATGTAGACGGTGCCTTAGTGGGCGGTGCTTCTCTGGATGCTGACGAATTCGCCAAGATCGTCACCTACCAGGCCTAAATTCCGCAGATAAAGCGAGAGAGCTATCACATAAGGGGGCTGATATACCATATCAGCCCCCTTATGTACCGTAGACTAGAGCAGGAATTTTCGGTTCAGAGAAAGTCGTGATTCACAGTGAAGGTGCTTCTCATTATTTCGATCGTATTGCTCGTCATTTCGAGCTTGCTCTTGATCGCGTCGATCCTATTGCACAAGGGTCGAGGCGGGGGCATCTCCGATGTTTTCGGTGGTGGTATTTCCACCTCGATGCGCTCCTCTGGCGTAGCAGAACGTAACTTGAATCGCATCACCATCGTTGTCGCGTTAGTGTGGCTGGCTTCGATTGTGATGATTGGGCTTATTACCAAGGTTCAATACTGACGCTTCAGTAGCAATACCGTAAACGATAATTGGTGGGCGGGTGATCTGCACAGATCACCCGCCCACCAATTATCTATATGTAAACCGCTGTTGTGGGGCATATAGGAGCAGTTCGCTATTTTGTACCCAGACGCCCCACAACAGGCAGATGATCACCTTTTCGATCATCCATAGCGGCACAGAACAGCACATGTTAGGTAGGGAAGAGCCATGCGAAAACGAGAACGATCCGGCACAGCTCCTACACCTCAGCGCATTTCATCGTGGACCGTTTGAATGAGATCCTCCCATGCCACTTCAAATTTCTCTACGCCCTCGTCCTCTAACCTGTGACACGTCCCCGGTAGATCAACTCCCAGCAAGGTTAGCTGGTGAAGCGTATTATGTGCCTGCTCAATAGCTGGCTGGACAGTATCACCAGCATGCAGATCGGCGTGATCCTTAACTGCCCATAAAGTCGCTTCCGGCATCGTGTTGACCACCGCAGAAGTCACCAACTGATCCACATACATCGTCGGAGAATAAGCTGGATTCTTCACTCCGGTTGAGGCCCACAAGAGACGCTGCAAGCGTGCCCCCTGATTAGCGAGCGTCTGGAACCGATCTGAGGATTCTACGTCGCGGAACACCTCATACGCGGTACGTGCCGATGCGATGGCCGCTTTGCCACGCATGGCCAAGGCACTAGGCCCACCAATTTCCTCAAGTCGAGCATCAACTGCAGTATCAACCCGAGAAATAAAAAACGACGCCACTGAATGAATCTGCGATAGATCCCGCCCCGCCCGCGCGGCCAGCTCCAGCCCCTCAAGATAAGCCTCAAGAACCTCACGGTAACGCTCTATCGAGAAAATCAACGTCACATTGACAGAAATTCCAGCCGCGATAGTCTCCCGAATTGCGGAAAGCCCCTCGGTCGTCGCCGGAATTTTAATCATGACATTCTTGCGGTCAACCCGTTCATACAGCTCCATAGCTTGCTCAACGGTTTGTGGGCCGTTATGCGCCAGACGCGGATCTACTTCAATCGAGACACGACCATCAACGCCATCCGTTTGCTCATACGTCTGAGCGAAAAGATCGCAAGCCTGGCGAACATCCGAGGTGGTTAATTCTGTAATAATTGCCTCTGCGTCCAAGCCCTCCTGAGCTAGCCGACGAATATCATCCCGATAATCATCAGCATCAGAAATGGCCGCTTGGAAAATCGCTGGATTCGTCGTCACTCCAACGACAGCATGATCGCGAATAAGCTCTGCCAAATTTCCGCTTGTTAACCGAGCGCGCGAAAGATCATCAAGCCAGATCGACACCCCGTGCTCACTCAACTCATGCAGCTTACTCATATTCTGAGGTCCTTTCTTTACTGACAGGTGGTATATGATGACGCCGCGGAGCCAATACCAAACAGACTCCGCGGCGTCGCCTCAACACATATTAGCGAGCGGCATCAATTGATTCTTTAGCGGCAGCAGCAACATTCTCTGCGGTAATGCCGTACTTCTTCATCAATAGATCACCAGAGGCAGACTCGCCGAAGTGATCGATACCGACGCAACGACCAGCATCACCAACAAGGGCCTTCCAGCCGAACGTCGATCCTGCTTCCACACTGACCCTGGCTCGAACCTCGGAAGGAATAACGCTTGCGCGGTAGGCTTCATCCTGCTCCTCAAACCATTCCAAACACGGCATGGAAACAACTCGAGCGCCAATGCCATCTTTAGCGAGCAATTCGCGGGCGTCAAGAGCAACGCTAACCTCAGAGCCACTTGCGATAAGCACGACATCAACCTTGGGGGCATCTGCCAAGACGTAGCCGCCCTTGAGGACGCCCTCTGCCGAGGCATACGTATCGCCTTCTGCTGACCCATCACCGCGCGCAATCACCGGCAAATTCTGGCGAGACAAGATCAGACCAGCCGGACGATCGCTCCGCTCCAAGATGCCGCGCCACGCCTGCGCCGTTTCGTTACCGTCAGCCGGACGAACGATATCCAATCCAGGAATCGCCCGATATGCCCACAGGTGCTCAATCGGCTGATGCGTCGGCCCATCCTCGCCCACGCCAACTGAATCATGAGTCCAGACGAAAATCGACGGAGACTTCATGAGAGCAGCTAACCGCACAGGTGGGCGCATGTAATCAGCAAAAACAAAGAATGTTGCACCATAGCAGCGGGTCAAACCATGCAAAGTAATGCCATTGATGATTGAGCCCATACCGTGCTCGCGAATACCGAAGTGCAGGTTTCGCCCAAACTCGTTACCCGAGAACATTTGCGAAGAACGATCCGCCGGAAGGAAAGACGGCTCACCATTCATATAGGTATTATTCGAACCAGCCAAATCAGCCGAGCCACCCCACAGCTCCGGCAGAACATCCTTGATTGCGTTAAGGACTTTACCGGAGGCAGAACGAGTAGCAACAGATGAGCCTGCTTCAAAGACGGGAAGTGCTTTCTCCCAGCCAGCGGGCAATTCGTGTGCGCACAAGCGGTCGAGAAGCTCTTTCTTTTCCGGATTCTTTGCGGCCCAGGCATCGAAGGATTCCTGCCACTGAGCACGCACCCGCTGTGCCTTATCGGCAGCCTGACGGCGAGTATGCTCAAGAACTTCCGGATCAATGTGGAAAGTCTTATCGGGATCCAAGCCGAGAAGCTCCTTCATCGCGCGGATCTCCGCATCGCCGAGGGCCGAGCCGTGAGCTGCGCCGGTATCCTGCTTAGTCGGTGCTGGCCAGGCAATAATGGTGGACAGGCGAATGATGGACGGCTTATCAGTGACAGACTTCGCCTCTTCGATAGCGTTAAAGAGGGCTTCGAGATCTTCGTGATACTCTCCGCCACCACGCCAATCAACGTGCTGGGTATGCCAGCCGTATGCCTCGTAGCGCGCTAGGACGTCCTCCGTGAAAGCAATCGTGGTGCGATCCTCAATTGAGATGCGGTTGTCATCCCAAATTAAGATCAGATTGCCAAGCTTTTGGGTGCCAGCCAGTGAGGACACCTCAGATGTAACGCCCTCTTGCATACAGCCATCACCAGCGATGGTGTACACAAAGTGGTCAAAGGGGCTCTGCCCGGCCGGAGTATCGGGATCAAGCAAGCCGTGCGCACGACGAGCAGCCATTGCCATGCCTACTGCTGAGGCCAAGCCCTGACCCAACGGACCTGTTGTGATTTCAACGCCCTTGGTGTGGCGGTATTCCGGATGGCCTGGGGTCAACGATCCTGCAGTGCGAAGTGCGGCAATATCTTCCATCTCCAGCCCGTATCCGGCCAAGAAAAGCTGGACGTATTGGGTAAGCGACGAGTGACCAGCGGATAAGACAAAGCGGTCACGACCAAGCCACATATCGTCGGAAGGATCGTTGCGCAGCACCTTTTGGAACAGGAGGTAAGCGGCAGGGGAGAGCGAAATTGCCGTACCAGGGTGACCATTACCGACTTTTTGCACGGCGTCAGCGGCCAGTGCGCGCCCGGTATCGACGGCCTTCTGATCGAGGTCGCTCCATTCAAAGGTTGTCATCAGTTCTCCTTTATTTTCGTCAGTGAAAAACACGCTGGGGTGATGCGCCCTGCATAGGATTAGCCTAGCGTGTTAACGTGCCTAAAGAGGTGACTAAAGTGCGAAATGTGGGGAGTAATCTCAAGGCGGATGATTCCACCGCGTCATTTGAACGCGACATCCGCCAGTATCTGGCGCATTTAAGCGTAGAACGCTCGCTATCGCCGAATACGATAGCTGCTTACCAGCGCGATCTGAGCCACTACGTCAATCATTTATGTGCCCGTCAACGACACGCCTTTGCCGAGGTAACAGCCGAGGATGCGGCTGCCTTTGTGGATTATCTATGCGGGGCAGACGGGCGCAAACCGATGGCTGCATCCTCTGTTGCGCGCATGATTACCGCCATTCGCCGCTTACATGAGTTTTTATTCGCAGAAGGCCGTACTCCCAGCGATCCCACAACAGATCTGCATCCTCCTAAACAAGGGCAGCGTCTGCCGAAAGCTATCACCATTGACCAGATGACCCAGCTTTTAGATACTGCCAGCGCGTCAGATACACCAATATCGCTGCGCGACCGCGCCCTATTAGAGATTCTCTATGGCACAGGTGCTCGTATCTCGGAGGCAGTGGGATTGACTGCCGATGATATTGATTTAACGACAGCCAGTATTCGACTCTTTGGTAAGGGTCGCAAAGAGCGCGTCTTACCCTTAGGCAGATATGCCATTGACGCAATAGAGGCATACCTGGTGCGTGGCCGGCCAGCACTAGCCTGCCGCGGGCGCGGCAACACCACTATTTTCTTGAATAAACGCGGCAACCCACTCACTCGGCAATCGGCATGGATAGCCATTCACGCGATCGCTGAGCGTGCTGGAATACCTGGTATTTCTCCGCACACATTCCGTCATTCCTTTGCCACTCATTTATTACAAGGCGGGGCGGATGTACGCATAGTGCAAGAGATGCTCGGCCATTCCTCGGTGACTACCACACAGATATACACAAAAGTCACCCGAGAGACGTTACGCGAAACATATATTTCGGCCCATCCCCGTGCCATGCATACCTCGGGGGCGTAATCCGGTAGATTAGATATGTGACACCAGTACAGACAGATCTTTTCAATGAACTAGATCCGGAGCGTGACTTCCCGCTACCCGGTGACCTCAACACGCATGGGCCAGCTCGGATTATCGCCATGTGCAACCAGAAAGGTGGCGTCGGAAAGACGACGACCTCCATCAATCTTGCGGCTGGTCTTGCGGAATACGGGCGGCGGGTTTTAGTGGTCGATTTTGACCCTCAAGGAGCGGCATCCGCCGGTTTAGGCGTCAATACGATGGCGCTGGACCGCACGCTATATAACGAAATGGTGGCCACGAAACCGGATGTCACCCGTATTATCCATCCTATTTCCGAAAACCTGGATCTATTGCCGGCGAATATCGAGCTATCGGCGGCGGAGATCCAGCTCATTAACGAGGTCGCGCGGGAGCAATCCCTTATGCGGGTTCTGCGTCCAGTCCTCGGGGAATACGACGTTATCATCGTCGATTGCCAACCCTCTTTGGGATTACTGACGGTGAATGCGCTGACGGCTGCTCATGGCGTCATTATTCCTCTGGAAGCAGAGTTCTTCGCTATGCGCGGCGTCGCGTTGCTGGTGGATC
This sequence comes from Trueperella sp. LYQ143, assembly GCF_046599595.1. Lineage (NCBI taxonomy): Bacteria > Bacillati > Actinomycetota > Actinomycetes > Actinomycetales > Actinomycetaceae > Trueperella > Trueperella sp. LYQ143. The sequence continues at coordinate 92,442 of NZ_JBKIWR010000003.1, read as the reverse complement.
AGATTGAGCGCGTCCAAGATCGGCTTAACCCGCAGTTGGAAATTGATGGCGTGTTGCTGACGATGGTTGATACTCGCACACTTCACGCCCGCGAGGTAATCTCCACAATTCGGCAACAGTTCGGTGATCGCGTATTCGATACGCAGATTCCGCGAACTGTCCGTTTCCCCGACGCGACGGTAGCTGCAGAACCGATCACCAGCTATGACCCGAACTCAAAGGGCGCGCAAGCCTACTTGCGCCTAGCTCGGGAGCTTATTTCGCGAGGTGGTGCGCCGTAGTGAGCGCGCCGATTCGCGAAGATCTGTTTAGCTCTGATGAGTTCGCAGTTGATCTCGATGTGTTTTCGGGACCTTTTGCCGTCCTGCTATCGCTGATTACCAAGAAAAAACTTGATATTACCGAGATTGCCTTGGCAGAGGTAACAGACGAATTTCTGGCTTTTATCCAGGCGCAAGACGACGCAGATATTTCCCAGCTCTCACAGTTTCTCGTGGTTGCAGCCACATTGCTTGATCTGAAAGCGGCGCGATTGTTGCCCCACGATGAGGACGAGGAAGAAGATCTCGAATTATTGGGGGCGCGCGATGTGCTGTTTGCAAAACTATTGCAATATCGGGCGTTCAAAGACGTATCGATGGATATTGCCCAGCGGTTATCTGAGCAATCTCTGGCCTATGCTCGGATCGTCCCAATGGAAGATGAATTTCGCGCATTATTACCGGAAGTGGAGTTGCCGTTGACGGTCGTGGATTTGGCGATCTTGGCAGCACGTCCGTTCACTCGTCAGCCCACCGAAGTCATGATGGACCATCTTCACGATCCACTCGTCCCGGTAGATACCCAGGTGGCATATCTGCGCCAACGGTTAGTGCGAGGAGATCGGGTGAGTTTTACGGAGTTGTGCCGAGACGCCCGCTCAATCCCCACAGTCATTTCCCGATTTTTAGCACTCTTAGAACTGCTGCGTGATCGCGAAATTCGAGTGGAACAAGAAGGGCCATTGCAACCGTTATTTGTCATTCGAGTAGGAAAAGACGATGAATAAATTTCAACGCGGGGCACTGGAAGCGATCCTTATGGTGGCGCCAGAGCCGGTATCTGTTACGCGGCTTGCACAGGCGATTGAAGCCAGTGAAGCAGATACTGACGCTTTATTGCGTTCCATGCAAACACAGTACTGTGCTGATGAGCGGGGATTTCAGCTTCGAGAAGCCGCGGGCGGCTGGCGAATGTATTCTGATCCGCGATATGCCCAGATCGTTGGGGAATTCGTCACTGCCGGTCAATCAGCCCGACTATCGGTTCCCGCCTTGGAGACTCTCGCAGTTATCGCCTATCGTCAGCCCATCACCCGAGCACAAATCGCCGCAATTCGCGGGGTAGAGGTGGATTCAGTGGTGCGCACCTTGGTCACTCGCGGATTAGTGGAGCAGGTGGGAACGACCGCTGCAACTGGCGCTGGGTTATTTGGCACAACCGCACTCTTTCTTGAGAAAATGGGGATGAACTCGTTAGACGAATTAGCACCTTTGGCGCCCTACCTGCCAGATGACGCCATATTAGACGATATTGAAAAGGAGATGCGATGAGCCGCACTGCGCACAATGTGCATGAACCAAGCGGGGAACGCTTGCAGAAAGTTCTTGCCCATGCCGGAGTAGGATCGCGTCGGGCGTGTGAGGAACTCATCGCCAGTGGGCGAGTGAGCGTCAATAATGTTATTGTTCGTCAGCTAGGTATCCGCGTCGATCCGGAAACTGCCATCATTCATGTCGATGGTAACCGAGTACAGCTTGATGATTCCAAGGTGACGTTAGCGCTGTATAAAGAACGTGGCGTCGTTTCTACAATGAACGACGATCAAGGTCGCCCGTGCCTGGCCCACTATGTTGCTGATCGCTCGCAACGGCTTTTTCATGTGGGGCGTCTTGATGTGGATACCGAAGGTATTTTATTGCTGACCAACGACGGGGAACTGGCACACCGGCTTACCCATCCATCCTTTGAGGTATCTAAGACGTATATCGCTCGGGTAATGGGGGCGGTTGCTCGGGGTCTGCCGCGTGTTCTGGAAAATGGGATCACCTTGGATGATGGGCCGATTCAGGCTGATCGGGTTGTTATCCGAGAGGTAGGCGCGAAGTCATCCATTATTGAAATAACGCTACATTCTGGCCGTAATCGCATTGTGCGACGCATGTTGGAAGAGGTCGGGCATCCGGTCATTGAACTGGTGCGCACTCAATTTGCCAATATTCCTATTGGGCGGTTAAAGCCGGGGCAGGTGCGTACTGTGGGTGGTTCCGAATTGGGCGCGTTAATGTCCCTGGTGGATCTGTAATGGAGACCTTACTTACCCCGTCACCAGTACTTGTCATTGGTACTGGGTTGTTAGGGACGTCCATTGCATTGCGATTGCGCCGAGCAGGGGTGCAGGTCTTTTTAGAAGATGCCTCTCCTGTTGCCGCGCAGCTTGCGCATGATTTAGGTGCTGGCAGTTGCGCTGCCGCAACTGATCCGCAGCTCGTTATTGTCGCGGTCCCACCGGATGTGACAGCTCGAGTGGTGTGCCATGCCTTAGATCGTTTCCCGCAAGCTGTGGTGATGGATGTGGCGTCGGTGAAAACCGTTATTGCTCAGGAGATTGCCACACATGCGCAGGCGAATCGCTGGATTGGTTCACATCCGATGGCAGGTCGGGAGCGCTCTGGAGCAATCGCAGCAGATTCGGATTTGTTCGTGGGGCGTCCGTGGGTAGTTATCTCGGATGAACGCCACTCGGCGCATACTCGTCAGATAGCTCGCGGTCTTGTCATTGATATGGGCGCGACTCCGATTGAGCTAGATGCACAGGAGCACGATCAGGCTGTTGCGGTGATCTCCCACATGCCTCAGATAATGAGTTCTTTGGTGGCGGCCGCGCTGTGTGAGGCGCCGTCGCATGCTTTAGATTTAGCTGGGCAAGGTTTGCGGGACGTGACGCGCATTGCCGAATCTGATCCGTTGCTGTGGACGGCAATCATCCAGGGGAACCGACGTGAAATCGTGCGGATTTTACAGGATATTCATGCCCGTCTGGCAGCGGTGATTGCGGGGTTAACCGCAGAACCGGCTCGGTTAGATCGTATTTCTGCGGTGATTGCTGACGGGAATCGCGGAGTTGGGCGGATTCCTGGTAAGCATGGTGGCGCCCGTGCACATTACGGTGAGGTCACGGTACTTATTCCCGATGAGCCAGGAATGCTCGGTCGGCTATTTGCTGAGATTGGCGAGATCGGGGTCAATATTGAAGATGTCGAGATTGAACATTCGGCACGTCAGCCAGTGGGTCGGGTTATTATTTCCGTACACCCGCATCAGGTTGCCCCATTGGAACGGGGTCTGGATTCGCGAGGATGGCGAGTAGTGATGAGTGAAACGAAAGCGGCGTTAGTTATTGCCATTGATGGCCCATCAGGGTCAGGAAAATCAACAGTGGCGAAAGCGGTTGCACATCGACTTGGCTTGGCATATCTGGATACGGGAGCAATGTTCCGTGCGGCAACCTGGTGGGCATTGCATAACGGGATTCCGCTTTCGGATCACGACGCTGTTGTAGCTGCTGTATCCGAGATGCCGTTAGCTATTGAACTGGATCCGTGTGCTCAGCGTTTTATCTGTGATGGTGTCGATATTACGGAGGAGATCCGTACTTCTGCGCTATCAAAGGTGGTTTCTCAAGTGGCAGTTAATCTGGCGGTCCGAGCTGAATTAGCGCAGGCTCAACGGGATATTATCGCCGCTGAACAAACACCTGCGGGATATGCAAACGGGCGCGGTATTGTTGCGGAAGGTCGCGATATAACGACGGTTGTTGCTCCGCAAGCGCCGGTACGAGTGTTACTGACGGCTTCAGAGCAGGCTCGGTTGGCTCGCCGCGCGTTAGAGAATCAGGGATCAGCCGATGAGCAGGCGATTGCTGCAACTCGCGATGAGATCATTCGTCGCGATCAACAAGATTCGACTGTGTCGAACTTTATTACTGCCGAAGATGGTGTCGTCACGATAGATTCGTCAAACCTCACAATTGATGAGGTCGTCGATGCTGTTATTTCCTTGATTCCGGAGAAGTACCGTGACTGAAGAATTAGATGACCGCCGCTATGGCATGATGCGGGCCAGCCTGGATGATTACGAGCTTGATGAAGACGATTACGCCCTCCTGGCAGATGATTATGAGCTAGTAGAACATGCCGCGGTTGCTCCGCGTCCGGTGTTAGCGATTGTCGGTCGCCCCAATGTTGGTAAATCGACGTTGGTGAACCGCATTGTCGGTAAACGGGTTGCGGTAGTGCAGGATACGCCTGGGGTGACGAGAGATCGGGTGTATTACGACGCGCAGTGGGCCGACCGAGATTTCACGGTGGTTGACACTGGGGGATGGGAGATTGACGTCACGGGGATTGACCGCTCAGTGGCAGTGCAGTCTGAGATCGCTATCGAGAATGCGGACGCAGTACTTCTGGTTGTTGACGCGACGGTTGGGGTTACTGATGCAGATGAGCACATTGTGGATCTCATTCGTCGTTCGGGAAAACCTGTTGTATTAGCCGCGAACAAGGTCGATTCTCCACAACAGGAAGCAGATGCGGCATATTTGTGGGCTTTAGGGCTGGGTGAACCGTTTCCGGTTTCGGCGTTGCATGGGCGAGGCTCTGGTGATCTTCTTGATCAGGCAATGCGAATTTTACCGAGGCAGTCCCAGGTCAATTATGAACGCCCAGGGGAGGGTCCTCGTCGAGTGGCTTTAGTGGGGCGCCCGAACGTCGGGAAATCGTCATTGCTCAATATGCTAGCTGGGCAAAATCGAGTTGTTGTGGATGATCTCGCTGGCACGACGCGAGATCCAGTTGATGAGCTTATCGAACTTGATGGTCAGGCCTGGACGTTTGTTGATACTGCAGGTATTCGGCGTCGGGTTCACTTGCAGCGCGGGGCAGATTACTATGCGTCTTTACGGACGCAGCGGGCGATTGACAGTGCCGAATTAGCATTGGTGTTAATTGACGCTTCTGTGGAGATCACCGATCAAGATCTGAAGGTGATGCAAAGCGTCATTGATGCCGGTCGCGCTATGGTCCTGATTTGTAATAAGTGGGATCTTGTTGATGAGGAGCGGCGCCGCTACCTTGATCGGGAGATTGAACGCGAATTAGTGCAGATGCCGTGGGTTGAACGGATTAATATCTCTGCGAAAACTGGCTGGCATACGAATCGTTTGACTCGTGCGATGGAGAAGGCCTTGGAATCGTGGGATAAGCGTATCGCCACCGGGCAGTTGAATTCGACGTTGGGGGAATTGATTTCTGCTCATCCGCATCCTGTGCGGGGTGGGCGTCAGCCGCGTATTTTGTTTGCGACGCAGGTCAGCGTGCAGCCACCTCGCTTCGTCTTGTTCACTACTGGGCATCTCGATCATGGGTATCGTCGTTTCATTGAGCGGCGGTTGCGTGAGCAATACGATTTCACGGGGTCGCCAGTTGAAATTGCCGTGCGTGCCCGGGAACGGCGTAAGCGATAATCCGCGTAGATAGTCCGCGTAATTTTTAGATATTTATGGATTGGGTTATTCTCGTCGGTTCTGGGATGTGTGAAACGATCTGGGCGGTGGCTTTAAGCCGCTGTGCAGGATTTCGCCGATTATGGCCGACGCTTATCTTCGTGGGTGCTTCGGTCGTCTCTATTGCGGGTTTGGGTTTCGCGATGCGTTCTATCCCGACGGGGACGGCCTATGCAGTGTGGACGGCTACCGGCGCCTCTATGACGGTTGGGTATTCCCTTGTTACTGGCGAGGAGAAGGCCTCAATTATGCGAATTGGGCTGCTGCTTGCCTTGGTGGCTTGTGTCATCGGTTTGAAGGTTGTGTCCTGATGATGCCGTGGGTAATTCTGGGCTTATCTGGTGTTTGTGAGGCCATTTGGGCGAGTGCACTGGGAGCCTCTGCTGGTTTTACTCGCCCGATTCCCCTGGTGATATGTGCAGTGGCTATGGTTGTTTCTCTGTTGGGCTTGGCGCGCGCAATGCGGTTTATTCCGACGGGGACGGCCTATGCAGTATGGACGGCGATTGGCAGTGCCTTGACGGTCATTTATGCGATTGTGCGCGGTAATGAGCCGGTAACTGTGGCAAAAGTTGTGTTTTTGGTAGGCATTATGTGCTGTGCTACTGGCTTGTCTATGACAGGTCGGCACGAATCGGAGCAAGACGCCCAATAATAGGGCTATAAGTTATATCTGTAATATGCCGGTGCAATTTATTAGATATGTGTACCTGTGCTGGTGTGGTGGAAAGCAATATTCTGCGCCTTGCGTCGGCGCCTGGATCTAGTAGTTGCTGACGCCGCAGTACCACTATCCGAAAGGGCTTTCGTTTTATTAGTGGGAATGCTAAAGTGCCAGGTGAACAAGGTTGTTCCCGGTTGTGAAATGAGAATGAAATGAGTGCACGTTTTTCTCGCCGTTTCCTCGCCACCACTGCAGCCTTCCTGCTATCAGGAATAGGCGGCGTCAGCGTAGCAGCAGCGGATTCTGGGCAGACGCCACCTGCGCCTACCCGTTCCATTACCTCAGACGGTAACCCAATCATTCGGGACGGATCGCTATATACAGCCGATGCGGCGATGCTTGTGGACGGGGATCGGCTCTACATCTACGCCGGTCGAGATAGCGCGGCGCCGGATTACGGATCGTTTGACATGACGGAGTACGTGGTCATGTCAACGAGTGATGTTGCCGGTGGGCATTGGGATATCTGGGAAGGCAATCTGCGCCCTGCTGAGGTCTTTAGCTGGGCTTCCGGTAAGGGAGCGTATGCTGGGCAAACGGTTAAGGGGCGCGACGGCAAGTACTACTGGTACGTTCCTATTGAATCGCAAGATACGTCTGTGCCTAACCGTATGGCGATCGGTGTAGCTGTCTCTGATTCTCCTGTGGGGCCGTGGCGCGATGCCATTGGCAAGCCACTGCTCGCTTGGCGAGATGTCTTTGGAGATGCGACGAACGGGCAGGAAATCATTGATCCGCATGTATTAATAGACGGCGACCATACGTATCTGTATTGGGGATCGTGGTACACCGCGCGAGTAGTGGAACTCGCCCCCGATATGGTGACTCGGGTGGGGGATATTCAGACAATGACGGGTCTGGATTCGTTCTTCGAAGCCCCGTGGATAACAAAAAAGGGCGATACCTACTACCTGTTATATGACTGGAAGAAGGGCGGATCGCAGTGTACTCCGTCGAACTATCAGGCCTGTATCGCCTACGCGACCTCGAAAAATCCCCGCGGCCCGTGGACTTTCCAAGATGTGATTGTGGGTGGCACATCCGCAACAACAATGCATCCGGCACTCATCGAATTTAAGGGGCATTGGTACGTCACTTACCAGACCAAAGACGCGGTTAACGGTGGTCACTTCCGCCGTTCTGTCGCCATTGATGAAGTGACGTGGAATGGCGACAAAATCAACCGTGTTACCCCGACGCGAGCAGACGATCCAGCATGGCGGTTAACAACGAATATTGCCCCAGATGCCCGCGAGGTAGCGGCGTCGTTTACCGAGCAGCCGCCTATGCGCCTTGCCGCACTGAATGACGGGCGGGCACCTGCAGCGTTATTGCCACCAGATCAGTGGGGGAACTATCGCGGGGTAACGAATACAGTTCCTTCCGATTGGGTGCTTTACTCGTGGGATAGTGCGGTGACGATCACCGGCATGGGAGCAATGTTCCATCGCGATGGGAACTGGATTCGCCCGCCCGCGTCCTACACTGTGGATTATTTGGGCACTGACGGTAACTGGCATCCCGTTGCGTTACGAAGCACTCCGCGCGAAGTGGATACCTGGAATCAGATTGATTTTGCTGAGCCAGTGACCGCGTATGCATTGCGCATGACCTTAACTGGTGAAGCGGAAGGTCCGTATTATCATTCGGTTTCCATCTCAGAGTGGGAAGTATATGCTGCACCGACGGGTAGCCCGCAGCTTTCTCCGGTGGTAACTAAGGTCGGCACGCCGCCACCTATGCCTGAGGGGATTCGTCTCGGAGAGCAATGGCGGTCAGTGCGCTGGGAGAAGATTGATCCTGCGTCTTATGCCCAACCTGGTCAGTTTACGGTTCGCGGGCGAGTCCTCGGATATGACACGAGTTATGTGACGCAGGATGTGACGGTAACGGCTTCTGGGCAACAGCCGGACACCCCGGATACGCAGGCGCCAACCTTGGCTTTGGGTACTATTGCGCAGGCGAGTGCCGACGGGTGGTATCGCACTGCCGTACCGATGTGTGCTTTAGGAAATGATGACCAGGATTACGCGCTGTCATATTCTGGCACTGTGGATGCTCAGCCCTGGGTAGCGCAGGAACCAGCTCACCAGCACTGCGTGTCAATTACGGGTGACGGGACGCATACGATTACCGCCATTGCGCGTGATCGTCACGGCAATACCTCCTCGTCGGTAAGCCAGAGTGTGCGCATTGATACGGTGGCGCCGACGGCGGAGGCACAATTGCGTGGCCGCTCAGCAGTTGTGAATGCTCATGACGAGCTCTCTGGGGTTCATTCAATGATGTATCGCTTTGATAATGGGCCGTGGCACTCAGGTGATGTAGGAGCGGAGATTGCCCCGCCAGACGGCATGCAGCACGTATTGGGCTATCACGTCTTCGATCGTGCGGGCAATATCGCTTCCGGAGAGTTGACCATTCCTTTTGATCCGAGCGCGCCAATGACCGGCAATATCGCACCCTATGCCAGCCCATCTGCGTCATTTACTGCGAGTTGGAATACCGTGTCGGGGTTGAATGACGGGACGATGGCTCCGGGCATGGCTGATCCAGCTTTGCGCGGTAAAGAGTGGGGAACTTGGCCACAGGTAGGGGAGATCTCCGCCACCTTGCAGTGGCCGCAGGCAGTTACCGTTGGATCGGCTGCGGTGTGGTGGTTTAGTGATTCTCCTGATGAGGCCAATGCCGGCATGATTCCGCCACGTGAGTGGAAGATTCAGTATCAGCAGGGGGATCAATGGGTTGATGTAGTTCTCGATCCAGGGCAATCTTATGCGCGGGAGCGCGATGTGTTTAATACTGTGAAGTTTGCGCCGGTTACTACCTCGGCGTTGCGGGTTGTTATGCAATCCTGGGGCGCCCATGAGGGTGAAGGTTCGCCGGGCATCTGGGAACTTCAGGTAATGGCTGCGGAGAATCAACCGACGCCATCACCTGCACCACAACCGAATCCCTCCCCAGATCGTCCGGTGCCTGCGCCGCAACCGCAGCCTGCGCCAGGTAGCTCACCACAGTCAGGCGAACAGGTGATTGCCTCTCATGAAGCGCCTAGTGCTTTGCCGCATACCGGCGCGCAGCTTGCCGGTATGGCGATTGCTGCACTGGCAGTTCTGCTCGTTGGTAGTGGACTGTGCGCCGTGCGTATTCGCCGAAAGGTCGCGATGTCGTAGCTGCAGGGTGTGCTAAGCAGCAAGTTAGCAGCGGCTAACTGTTAGGCAATTGGTGCTGTATGGTGTTGGGGCTGCGCAAGAACAGCGCGGCCCCAACACCACATACATACATGCACGCTTCCAGGTACTATTTGAGGTTGCCGTCTCTCGCCGCTTCTTCGTCGGTATGTAATCCATAAGGATGCTCAAGTGGTAGTATCGGGCGATTGCCAATAGGCATTTGTGTATGAACTAGTGCGGAAACGTATAACAGTTCCAGTGTGCACGCTGATGGGCTATCGGGGATAAGCCCGCAGACTACAGCAATCCGTATCGCAGACTCGGTTTCTTCAAGGATTGTGCGCGCCCCAAAACAGCGCGGTGAACCAACAGCAAAGAAGATACGCACGTGGTGGTCATCGATTATCTCGCTGTGTTGCCACGGTGTTACTACTTCATGATGTAGATCGAAACGCGGCTCGATATCTTGCTCAGTATCTCCAATATCTTCGGTATTGTTCACTAATTTTTCTTTCCAGTTAGGGGCAGTAGTTCTGCTGGTCGATACGTCACTCGTCGTAAGGATATGGGACTTAAGGCTAAGTGACAGTAAACGCTGCCCAGATTATTTAACGATAACAAAAGGGGTTTAATTAACGGCTAGCTATGCGCTAGCAGAGTAAATACGCCAAAAATACGTCCTGTTTAAGGCGAGAGAAACAGAAACAGACTTACCGCTTTAGAGGCTGTGTCAGGTTAGTCCACGAATGTCGGAAAACCCTCAGTAATCAGTCGGAGTTGCTGCTTTTGCCTTATTTAACAGTGTTGTTACTGTCACAAGCGGGCACTAAGATGGGAGAGTCCTTTACTGCTACGACAGAAACAATGAGGTTATGAAACGAGCACGTTCATTGCTATCTGTAATCACGGCCGGCGCACTTGCTTTTGGTACGCTCTATTCAGGGCTAGTCGGCAGTGCTGCGCCAGCACATGCAGATGATTCAGCTTCCACGTCACAGATTTTGCCCACGCCGCAATCTGTGGCTGCGTCAGCGACTCCGGTTGCATTATCGGGAACAGTGGCGGTCACGGGTACCGGCATGGCAGACGCAGCAACCGCAGAAAGTATCCAGGAGCTCGTTCGTGCTGCAGGAGGCACGATCGCAACTGATGATGCTGCTGCACAAGTTATTATTGGCACTCTTGGTGATCCTGCCGTCGCCGACGCTCTGAAAAAGGCTAATGTTGAGAACTCCTCAGCTTTGGTCGCAAATGGGTACGTGTTAACCACAGCGCTCATTGACGGCGTTCCCACGGTGATCATTGAAGGAAAAGATGCTGCCGGAACATACTACGGAACTCAAACCGCGCGGCAGATGCTCAATGGAGGCTCGCTGACGGGTACCGTCCGTGATTGGCCGTCAATGCCGATCCGTGGTGTCATTGAAGGCTTCTATGGGCAGCCGTGGTCGCATCAAGCTCGGCTAGATATGTTGGAGTTCTCGGCAAAGCACAAGATGAACACCTATATCTACACGCCGAAAGATGATCGCTACCTGCGTGCCCAATGGCGCGCGCCCTACCCAGACGCAGAGCTAGCAAAGATTCGCGAACTGGTCGATCAGGCCAACCGCTATCACTTAGATTTCGTCTTTGCGATCTCTCCGGGTAACGATATTTGCTATTCGAAGCAAGAAGATTACACGGCGACGATCAATAAGTTTGAGCAACTGCGTAGCATTGGTGTGCATTCTTTCTATGTGGCGCTTGACGATATTAGCCCGTACCTGAAGTGCCAGGAAGATTTCGCGGCTTTCCCCTCACGCGGTCCGTGGACCCAGTTAGCAGATGCGCAGAGCTACTACTTGAACAAGATCCAGAAGGAGTGGATTGTTCCGAATAAGCTCAATCCGCTGATGATGGTTCCAACTAACTACAATGGTTCCGCACGTGATCCATTTAAGACGGCACAAGGTGAACGTCTTGATAAAGACATCCGGATGCAGTGGACGGGTGAAGGTGTGTTCTCCAAGGAAGTAACTCGATCTTCCGTTGATAGCGCTCTCGTCACCTACAACACGCATCACATGTTTATTTGGGATAACTTCCCCGTCAACGATGGCGATCGTAACCGACTATTCCTCCAGCCACTGTTTGGGCGAGATCAAACCCTGCATGAGGTGTTGGACGGATTCACCTCAAATCCAATGATCCAGCCCTATGCCTCCTGGATTGCACTCCAAGGTTTTGCTGATTACACCTGGAATACGCCAGGATTCAAAGCGGATTCCTCACAAGAAGCGATTTTGCGCGAGCTGGCAGGCACAGATCCTAAGGTCCATGAGACCCTCGATGCTTTTGTGGATCTAAACCAGTACTGGGAATCCCATGATCCAGATTCCAAGCGAGCACCGAAGCTCAGCGTTGATCTAGCTGAGTATGAAAAGCATTTGGGTACTGACGGGGTGATCTCGAATACCGCCTCCTTGACCACTGCCAAGCAGCAACTGGCCAAGCGCCTTGAGGTTATCCGTCAGGCTCCGGAAACGCTGAAGAAGATGGCTGTTCCGGGATTCTATAACGACGCTGAACCGTGGATTCGTGCGGCTGCCGAATGGGCAGAGGCCTCGTTGAAGGCATTGGATGTGCGGGAAGCGGCGCAGTGTACGGATATGAAGGCTGCGGCCGAGGCGTATGCGAGTATGCGCCAGCACGTTAACACCGCTCGTCAACCAGCAGTTGATGACATGGATTCAAACTTCGTTTTGAAAGAAAAGTCGATTATCCCTAAGGTTGGCGACGGCAAGTTTGATGAGATGGTCGATGGAGCGAAGAGCTCTCTGGAGAAACTCCTCGATTTGAAGGCTGTTGATCTTGGCGCTGCCCCAACAGTTAAGAGTGATTTCGGACATTACGATAAATATGTGCCAGAGAATATGCTCGATGGCAATACTGAGACAATGTACTGGTCCAATGCGAGCCCCGATGTTGGTCAGGGTGTCCAGGTTGATTTGCAGGCAACGAAGTCGGTTTCCGCCATTGTGTTGCACCAAGGGAAATCCGATACGGATACCGGCGGCGACGTGGTGACCTCTATGAAGGTTAAATCCTCCATTGACGGTCAGAAGTGGGATGAAATCGGAACGTACAACGATCTGGCAAAGGTAGAAATTAAGCTCGATCAGCCGAAGGAGATGCGTTACGTGCGTTTTGAATCGGCCGTCAAGTCTAATAAGTGGTGGCAGATCCGGGAAATCATTTTCGCTATCTCTGGTGGAATGCCGATGACAACGGATCTTCCGCTGCAGGTGGGCGCTGAAGCGCCGATGGCTTTTGACGCAAACCTCAATACGGCGATGCTTGCTACCGGAGTACCTGAGAAGGGTGGTCATCTTACTTACACGCCGACGTCTGCCCAGGATGCAAAAGCTGCCGTGCTACTAGGTACGGCAAAGGGCAAGGCGCAGATTAAGCAGGGTAGTGGGGAATGGACGGACCTCGGTACCGTCTCCGCGGATAGCCCGTTCTTTGCATGGCCAATCACGGGTGGAAATGTTACCGGGCTGCGCCTGTTGGTAGATCCGGATTCACCAGCCCCGTCTATCACGGAATTTGGTTTACGTTCCGAGGCTTTGCCGCAGGCGAAGTGTGCTCCTATTTCGGTAGCACCCGTACAGCCAGAGCCTCCGAGCTACGCACCAAAGATCACTGGCCCGTCGGATCCGGTTGCAGTTAAGACCCCCGTTACTATTACGGGAACTGGTTTTGCTGCAGACGAGGACATCGACTTTGTCATTATGATTCCGCGGGCCAATGATGCGAGCGGAGCTACTGATCCATTCCCGATCGGCAAGTGGCCAGCAGATGAGAAGGGCGACGTAACCTTTACCTTCACGGTTCCTGGCGATTTGGCTCCTGGCACGTACACGATTCAGGCACTGGGGACGACGTCAAAGGCTCCTGCGACAACGCAGTTGACGGTTAAAGGAGCAGATGTTGTTCCACCGGCACCGACGATTAATCCCAGCTTGGATGTGCCCGCACAGGCGTCACCTGGGCAGGCCATCGCGGTTTCCGGTAGCGGATTCGCCCCGAATCAGCAGCTTGTATTGCGCCTGACGCCGATGACGAATCCGGATAATTCGGCACAGCCGGCGAAACCGGCCTTCTCTCAGACCCTTACAGCTTCTGCAGACGGTACGTTCCGAGTGAACCTTCCGTTGGACGCTGCTTTGGCGTTGGGGCTATACCGTGTAGAGGTAACGGGAACATCCCCAGATGTTGTGGTTGCTAAGCCGCTGAAGCTGGTTGCCCCTGAGGCAAAGCCCGCACCTGGGCTATCACACACTGGCGCGAGCGTTTTGTTCGTTGCGATCTTCGCAGCGATGTTGATCGCAGGGGGAGCAGTCCTCACGTTGCGCGCTAGCCGTCAGAAGTAATACGCAAGCTAATTTTGCTTGATGTGGTGGGGAAAGGTTTTCTTTCCCCACCACATGTATATATGCGCCCAATACGTGGCTTATACTGCCTCGCTCTTTGCGACGCCGATACGCTAGCCAACTCGGTATATCGACGTATTGATTGCGTTAGAGGCGGTTGCTGCTGATGCTATGTATCAGAAGATTGCGTATGTTCGGTAACGGCTTGACCAGGGCAGAATTACTGCACCCCAATAGCAGCGCGCACAAGAGCTCACTGAGCTCCAGAGAAAGCTACTCGGGGCCGCTTGCGACCCGCGCACAAGAACCCGTACTGCAAGCCCACGGGCGTATAGGTAATGCGTTGAGAATGGAAAGAAGATCTTTATAAACAGCAGCGGCACGAGATGGCATGCCGTTGGGTGAGGCCTCGGGAATCTTTTCATTTTAGATCTCTTTTACCCCCCCTCACTTCTAAAACAGAAAGCCCTGAACCACTTTTCCTAGTGATTCAGGGCTTTTCGTCGGGCTAGCGGGATTTGAACCCACGACCCCTTGACCCCCAGTCAAGTGCGCTACCAAACTGCGCTATAGCCCGTACGACGCCTCTCATCTTATCTGACGTCGGGCGTGTAACCAAAATGTAATTCCTATCGGCAATGTGACATCACATTAGTTTTGCATCATCGAAATATGCGCGATTAAATGGGGAGGTGAATGATAATCTTTCCCGTCTTGAGGCTCAACAGCGCGCTCAACACGTCAACATCCACGAGTATTTCATTGATCTGGACGTGCGAGATGCGGTCCTGGATACCCCGTATTTTGACGTTCTTTCCCGTATTAATCTGCATTGTGATACGGCATGTGATACCTTTCTCGATTTCGTCGGTCATGAGGTAAGCGCGGTTGCCATTGACGGCATACCGCAGCCGATCGTTTTTGACGGGGCGCGTATCGCCGTACAGTTACCTAGCGGGGATCATTCCGTATCCGTGCGAGCACGTGGGGTGTATTCCACAAGTGGGGAAGGCCTACATCGCTTCACGGATCCAGAAGATAACGAGACGTATCTTTACAGCCAATTCGAGCCTGCCGATGCTCGTCGGGTATTTCCTAATATTGAGCAACCCGATATGAAGGCCCAGTTCACTATCAGCATTGCAGCTCCGGCACATTGGATCGCGTTATCCAATCGCAGCGCTATTCACGTCGAATCCTGTGAGGCTAATAGCGCCGGAATGGCCTGTCAGCGTCATTCGTTCGCCCAGACGAAGCGGATGTCTACCTATCTCACGGCCTTCATTGCTGGTCCATATCATCGTTTCACTGACCAGGTAGATGTTGATGGGCAACAGATTGATCTAGGGTTCTATTGCCGGAAAACCTTGGCACAATACTTCGATTTCGATGATATATCGACGGTGACGAAGCAAGGTCTGCGATTATTGCCGCACACCTTTGACTATCCCTATCCGTGGGGGAAGTACGATTCGGTTTTCGTTCCGGAGTACAACCTCGGAGCAATGGAGAATCCTGGCTGTGTGACCTTCTGTGAAGATTCGTATATCTTCCGCGGGGAGTCCACCCGTGCGCAACGCGCTGGACGAGCAAACACTATCCTGCACGAGATGAGCCACATGTGGTTTGGAGATTTAGTTACTCCGCAGTGGTGGGATGATCTGTGGTTGAAAGAGTCTTTTGCCGAATTTATGGGAGCGTGGGCCAGCGTTCAGGCCACTCAATACGTTGAAGCATGGGAGAATTTTGCCGGTAGTCGGCTGATGTGGGCCTTGAAGAATGACCAGTACCCAACAACCCATCCTATTGTGGCTGATATTCCAGACTTAGAGGCTGCTGATCAAGCTTTTGATGGGATCACCTATGCAAAGGGCGCGGCTGTCTTGCGTCAACTTGTTGCCTGGGTTGGGGAAGAAGCCTTTTTCGCCGGTGCTCGTCAGCTTTTCCGGAAACACGAGTTTGCAAACGCCACCCTCGCTGATTTCCTTGACGCTTTATCGAGCGTATCCGGCAGAGACGTTCGCACCTGGGCGGCGCAGTGGTTGGAAACAGCAGGCGTCTCCACGGTTCAAATTGAACGGGAAGAATCTGGTGTGCGCCTGACTCAGATTGGTGATGACCCGCTCACTGCCACGCCGATTCGTCGTCCACACCGTCTGCGTCTTTCCCGATGGACTCGTTGCACTGGTGGCGAGGAGGGAGACTCGCGTAACCTGACGCGCCGTGGGAGTTGCGAGATTGAGCTGGTCGATAGCGTCGTTGTGCCGTGGGAGGAGTTAGGCGGTCGTGATTGTGAGTTGCTCTTAGCAAATGACGAATCCCTGTCGTATATCAAGATTGCTTTGGATCCGCAGTCTGTTGCGGCTGCTTTAGAATGTGAGCTGGATAATCCGCTGTCTCGTTCGGTGCTGAGTGGAACGTTGTGGAATATGGTGCGCGACGGGCGCCTCGATCCGAGCACCTATCTGAATTTTGTGCTGAATTCCGCGCCGGATACTCCGTCTGATCTCCTTAATACTCGCCTGAGTACTGCATTAAGTGCCTTGCGCTCGTTTACGGATTGCCAGGTTCGCACGCAGTTACTTGACGAGTTCTTCACTCGTGGCTGTGCTGTGCGTGAGGAGGCCACAGGTGATTCCCGACTGATTTGGACTCGGATATTAGCCCGTATTGGGGAGTCACTGCCGCATCGGGCTGAACAGTTACGCGCAATTCTCAGTTCAGTTACCGATGCTGACGTGCAGTGGAAGTATCTGACGGCGTTGGCGGCGATTGACGCAATAGACCAGGCAGAACTGGATGCGCAGTTGGCACGCACCGGAGCAGCCTGTGATGTCGTTGCACATCGTGAGGCTGTTGCGTCGTTGCCTGGGCATTGTGCTCACGCATTTGCTGAGATTCGTGGGGGAAAGCTTTCTAATGACCACGTTTCCGCTTTGATTGACGCTATGGTGAAGCCGTTGCGTTATGCGGAACGTTGTGCGGCAGTAGGCGATTATTTCGCTATGGTAAATCAGGTTTGGGCAGATCATTCTCAAGAGATTGCCGAGCGCATTATTTATGGCTTGTATCCCTTTAGTGACGATGTGCCGGGCGAGGAGAATGTGCAAGAGCGTGCGGCTAGGCAGTGGCTGAACTCAGTGGATGCGGCACCGGCTTTACGTAAGGTCATTCTGGATTGCCATGACGATCATCTGCGTATGTTGCGTGCTCAGCGGGCGTATCGAGCCACTGCCTAAGCACGTGTGGTAGTGCAGGCTTTGTCAATCCGTGAACAAAATGAGATCCGCCATGACACGAGCAGCGTCGTCGGATACAGTTAAAGGAACGAAGATACGAGGAGCATTCCAATGGCAGATTACGAGGTTCACCCGCACGGTCAAGATCCGACGTCAACCTCACGATTAACAGCCGTTAGTGCTGCTAGCGTTGATTATCAGCCAGCGCGTCATGGTCTTGATGCTGAAGATATTGCAACCATCAAAGCGTTGCCAGCAACGTCGGCGCTGTTGATTTCGGTTGCTGGTCCGAATATGGGTGCTCGTTTCTTGTTGAATGCCGATTCTACGACGGTTGGGCGGCATCCGAAGTCGGATATTTTCCTTGATGATGTGACCGTCTCGCGTAAACATGCGCTGTTGTTGCGTTCTGGTCAGGATTTCTTTGTACGAGATTCTGGTTCACTTAATGGCACATACGTCAATATGGAGCAGGTGGAAGAGGCAAAGCTGGAAGACGGAGACGAGGTTCGTATCGGTAAGTTCCAGCTAACGTTCTACTCAGCACCTAAGGTCAGCTAATGACGCCAGCATTTTCAGTTTCTGCTGCTCGTTCACCGCAGGGAGCTTTTTCTTGGCCGCATGAGGTTTCTCATGTGCCCACGTTGAAGATTGGTGAGCTTATTGCGCAATTGCAGGGGGAATTTCCGTTTTTGGCAGCCTCAAAGGTGCGGTATTTTGAGTCTCAAGGGCTGATTGAGCCGCATCGAACGGAATCAAACCAGCGGTTATTTTCTTCGGCAGATGTTGAGCGCTTGCGGTTTATTCTTATTGAGCAGCGGGATAGGTATGTGAGCTTGCCGCAGATCAAGGAGATGCTTCGGCAGTTGGATATGGGCTTGGTTGCTCGGGAGCATCCAGCTCGTATGAGAGCTGTTTCCAGTGGGGAAGTGGTGCGTCCAAGTCCGGGTGCTCGTTTGCATAAGGATGAATTAGCTTCGCTTACTGGCGCGTCACTAGCAGATATTGAGGAATATATCGCTATTGGTTTTCTGCAAACTGACGCTCGTGGGCGTTTGACTGCTCAAGCTGTTGATATCGTGCGCTATGCCATGATGTTAACTGAGCAGGGGATGGATTTGCGGAGTTTGCGGCAGGTTCGCACGGCCGCACATGCGCACGCTGTTAATGTCGTGCAACTATTGGCTACTGAGCGTGCTCGAAACACGCCGGTAGCACGCGAACGGGTTGCCAACGAATCTGCAGAATTCGCTGGAATGCTGTCACATCTGTATCGTGCATTACTTTTTGAAAATATTGACGTGGAGCTTCGCTAAGAACGCAATAGTTAAAGTTATACTTGAGACACGGCTATACGACACACTGAGCGAAACTCAACTTCGCAATGGCGCAATCCACGCAGGATAGGCGCACTGCGGAGACACACGAATGAAGGAGGGGACGTGAGCGACGCAGCAGCACGCAACGTTCATCCGCAACTTACGCAGGGGATGCTGTTTGGCGAACAAACTTCTCATCAGGATGCTGACTGCGGATACCGCGGTCCGGCGATTTGCCGCGCCTTGGGGATTACCTACCGCCAGCTAGATTACTGGGATCGTATTGGTTTAGTAGAACCGACGATCCGCTCAGCTCATGGATCTGGTTCGCAACGGCTATATTCTTTCCGCGATGTTCTCGTCCTAAAAGTCATTAAGCGCCTGTTGGATACTGGCATTTCACTACAGCAACTGCGTAAAGCTATTGCTCAGCTAGAGTCCTATGGGGTAGCAGATCTGGCGTCAATTACCTTGATGAGCGATGGCGCTTCTGTGTATTTGTGCACGTCAGACGATGAAGTTATTGATTTGATTAACGGCGGTCAAGGGGTTTTCGGCATCGCAGTTGGTCGAGTGTGGCGAGAAATTGAGTGTGAACTTTCGGAAATTCCCGCCGAACATGCCGAAAATAGCGCTATAGTAGATGAACTAGCGTTGCGCCGCCAAGCGCGACGTGACGCGATGTAATAAGAGTCCACGTGCGTGCTCCTCGCACATGCACGTGGAATAAGGGGTCGCCTTTGTGCGGCCCCGTCTTTTATTTCCGCGCTTTATGCTGGTCACGCCCCGCAGAGATAAATATGCCAATAAGAAAGCGCAAGTATGCGGTCAATCAGCAAGCGTCGTCGCTAGATGGATTCATCTGCGTCGCGATGGCTGGAGAGATTGCACCGGAGGATCGAATACCAGAGCACGTAGCTTACCTTTGGCAGTATTGCAGGTATATCTTGTCGGCTCGCTGTTGATGTTATCTGCGTTGATTGATGTAGATGTCTTACGTGATGGATGTCAATACTGTTGGCAATGCGACTAAAGCTGACGGTTGGATCTGAGAGTGAATTAGTCGTAAAAAATACGGCTCGCTCATATACGTCACGAGCATACGAGTTGGCGCATGGGAGCAAGGATATGTTCAATGCGGCGCCGGCATGCATTTGTCGTCGGGTAACGTTTTCGGATTCGTTCATGTTCGTACAAGGCATGAAATGTGGCAAAGCAGTAAGTTTTAGGTCTGCTTCCGTCTGTATACGGTCTGCAGGGTAGCGGTGGCGGGTTAATAATCTCTGAGTTGATAACTACATAAAAGCACCCGTTCCGGGTTTCTCGTTTTCCCACTGCTAATTTGTCATAATGTGCATTATCGGATCTTTAGATATGTTGACAGAATCTATATAGGCCTATCTTTCCTTAGAATTTAGCCATTAACGCCCCTGTGAAACCGACGTTTGTGCCGAGCAATATAATTTATGTGTATTGATTTAGGAGGAACACATGGCAGAACGCTCACTGCGCGGAATGCGCATCGGCGCACACTCACTCGAATCAGATATTGGCGTCTCCTTCGTCGCACGACGCCAGGAAGCCTACACCTGCTCAAATAACCACACCTTTAACGTCACTTTCGCTTCAGAAGCGGAAGCACCACAGACCTGGGAATGTAAATGCGGAGCGCCTGCCGAGCTCGTCGGCTCAGCAACCGACGATGACGCAAAACCAGCAAAACCACAGCGCACACACTGGGATATGCTCCTGGAGCGTCGCTCTGAAGAAGAATTAAAGGTATTGCTCGAAGAACGCCTAGCGTTGCTACGTGCAGGCAAACTACATACGCGCCGGCACAGTTAACCGCGTAGATCCTGCCGCCAGCGCGCAATGAGATGTAATCGGTAGTCAATGTGGGGTGTGTGATTGGTACAATATTATACCAATCACACACCCCACAACTACACCTAGCTCTTGCCGAGAGCACCCTGCAAACAGCAATTACCCTCAACGGGCAAGCTACACGCAGATTTGCCACGCCACCTTCCTCACTGCAGAGCTATCGAGAAGTAATCCGGCGACGTAGCTGCGACCAGCGCCTGCGCACTCCCAGAGAGGTTGCGTGCACGAAGGCCTCGCCAATAATGCGCGACGACATCTTCGATACCCCTAAGGTTCGATTCGTGAAAGAAATCGGGACTTCGACAATACGAGCTGCTAGTTGTTCAGCTCGATACGTCATATCAACCTGAAAGAAATATCCATGCACGGATACGTCATTAAAATCTATCCGACGCAGCAAATCCGTGCGATAGACACGAAATCCTGCCGTCACATCACTAACGGGCAAGCCGGTAAGTGCTCGCACATACCTATTTCCAGCACGAGAGAGTACCTGGCGATACTTTGGCCAGTTCACCACTTCCCCACCGGCAACCCACCGAGATCCAATCACCAATTCAGGACTATCCGGCGCCACAGCGCGTTGCAATAATGCAGGCAACTGCTCCGGCTGGTGCGATCCGTCGGCGTCCATCTGACAGGCAAAATCATATCCTCGGGCTATCGCCCAACGAAAACCAGCAAAATACGCATCTGCCAATCCAGTTTTCTGTTCGCGATGTAGCACAAAAACCGCAGCATTTGCGTCTGCACACTGCTGTGCATACTGCCCGGTACCATCCGGAGAGGCATCGTCGATGATCAAAATATCGCACTGTGGAACGGCCCGTCGCGTGCGCTGCAGAATATCAGGCAAACTCTCCCGCTCATTGTACGTCGGGATACAAATGAGAATACGAGTCATATCAGCGCTTTGCCTTTCGTTGCACCCGAAGCTCAAGTAAGGCAGCTACACTCACGCCAAGAGAAGCTGAGGCTCCGAGAATCCACACCACCCACCACCGCTGGAGGTACGTCTGGGTCGCTGGCGTCAACTGAGTATGGCGAGCCACCTGAATAACACGAGCATCAACACTGAGCGGCGCAGTGCGATACTGTGTTACTGATCGCGAATTACTCGCCCCGGAAACCCCGGATGTCGATACTTGAATCGCCGTCCGTCCATGCTCTCGGGCTCGAAAACGAGTGATGTCGAACTGCTGATTCCCAAGCTCACTCTTCCCAAATGACGCATTATTCGTCGGCACAACAATGAGCTCAGCACCGGCTTTAACTGCCCGAGCAACAATCTCCTCATCTGCGATTTCAAAACAGATCGGCACTGCCAGGCGAATCGTGCCATGTACCAAAGGAACATCCAGAACGGCTATCCCATCACCGGGCAACATATCCTTGCTAATACGGTCAACTGCCGGGGCAAATGAACGTATCTGCGTTCGCAGTGGAACATATTCCCCAAATGGGACGGGATGTTGTTTGCGATAATACGCTATCGGACCGCGATGCGGGACAATAACCAGCACATCGTTATACCGCCCATCAGGTTCATAACGTTGCGTCCCCATCACCAACGGGACGCCAATATCATTGACCAGGTTCATCACCTGTGGACCCAGCTCCGGATCAACACGAATGTCTCGATCAGACGAGGATTCCGGCCATAACACCAGATCCGGTTTCGTTGATAACCTCGAAAATAACTGACGGGTTTGGGCAATGTGATTTTCCGTGACAATACGCGCCTTATCTGGTGTCGAATCGTCAGGAACCCCGCCTTGAATAACGGCAACAGATATTGTGGCGCCGACCGGGCGCACTCCACCTGGAATAATAGCTGGCACGACGATAAACACCCCGGCCAGCCCCACCGCACAACTGCTCGCTAAATACGAACGACTAATCCCCTCAACAGCGATAACCGCAGCCATAACACAGACGAAGGCAATAAGGGCAGTTGAGCCATACGGCGCTAGCGAAGCCATCGGAGAATCAACCAGAGCAAATCCCAGTCTGCCCCACGGCATCCCGCCAAGAGGCCAACAACAACGTAGCTGCTCTATTGCCGTCCAGATAGCCGCTGCACATCCTGCGCGCACGGCGATGCGGTATGGGCGCGGCACATTAGGCGCGACGCGCGAGGATAAGGCCCACAACGCCGCACATAGCGAGATATAGCAGGATTCAACGCCAGCTAATGCCACAAGCGCTATCGGCGTTTGCGCCGCGACTGCTGCCCAAGAAAACAATGGCATAAAGTAGCACAGCCCGGTCAACATGCCCAGGCACGCTGCTCGCCCAACCCGTTGACCGCGCACCGCCCACCATAAAAACATGAGGGCCGGAACAATCAAGGCCCACCATCGCAACGGAGTATTGGCAGCATATAGCCCACAACCGGCAAGGATGGCGAGCACGATTCTCATATAGGCCATCTTAGTACCTGCTGTATGCTGTGCCGAAAATACGAAAACTCTATAGATGTGAAAAACGCAGGCACATATAGGATCCCTCGGACCGATATATCACTCGTTTTCTATCGGATCTCACTGTGCCTGCGTCCAACACCTCTCATAGGGTACGCACAGCACGAGTATGCGGGCAAGCGGACTTTAAGACCGTGCCCAGAATCACCAGACCACCTGCACAAACAGTAGAGAAAACTGAAAAGATGTTGGCGTGTCGTATTTCTGGGTGTGTTTCCATAAATATCACAGACCGCCAATTTCGCTTCCCATACGACAACTACACATCCCTCTTTGCGCACACGCAACACTGATATGCCAGAGACTCTTACAGCCACGTCCATTTAGTGATTGCCAGCCGCGCCTGATGAGCTGTAGACGTCAGATACTCGCTTGCTTCAACCATCTCAACCTGCCCCAACAGATCAATAAGCCGTCGATTAGCAGAAATAAAATCACCGACAACAAAATTTCCAGCACGCAGCACATGCTCCAACTGCGCCCCCTCTGCCCAGGCACAAAACGCATCCATTGCGCCGGTAAACAGCTCTGGAGTACGAGTAATCCCCTGTTGTGCTTCAATAGCAGTCAGATACTCCTGATCGCGTTCAATAGCGCGCCATGCCCGTCGTAACGCAGGGCGCGTCGGCATCCCGGAACCCAAACGCCGATCCGCAAGAAAAACAGACATCACGCCCGCAAACTCTGCAGGGGTCAGATCACGCAACTGCGCCTGCGCCAACGAAAGGCAGATCAATAAATCTGCTTCCGAATGAACTCCCCGCAATAGCTGCGCTCCCCCAGCTAATTTCACTCGCCCAATGCGAGGTGCAATATCTGTAAAATCCGCTGTATCTTTCGGAATACCCTGAATATAGCCCAGATACCCCAACACTCGAACTGTGGCATCGAACTCTTTCGCCACTGAATCGTCAAAGGATTCGGACTGTTCCTCAAGGTGAGCAAGCTGCCGATGTAACGTCACCCATTGTGCCGCATATTCAATATGATCTGCTCGATGTGGGCATTGATGTACCGGATGGTTATGAACAGCCGGATCACAAACATCCGCAAAACGATCCCACGACATCTCAAGATCAGCATCAGCGCCCCACTCAAAACGATCCCGAACAAGGCGATCAATCCGCGAGGCAATATCCCGACGAACCTCCCGATCTTTGACCGAAATACCGAAAGGTAAATCAATATCAGCAACTTCGCGCAATGCCGAAGAAAGATCGTCAAAGTACAGCCAACGCAATGCCCCCGATACATCAATAATTCGCAGCCGTTTACTACCAACTGATAACACCACTGCGTAATCTAGCTCGCCGTGGCACGCAAAAGCATATACCCGACCAGTGCGAACACCGTTCCACGATTCAATAATCCGAAGCCGGTACGCTTCTTTTGCTCGACGACGCGCCGATTTGCTGGCGCGCCCGCCACGTTCGCGGGCGCGAATGTAATCGAGAACATCGCCGTACTCGCACATATCCTGCAAGGATTCCTCTAGCTGTGCAAGCCGTGCGCGCAGTCGGGCAATTCGCCCACGCATCTGCCCAAGATCAGCATTGCGCTGAAACTGTGCAAAGGAAGTCCCCATAATAGCTCGCGCCTGGGCGTAGTCATGGTAGGCCAAAAGATTAACAACCGAATTATATGAAGGGAAAAATGCGGAAAGGAGCGGATCTACTCGACCAGAACCCAAATCAGCCAGATAATCGACATCAAGATCAGAACTATGCATAACAACTGCATGCCCCACCTGATCTCGCCCACGACGACCAGCACGCCCGATGAGCTGGGTATATTCAGTTGCTGACAGATCAACAAAATCAGCGCCATTCCATCGCTTCGTCTCTTCTAAAACAACAGTGCGCACCGGCATATCAATACCTAATGCCAAAGTGCCCGTCGCATAGACCAGCTTCAGCAAGCCAGCTTCCATGAGATCCTCAGCCAGCTCCTTCAATGGCGGAAAAATACCCGCATGATGAGCGCAATATCCACGCCGCATGGCCTGTGCCCAATACTCAAAACGAACCGTCCGTCGATCCTCTGCGGTTAATGCAGCTCGCAATGTACTAAGCCGCTGCCCGATCTGTTTCTGCTGAGCCGAAGTAGTTAACGTTATATCTGCCTCCAGGAGGTCACTGACCGCCCGATCACAACCTTTACGCGAAAAAATGAACTCAATTGCCGGCAACAGATCATGCCGCCCCAATATATCGAGTATGCGTTTACGGCGAGAAAAGCCAATACGCCCCGATCTGCGCTCCGACATACGTTCATCGGCCCGCCGTAAAGCCGCAGATACCTCCCCCGACGAACCATACAGCGGCAATAATTTATGACCAACCGCCACATGCTGTTGCAAAGGAACCGGACGCACCTGAGAGACGATCACCTCAACCTCGCCGCGAACCGAGGTCAACCAGCGGCTAAACTCCTCCACATTCGCAATCGTCGCTGACAGCGAAACCAGGCGCACCTGAGCCGGCAATTGCAAAATGATTTCTTCCCATACCGGCCCCCGAAACGGATCTGCAAGATAATGAACCTCATCCAGGACGACGTATCCCACATCCGAAATCATGTCGTCATGAACAAACAACATATTGCGCAAGACTTCCGTGGTGACCACAAGAATCGGCGCGTGGCGTCGGATCGTCTGATCTCCGGTCAATAAGCCGACGTGTTCCGCTCCGATACGCGAACACAGATCCCGAAATTTCTGATTAGATAGCGCCTTGATAGGTGCAGTGTAAATACACCGCTGCTCCCGCGCTAAGGCCAATTCCACCGCATATTCCGCGACCACTGTCTTGCCTGATCCCGTCGGGGCACATACCAGAACATCATGGCCAGCCTCTAAAGCCCTCATAGCCTGACGCTGAAAATCGTCAAGAATTATCCCCCGCTGGGCATAACGATCAATAAAAAAGCGGGCAATATGAGAATCAGTCATCAGATCGTCTCATCCTGGTTATCCTCAAAATATTGACAATAATCACGCGCATACTCGCCCAAGGCATCAGCCACATACGTCGGTTCAATACGAAGCAAATCTGGACCCAACTGAAGCGCCAATGAAAACAGCCAAGATAGCCGCGCCACAGGAAACGTTATCTGGATATTCTCCCCAACAAAACGGCAACGCGCATCCGCGATCTCCTCCGCCAACCAGCGCCCTGCCGACCTACACGTCAGCGTCACATCCACCCCACAAAACCGAGCAGCACGAGCAGAGCGATTCACCTCATTTCGCGTCTTTTCTGACACAACAATATCAGTGCATAGCTGCGCATGCGCTATCCGGTCAATACGATAATGGCGCACCGACCGAGAAATAGTTGCCTCCGTCGTGATCCTACGCGCCACCAGGTAAGCTCGCCGATCAAGAAGAATCTGAGTGGGAAGAATACGGATACGCTCCTGAACTGGCCGGTCAACCCTCGGAGTATCGCGGCTTTTAAGATAGACAATATCGAGCGCAAGCCGACGATTGATTGCCTCTAACACCGTATGCATAACAGGTGAACGATTCGCCAGCAACGGCATCATCCACAACACCTGCGCGTACCCCGCCCGCTCTAAAGCGTCAAGAAGAACATGGCGCACATGGATCAACTCGTCATACGCCGATGAATGTTCTGAAACAACCGACAACAACTGACCAATAACAGTCAGCACACATACCACATCAAACAACGAAAAATATGGCGCCAGATGAGACTCATCAGTCAATAAAACGACAGGTTCATCTAACTCGGATAACTGATAATCCAAGTCCACCAACGTTGAGTAGAAACCAGATTCTTCCTGACGTTCTAACGTAGCTAGCTGAGTCAAGGCGAGCTGCACATCCGCTATGCGCATCTGTAGCTCACGGGCAATCTCCCGAATTGACATATCCTTACGCGCCAACTTCGTCAATATGGCAATTTTACGAGCCAACTCAATATCACTCATCAAATCGCCCCACCCGCTGAGTAATGGCACGAATATGGATCATCCTGGCACGGAAATCGGCAACTAATGACGGCGGAGCACACAACACAGTATCTGCGCCATAAAATACGAGATCCTCATACAGCTCCCGACGATCAATGGCACAAAACCTACACACAAATCCCCCGCCTGCGGCTGGTCGCACCTCATCAGCCCGTTCCAACAGCGGAATATAGCGAAATGCTAACAGTGTTGCCGCCACTGGATCGAGTGCAGATTTTGAGGCAGAACCATCGCGATCTTCCACCGTCTGTGCTAATTCTTCGATCCCACCAACAATACGAGACATCTTATATACCCGTTGACCATCTTCCACGCTCGGCTCACACTGATAGCCCCGAAGGTAGAACGATCCTCGAATATTCCCAATCTGATACGGCTCAACAACATAAGAACGAACCTGACAGTGGCGCGTTGAGCAATATTGAAACCGGATCCGTTTGCGATGCTGGATTGCCGCGAGCACTGACGCAACTCCGGCATACCTCACGCTGGCAACATCTATCGCGTCAGAAAAATCGCCAGGATCGTCACCGTATCCCAATAACTTCGTAATACTTGCTCGCGAAGGCGCGGTATGCCAGGCGGCACTACGGCAGATATAGCGAATCGCACTGAGCGTGCCAATATGTGCTGAAGAAAGATCTATAGGGTTGCACTCCAGGAAAAACTTCCCATCATGAGAGGAAATAAGATAGCCGCTCTGGCGCAACTGGCGAATATCGTTGTATATCGTTGTCGAGTTCGCTTCGCGATAAACCGGCAGCCGCAGCAGATCCGCTATCGTCACCGACCCTGATTGTAAAGCGAGCAATAACGCCGGAAGCCGATCCCCTTTACGATACCCGACGTACTCCGGCTCCTCATCACCAATCGCATAACCGGATGAGGGTTCTGGCGTTGTGCTCATACTTGCCACCTTACTAAAGTGAAAACGTGATGATGTGGAAAAGCGCACGGGTAATACGAGTAGCGCAAGAGTGGGGTCAATGCCGTGTTTACGATCTGGTATGCGATGACGGCACACAGGTACGCGCAATTGGCTATGTTCCCCTGGTCGGGCGCGCCGATATTGGTGAGGAAGTCCTGATAACGAGTGCCACCCTGGCAAAAAATCTCGGTACGGGCGGATTCGCTATGATCGCGGCCATTCCACACGCGCTTCCGACGGACAATCATCGTATTGGACATATTGTTAAAGCTCGTTACACCCCTTTGCAATACACCGTTCTCAGCGTTGACGAGCCAGATTCCCCGCACTACCCCATCTTGTGCGATGCGGATTCCATTGACGCAATGCCCGTTATCTGTGCGGATCTACATTCTGCTTTGCCGGCAATCATCGCTGGCATCCGCTGTGCGGCACCCCAGGCTCGCATTGCCTACATTATGACCGATGGCGGGGCCTTGCCGGCATGGTTTTCCCACACCGCATGGCAACTGCGCGAAAATGGTCATATTATCGGCACTATTAGCTGTGGGCAGGCCTTCGGCGGAGAGCTGGAAGCCGTCTCCATCCATACCGCGTTACTGGCAGCTCGGCTAGTATGGCATGCCGATATTGCTATCGTTGCACAAGGTCCAGGCAATTTAGGAACCGATACCCGATGGGGATTTTCTGGGGTGGCAATCGGCGAAGCATTGAATGCAGTTTATGCTTTACACGGTCATCCTATTGCCTGTGTACGCGCCTCCAGCGCCGATAGCCGTCAGCGCCATTGGGGAATATCCCACCACACTATGCGTGTACTAAAAGACGTTGTTCGTGTACCAACCACAGTAGTTAACGTCGATCTTCCACACATGGATCCTGCGCTACATGCACGAATTACCGAACAATTTGTAGATTTAGCCAGCATTGCGCATCTGAGATTCGTCAGTATGCCTGGTGAGGATCTGACTGCCGCGCTGATAAATCCGCCCGCTCCCCTGCGCACTATGGGACGCGGATTCGCTGAAGACCCACTATCCTTCTACATGGCCGGAGCATCTGGGTACTATGCTGGGCAGCTCCTGCACAATGCGGAACTACCCAGCTAGTCCCTAAATCCGACAAGTCACAATCGGAGTCACTAAAATACCGCGCGCGCCATGCGCATATAGCTCATCCATGACGTGATTGACTGCAGCGCGTTCCACCATCGTTCGCACTGCCACCCAGTTATCGTCATGCAATGGTGCAATAGTCGGAGAATGATAACCAGGAGTGACGCTGATAGCTGCGTCCAGATTATCCTTCCTGACGTCGTAATCAACCAACACATAGTTTCGCGCTGTTATCACACCGGCCAACCGACCATCCAATACCCGCAGCTCATCACTAATTTGCGCGTCTGCTCGACGGATTAAAATGGCCTCAGATTCCAAAAGTGCCTCTCCGAATACCTCCATACCAGCCGCATGTAAGGTCGTTCCCGTCTCCACGACATCTGCAATCGCATCTGCAACGCCTAGGCGTACCGAGGATTCGACTGCACCATCGAGATGGACAACCTGGGCGGAAATCCCATGCTTGGCAAGGTACTTCGTAACCAAAGTGTCATAGGAGGTGGCAATTCGTTTCCCCGCAAGATCCGTCAACGTCATATTCTCGCCATGTGGCGCGGCAAAACGGAAGGTCGCGCGGGCAAAACCCAGAGGGCGATGCTCGTATGCCGAGGCGCCAGAATCAATTAACAGATCGCGTCCAGTGATTCCGACATCAACCGTCCCAGCTCCAACATAGACCGCAATATCACGTGGGCGAATATAGAAAAACTCCACGTCGTTATCCCGATCAACTAATACCAGTTCTCGGCTTTCTCGGCGCTGACGGTAGCCTGCCTCCCGCAACATCTGCGAGGCAGGCTCAGCCAAAGAGCCCTTATTTGGTACCGCGATACGTAACATCGGACTATCTCACCTCACAAAAACCGATAAACGTCATCTATCGTCAGACCACGAGCAATCATCATGACCTGTAGGTGATATAACAACTGCGAAATCTCCTCAGCAAGTGCCTCATCAGATTCATACTCGCCAGCAAGCCACACTTCACCCGCTTCTTCGATGATCTTTTTCCCAATATGGTGCACCCCGCGATCAAGTTCCGCGACAGTCAAAGAACCATCTGGGCGTTTATGTGCTTTATCCTGCAGTTCGGCAAATAAATCGTCAAAGGTTTTCATGCCTTGAGGATACCTAAACCTGACGAATTACTTGCCACCTGCCCACTGGTCAAGAACTGCCGTCGTATATGCTGGCAAATCTGGAACGCGGTCAATGACCTTTGACTGCTTCAAGAACTGTGCCATCGCCTCCCAGGTTGCGGTATTTTGTGAACCAAATACCGACGATCCGGTGTACAGCGCTAACGTGGCATCTAGCACCTGACCTGCCCGTGCTCGCTGCGCAGGGTCACGTAACGAGGGCACATAATGCGCCACAATATCCAAGGCCTCATCGCGATGTTCTGAAGCGTATTCACACGCCTTTTGTAAAGCGTGGAGAATTTTGGCAAAAGCTACTGGATTGATCGCATCACGAGGCGAACCTAACCCCACCCCAACTAGCGGCAAATCGCCAGCGACCAACGGAATCTCACGAATATCCATCCCGGAATCTCGCATGACAACCGCGTCATTATTTGTAAAACCAATAATTGCGTCCACCTGACCGCTAGCTAAAGCTGCCGCCTGAGTGTAGCCAATATATTGCACATCGACATTCGCTAACGAATATGACTGCATCATGGCCAGCAAACCATAATAGTTTTCCCCATACGGACCAGGCAGCCCGACCGAATGACCGGCAAGATCTGCTGGCGAATGGATCGGAGAATCCTGGCGAGTAATGAGCACAACCGGATAGCGCTGATACATCGTCGCCCAGTTAACGACGTCAATTCCCGTGGAAGCTGCCTGCAGCATTTCATCGCCGCCCGCAAAAACAATATCTTCTTCACCGTTACTCATCGCACCAAATAGCGCTTCTTGAGCGCCGTGATGACGCAACGTAATATCAAGACCTTCATCGGCAAAAAACCCTTTGTCATGGGCGATATACATCGGCGCGAATTGTACGTCGGGAATATAGGTTAACCCAATGGTGAAGGCACCCTCGGATGATCCCGATGCAGAATGTGCCTCAGAAGTATTCTGCTCGCCGGCTTGATGAGCTGTTGCGGAGCAGCCCACTAAAAGTGTGCATACGCTGAGGAGAGCCGCAATCTTTTTCATGATGACCTTTCTGTAACTATTGAGATTGTCCAGTTCTCCACTGCCAAAATCACGACGTAGATAGCTACAGCAATGAGAGCCAAAATAGCAATCACGGCAAACATGCCAGTCAGATCATTGAGATGATGTGCAGACGATAGCGCGATACCTAAACCATTGCGCCCACCAATCACCATTTCACCAACAACAGCGCCGGTAATTGAGAGCGTGAATCCATTACGCAGCCCAGCGATGATGAAAGGCGCAGCAAGCGGAAGCTCTATTGATGACAATAGACGCAGCCCTCCTGCCCCATCGAGGCGAGCAGCGCAGATAACATCTGGGTCGATCCCGCGGATACCCGTCGTCGTCGTAATGACAATGGGGAAAATGACCATGAGCGTACACAGTGCGACAATTGGAGCTTTTCCGTATCCCATCCACACCACCAGAAGAGGTGCGAGAGCCACTGCAGGTATTGCCTGCGAGGCTGCAAGGTACGGGTGAATCGCTGCGGAAAACAACCGAGCATGTGCCATAGCACATCCGAGCGGTACGCCAATGCACCCGGCCACTATGCATCCAAGGAAAGCTTCGCTGAGCGTTTGGTAACTTGCTTCTCGCAAATATCCGTCAGTAAAACCGAGGATAATTCGTTGGCAGACCTCACACGGATCAGGAAGCACGAATGGAGCAATCATACCCGTTGATGTGGTCAGCACCCACGCTGCCAATACGAAAACACCGACAAGGCCTGGGGCCAGCCAGCGGGTATGTGATCTCATCGTCCTCTCCCGGATACACGCACCGGGGCACAGGACATGCGGGCAGCAAGAACTGCCCACCTTGCTCCTCCCATCCGGACTTTTACCGTCGGTCGAGGAATTTCACCTCGTCAACCAGCTACGCTGGGTCGCGGACTATCACCGCCGGTTCAGACTTACACTGACCCCGGAGCACATTGCGTACCTCACCAGTGTAGCGCATACAGGTAACGAGGCCGAAGTCAGTCATTCCCATAGCACTGCACGTATTGTGTCTCTTTTTATCTGGGCGAATAACCTGTACCTACACCCACGCACGGCAATGAGGCGGATCGCACTTTAATTGCCATGCTTCATCTCAGCTAGGGATAAGAACTAATGCACGCTAAGGACTAATGCGCATGGCCGGTAGCTAAAGCACGCAGCGCCGCCACTTCAGCATAAGCATCCGCTGCTCGATACACTGCCGAACCAGCAACAAAGGTATCCGCCCCGGCTGCTGCAGCAATCTCAATAGTCTGGCGTGAAATCCCACCATCAACTTGAATCCACACATCCAGCCCCGAGGAATTTACTGCTTCTCGAGTGCGCGCCACCTTCGGCATCATTGACGATAAAAATGACTGACCGCCAAAACCAGGCTCAACCGTCATAATGAGGATCATGTCGAATTCATGGAGAATATCGACGTATGGTTCAATGGCCGTTGCCGGCTTCAATGCCAGCCCAGCGCGTACCCCCATCGCCCGCAACTCACGCGCCAGGCGAATGGGAGCAGCTGCCGCCTCTGCATGAAAGGTCACTGATTTAGCGCCCGCTTCGGCAAATGCCGGCGCCCAATGATCGGGATTATTAATCATCAGATGTGCGTCAATGGGAATCTCACTAACCCGAACAATGGATTCGACGATCGGTACTCCCATTGTCATATTGGGCACAAAGTGGTTATCCATAACGTCAACGTGCGCCCAATCGGCATTGCGGATCTTATGCAGCTCATCTGCCAAATGAGCGAAATCGCAGTTGAGGATCGAAGGATTAATTCTCATGACGTTAATGTACCTTCTTCGTGACTAATGCGAGGAACATTGCATCGCTACCGTGGAGATCTGGCCATAGCTGAAGGTACGGCGTACTGCCCACAATAGGACGCAAGGCCTGTTTTTGTGCATAGGATCGAGCATCGACAAGGGCAGCATCCGGACGGGCAGCTAAGAACGTCTCCATCACATCCAAGGTTTCTTTCCCGTATGGAGAGCACGTGCAATATCCCAAGAGGCCACCTGGCGCCAGAGCCTGCCATCCTGACTCTAGTAAAGCTAATTGGGTTCGCGTCAGATCTAAAGCGTCACCGGCTTCTTTACGCCAGCGCGATTCTGGGCGACGGCGCAAAGCACCAATGCCGGTACACGGGGCATCAATGAGAACTCGATCAAAGAATTCCGGCTGCTCTTGCCCAATATCTGCGCCATCGCCACACCGTAACACCACCGAATCTGACCACGGCGCAACCGCCTTTTCTACCAGCCGCAACCGATGCTCATGAATCTCGTTGGCATAGATTTTCACCTGCGGATTACTGGCCGCTAAGGTTGCCGCCTTTCCACCTGGCCCGGCACACATATCTAGCCATCGGTTATCGGGACGGGAAGGATGGATTGGCGCGCTACTGAAGGTTCGGGCAACAAGCTGTGAGCCTTCATCTTGCACACCAGCCAGGTGATCTTGCACTGCGAAGATCCGCCCTGGATCTCCTCCTTCTAAAATCACCGCGCTATCAACGAGTTCTCCTAAATGCCAGTGCATACGCCCGCGCTCAATATCGCGCCCGAGATCTTCTCGGGAGATGCCCCGTGCAACAAGGGCGACGTCTGTCGGGGTGTTATGTGCCCGCAATACAGAAATGAGATCGCGCGTTGAACGCCCATGTGCCGCTAGCGCACTAGCTAACGCACGAATAATCCATTGCGGATGAGAAAACCACTCCGATAGGAAAGCAACCGAGTTAACTTTCCCGCCCGCATCGGCGACGAGTTGCTCCTGCCATTGCTGTATGTTGCGTTCGCTGACCCGACGCAACACTGCGTTAATAAAACCAGAGGCCCCTGATCCAACCACTGCCCGAGCAAGGTTCACGCTCTCGTTAATGGCGGCATGCGGCGGCGTGCGCAGTTCTAAAAGTTGATGCGCTCCCATTCGCAGTAGCACTCGTACCGGAATATCAATATCAGAGCGATCCATACAATGTCGGAGAATTGCGTCCCACCGACCAGATAACCGCAATGTGCCATAACATAAATTCGTGGCGAAGCTGGCGTCTTGCCGATTCATTCGGGCTGCGGAAAGCGCCTTAGGCAGAGCAATATTGGCATAAGCTCCTGCCATCTCCACATCACATAGCACCTCAAAGGCGATACGCCGAGCACGATCTGCCGGTTTACGGCCCGGACGCCAGTTCAGGGGGCGCTCACTCACCAGTATTCTCCTCTGCTTCGTCAAAGATCAGGTGGTCACTGCGAAGCCCGCGCCACCACTGTGTCGCTGCCATAACTGACTTCCCCGCCGGAGCAACATCCCCTAAACGCAAAGCGGTCGTCGCAGTCCCTACCAGGATATTTCCATCGCGTTCGACGACATGCCCCGGTGCAATGCCTGCCTCGGTAGTTAAGCTCACCGGCCCAATCTTCACTCGCCGATTGTTCAGCATCGTCCACGCGCCAGGAGCTGACGTCCATCCCCTAATGCGTGCTTCGATATGTGCCGCGTCAGCTTGCCAAGAAATACGAGTATCAGCACTTGTTATTCGTGGCGCATAGCTGATCTCCCCAGTCTGTGCGCGCAGGTGCGCCCGCTGCCCCTCAATATC
Organism: Trueperella sp. LYQ143; assembly: GCF_046599595.1. Taxonomy (NCBI): domain Bacteria; kingdom Bacillati; phylum Actinomycetota; class Actinomycetes; order Actinomycetales; family Actinomycetaceae; genus Trueperella; species Trueperella sp. LYQ143. Next base: position 57,781 of record NZ_JBKIWR010000003.1, on the reverse strand, counting down.
TCCTAGTACGTCGCTTAACTGTATAGCTCCACTGATTGCCAGTTCTGCCAACAAGGTATCTGCGCTATGGTGTGCCTCAATGGCAGTGCGCCGGCAATCGTATATCGGGCCGGTATCTAAACCTTCTTCTATCTGAAAAACACACGTTCCACTTTCGCTATCCCCCGCTGCAATGGAGTGCTGTACCGGCGCTGCCCCACGCCAACGCGGCAATAACGAAAAATGCAGATTGATCCACCCGTGCGTAGGAATGTGCAATAGCTCTGCCGGAATCATTAATCCGTAGGCCACCACAGCGACGGCTTGCGGAGCATAGTCAATAATCGCCTGGCGGATCTCAGGATCACGTAAGGATCGCGGAGTTAACACTGGCAATCCCAGCTCCTCGGCACAGATATGCACCGCCGAAGGCGTAATAATCCGTTTACGCCCTACCGGAGCAGGCGCACGAGTGAGAACGGCAAGAACCTCGTGCTCCGCGTGGAGACGCTGTAAAGAAGGAACGGCAGTTTGTGGCGTTCCAGCAAATAAAATACGCACGATTTCTATTCTACGGCTAATAGTTTGCCGGTGAGAACTAGGTGAATAATGGCAGAGCGTCTCACAGTTGCGGATCTACCCGCACGCGCACCCCCGGTGCCCGCCGCTTAACTGAGGCTTCCCGCAGCGCCTGATAAATAAGTGCTGTCTTTTCTTCTCGTTCGTTATCCTGATAGCGCAGATATACGCGGATCTCCTCGCCCTCGTGCTGTGGGCCTAATACGCTCATACCAGGAATAAGGTCTGTTGCACCTACTGGCAGTATCGCTGCAAGTGGCTCCTCGGTTTCCACCTCATATCCAGCGTATTGAGCTGCTCGTCTGAGTAATCCTAAGAGTTCACGGACGCTTTGCTCACTTCCAGTTACTTCTACCCAGCACGTCGTCGGCGGTAATGCTAAAAGCTGACGTTCAGCGAGCTGCGCTTTCGCCCATCCAGCCATATTCCACGTGCGCCCTACATCAATCAGGTTCGCGGGAACATGACCGACGATAAGTAACTTACCGCCAACAGCCATTGGGCGAATATGGGTTGCTGTTAATGCCATCGTGCGAACAAACTGCTCATCAGCCGTTAACCGCTGCGATAGCAGCAAATAGCCAGCGTCTAATACGATCCCTGCCGCATAGCCGCCGCGGATATTCGGAATCAGCCCTGGCGTTGCAATAACAATACGAGAGGTATCGTCTAGCGAATGTTCTGGCCCAACACCGGCGACGTGTAGTGGCACATTGCGAAATGCGCGACCAATCTCCTGAGCAGTGCGATGTGACCCGTATCGAGTTGCTCGCACCCGCCGCGATCCACAATTCTGACACCGAAAACGCGTTTCGCGATAGCCACATCGCTGGCATATCGGCGGCGAATCCGGCTGCGGAATAGACATTAGCTCTCTACAATGCGGGCATGTGACCGCTGCTCGGCAATTTTCACAGGCCAGACGCAGGATGTATCCGGCGCGCGGCACCAGGAATAGCACCGGCCCATCAGCCAACGCATTGCGCGTCAACGTAAAGACAGCCGAGGGCATCCGAGACATCTCAACACCTTCGCTGAGCACGTCCTGCGCCGAATAGATCTGCGCCACGGCGCTGCGTATCTCCTGCGGGGTAATCAACTGCATCCGCCCCTGCTCAACCTCGTAGCTCAAGGCTAAGGATGGTCCGTAGTTTAACGCCAGTATTCCAACATTTTCGATCCTGGCACGGGTCAGGGCAATATCCCGTGCATGCACATACGGGCTACGCGGTTCACGATATGCCGCATGTTGGTCATCCAGTATCGCAATCAATCCAAGGTTCTGCACCGGAGCCCACGCCGCCGAACGAGTTCCGACAACGATTTGATGACGCCCTGTGAGCACTGAAAGAAACATCTGATAGCGTCGGGCGTGATCCATCTCAGATACCACTACAGCCACGGGTTCTCCGCATTGCCGCTCTATATCACGAGCTAACTGCCAGGCAGCATTCGGCGTCGGTACCAGAATCAACACCGATTTTTCTTGCTGACGCAATGCGCTGATAACTGGCATGAGCATGCGGGCATAAGGATCGCGAGCTCGTAGCTGACACAGGGTGCGCAAGATCGTACCGCCACACAATTGGGCATAGTATTCTGCCCCGCCGTGGTAAGAATTCCAGCTATCTCCAGCAAGCGTGGAAACCGGATCCACCTGCCGCTGCGGCAGCGCAAAAAACTCGCGTTCTGCCCGAGCATGCCGTTGCGGTATCGCTAACCGCAGCGCATCAGCTACCGGCGCTGCGGCACGAGCGGCAATATGTTGACATAGCTCCAAGATTGGTTTGGTGAGCACGGGAACTGTGGAAACAATCCGCCGTATCGGACGCAAATGAGCAGCCGTCGTCGTTTCACAGCGCCGAACAATGAATCCATCGACGCGCTGTGCGCCAATCTCAACAACAACTCGTGCACCAACCGGCACTTCTGCCATTTTTGCGGGAATCTCATAGTCGAACAGCCGATCCATGTGCGGCTGGGGCATATCGAGCAAGACTTGGGCAACCGGACGCGCGAAATCAGCATCAATCTCTCGAGCGACTGGTTCCAGCGCCAGAAGCTCCTCCTGATATTCATACTGCGGGATGCTGAATAGATCGTCACCCGGTTGTCCGTTCATGACCTCTATTGTGCCATGTGACTATACCGCCGAGCGCAACGCTTCCACTCGATCCGTGCGTTCCCACGTGAATTCTGGGAGATCTCGACCGAAATGGCCATAAGAGGATGTGGCCGCATAGATCGGCCGGAGCAAGTCAAGATCACGAATAATTGCTGCCGGTCGCAAATCGAATACCGTCTTGACGGCATTCACCAGGGCATCCATCTCAACATGATGAGTACCGAAGGTTTCTAACCGGATGGAAACCGGATGCGCTCGACCAATCGCGTAAGCAACTTGTACTTCGCAGCGGTCAGCTAAGCCTGCAGCAACGACGTTTTTTGCCACCCAGCGCGCAGCATAGGCAGCGGAGCGATCCACCTTTGATGGATCTTTCCCGGAAAATGCGCCGCCGCCATGACGCGCCATCCCCCCGTAGGTATCGACAATAATTTTACGACCAGTGACCCCCGCATCTCCTTGCGGGCCACCGACAACGAACCGCCCGGAAGGATTGACAAAAATCTCCATCTGCGAGCTGTCAACTGGGCAATGCTCGGCAATAACTGGCAAAATAACGTGCTCTCGAATCGCATTTTCTAGCCACTCGTGGGAAACGTCAGCGTCATGCTGAGTTGAAACCACAACCGTATCTAAGCGCACAGGACGATTTTCGTCATAGGACACCGTCACCTGTGTCTTGCCGTCAGGGCGTAGCCCCGGAACAATTCCCCGCTTGCGCACATCAGTAAGCCGCTGAGCAAGGCGATGCGACAAATGAATCGGTAGCGGCATATAGCTCGGCGTCTCATTGCTCGCGTATCCGAACATCATGCCCTGATCTCCGGCACCCTGTTCGTCAAGTACATCGGCACATAGGGCGCTGCGTTTTTCGAGTGAAGACGTGACGGATTGGGAAATATCCGGCGATTGCTGACCGATCGAGATTGTCACACCGCACGAATCCGCATCGAAGCCAATATCCGATGAGGTGTAGCCAATATCGCGTAATGTTGCCCGAATTAATTCTGGTATCTCCACGTATGCGCTGGTCGTCACCTCACCGACGACGAGAACGAGCCCAGTTGTCACCGTGGTTTCCAAGGCAACGCGCGCATGGGGATCACGTTCGAGCAGCGCGTCGAGAATAACATCTGAGATACGATCGCATACTTTGTCGGGATGGCCTTCAGTAACAGATTCCGACGTGAAAGGTTGAAGCGTCATGAATTCTTCCTATAGCTGATGATGTCTGTAATGATTGCAGCAGCGATTTCAGATTTTGATCCGCTGAGTTCTGTGCGAGGTTCACCGTGACGATCAACGATCACGACGCGGGTATCTCCCTCCCCAAAACCGAGGTTCTCTCCCACCTGATTAATAACGAGTAAATCCGCGCCTTTCGCTTGCGCTTTTCGTCTGCCATACTCTCGGAAATCAGTATGTTCATCGCCGGTTTCTGCAGCGAAGCCCACCAGAGTTTGCTGTGGGCGGCGATGGGCGACAAGATCTTTGAGAATATCGGGGTTTGGCACAAGATCCAGACTGATCGACCCACCGCGTTTTATTTTCGTAGCTGATCGCGAAGCCACCCGATAGTCACTGACGGCTGCACACATAATAACCACATCTGCGCTCGAACTTTGCTGGCGCATAACCTGATGTAGATCGTCGGCTGATGAAACAGATTCGACCGCTATCCGTGGGTCAATATCCCGACGAACACGGGAATCTATGTGTGCTGCAACAAGTCGGACTTGCGCTCCGGCACGCACCGCCGCATTTGCTAGCTCCACCCCCATGCGCCCGCTTGATCGGTTCCCAATGAACCGCACTGGATCAATTGCTTCATGGGTTCCACCAGCAGAAATAATGAATGACAGACCTGTAGCGGCAGTTTGCGAAGCAGTAAGTGGGCGTGAGCTCCCAGCCGCTGGTGTAGCACAATCCCCTGGCTGAGATATGTGAGGCGGTGTTGCTGCTATTACTTGATCTGCCTTAGCTAATTCCAGATCGAGAATGTGCAGGGCCTGTGCAACAATATCGCTTGGTTCACTCATCCGCCCAATACCACTATCGGCTCCAGTAAGGCGCCCCGTCTCCGGACCAATAATATGCACTCCGCGCGCGACTAGCGTAGCAATATTGGCCTGCGTCGCCGGATGTAACCACATTTCAGTATGCATAGCGGGGGCGATAGCAATACGCGGGGCAATCAGTGCAGTTGCGGTAAGCAGATTATCGGCCAGACCGCATGCCAGTTTAGCGATAGTGTGCGCAGTTGCCGGAGCTATGAGCAACATATCGGCATTCTGACCTGTGCGAACATGTGCTACCTCGTCAGCAGCCTCATGGGTATGCACATACACCGGATGACCACTGATCGCTTCAAAGGTCGTCTTTCCAACGAACTCTAGCGCGTTAGGGGTGGGAACGACCTGGACTTCACACCCAGCCGCGCGCAAAGCGCGCACCACAGCTACGGTTTTATAAGCAGCAATTCCACCGCACACCCCAACTACAATGCGCATAGGCGTGCGATCTTGCTTCGGCGAGTCTGGATTCATACTACTTGCCGATGTAGAAAATGAGCCTCCCACCTGGGAGGCTCCGGCGCGTATCGAATTAATCGTCAAGGCTCAGCGACAGCTTATCTTCCGCGACTTCCTTGAGCGCCACCGACAGAGGTTTATCTTCCGCCGCAGCCGGAACAAGCGGACCGATGTTCGTGATATTGCCATCGCCGGACTTCATCTCCTGACGATAGGCATTAATCTGGCGAGCACGTGCTGCACCGAACACAGCGAGGGTGTACTTCGAATCGACTTTCTCAAGGAGGTTATCGATTGCCGGTGAAGTGATTCCCTCTGGATTTGGCGTCGTACCGAACATAACTGCCTTCCATAAATGATTGATTCAGCGCTCTATTCTACCCGTTATCGGCCATAATGTTGAGTAGCTCCTCGGTGGCCTGTGCCACTGTTGTATTGATGACGATATGGTCAAATTCGCCCTCAGCAGCCAATTCCACGCGAGCAGTTTCCAAACGGCGGACCTGCTCCTGCGCATCTTCTGTTCCGCGGGTACGCAACCGGCGCTCCAGTTCTTCCCAAGATGGCGGAGCGATGAAAATCTGCGTCGCTTCCGGCATAGATTCACGTACTTGCCGAGCACCAGCAAGATCCAGCTCTAAGATCACCAGTTTGCCAGCATTGAGTGCATCCACAACTGGCTGGCGCGGAGTTCCGTAACGATGTACGCCGTGGACGACCGCCCACTCCAACATTTGCCCCGATTCCACCAGTTCTTCAAAACGCTGTGCAGTAACGAAATAGTAGTTCACGCCATCGACTTCCCCTGGGCGCGGGGCGCGCGTCGTCGCAGAAATCGAATACCACACATCGTCAATCTGATCGAGAAGCTGCGCAATGACAGTTCCTTTACCGACGGCCGTTGGGCCGGTAATCACAAAAGCTCGGGTCATATCTTTATATTGTCTTTCTCGGCCACTCTTTGCAAAAAAAACAATAGCGGCACCCGTACCAGATGCCGCTATTGGGGAAATGATCTCTTAGCCAAAGAGTTCGACCAGACGCTGCGTCTGATGCTTACCTAGGCCCGCGACGCGACGCGAATCGGAAATCTTCGCCGTTTTCATGATCGTCTCGCACTTGGCAGGACCAATCCCCGGCATAGATTGCAATAAGGATGAAACCTTGAGCTTGCCGATAACTGGATCGTCTTGCGCCAGTTTAAGGACGTCAGAGAGCTTTGTCTTGCCTGACTTGAGATCTTCCTTAATCGCTGCGCGCTTCTTGCGTGCCACAGCAGCCTTTTCGAGTGCAGCTACGCGCTCCTCAGGCGTCAGTGTTGGTAGTGCCATGATGTCTCCTCACGGTGTTAGCGATAGTGCAAATATAGCGCCGCAACCGTGAGAATTCCGCTCATTTTCGCCGTTTGTAAGGGCGCAATTTAGCTTTTATCGTTTGCGCTGGTCAGCGCTTTACGATAAGCGGCAACTTCGCGACACACGGGCAAAATATGACCGTTGAATATGTCACGTTTTGCTATTAACCACACTCCCAACACTAACACTTGGGCGTTATGACCGATTGTTCCACTGCGCTAATGCGCGAGCCGCACTGCGCAAATCATCAGCGCGTGGACCGGCTGCCAGAATTGACCGCGACGCCGAAGCCAAGGTCGGAACGTCAGCGAACAACTCCTGCAGCTCCCGCTCTCCAGCACCTTGTGCCCCCACTCCTGGAGCCAAATAGATCCCATTAAAGGAGGCGAGCTCAATGCCGGCGCGTTGTGCCCCATCCCCGATTGTTGCCCCAACAACCAAACCAACCGAGCCTGGAGTACAGGCTGCCGCTTCATTGGCCTGGCACACATAATCGAAGACCCGCCGAGCAACCGCAGGCTGCCCAACATGCTGAATCTCATCGGCTTCTTTATTCGAGGTCAGCCCCAGAACAAAGACCCCCCGATCATGCTGATAAGCGTAACGAATGGTCGCTTCCAGCGAGCTATACCCTAAATATGGACTGACGGTTATCGCATCGGCACGCAACGGCGCAGACGGTGATAGATAGGCATCCGCATAGCCTGCCATCGTCGATCCAATATCCCCACGTTTGACATCTAGCACAGCGAGAGAATCATAGCTGCGAATAGCATCCAGGACCTCCTCCAGTACAGCTATCCCACGCGATCCAAAACGTTCAAAGAACGCCGACTGCGGCTTGAAAGCAGCCACATATCCCGCTAGCGCCTCAACCACTCGCAAGGAAAATTCCCGCACGGAGGCAACATCGTCATTCAACTCCCAATCACGCAACAGTGAGGCATGCGGATCAATTCCCGCACATACTCCCCCAAAGCGCTTGATAGCTTCATATTGCCGTTCGCCATAGGTCATGATTGCACCCCGCTAGCCGGCACATTCACCCGACGGTGATACTCCTGAAGCGTGGCAATATCGAAGCTGCGCGCCCGCAAATCTTTGACAGCCTGAACCGCCGCGCCAAACTCTGACACAGTCGTCATCACCGGCAGATCCGCCGCAGTTGCCGCCGCCCGAATCGCATACCCATCAGCCCGAGCATCTTGCGAATTTGGCGTATTAACCACCATATCGATCGCCCCAGAGCGAATCAGATCCACAACATTGCTATCTGCTGATGCGGGCGTTTCAGATAGCTTTGCCACCACAACCGCATCAATTCCATACCGTTCAAGTACCGCCGCCGTTCCCGACGTGGCATAGATCGTAAATCCCATATCTGCCATAACGACAACAGGGAAAATGATCGCCCCTTTATCCGCATCACAGACCGAGACAAACACCGAACCAGAAGTAGGCAAATGGCCATAGGCTCCCGCCTGCGCCTTGGCAAAAGCAGCAGGGAACGTCACGTCAATCCCCATGACTTCACCCGTCGAACGCATCTCTGGCCCGAGTACGGTATCCACCACCAAACCTTCGCGCGTGGTAAAACGCTTGAAAGGCAAGCATGCCTCCTTAACCGTCATTGGCTGACCAGGATCCATCACCTGCGCATCGCGCTCCGGCAAGAATCCGCGCGCTTTAAGCTGCGCAATCGTCTCACCCATCATGATGTAGGTGGCAGCCGGCGCTAAGGCCGTCCCCGTCGCTTTCGAAACAAAAGGAACCGTCCGAGAAGCCCGCGGATTCGCTTCGATCACATATAACACACCAGATTGAATCGCGAACTGGATATTGACTAATCCGCACACGCCAACCCCACGAGCAATCGCCAACGTTGCCCGCGCGATCTCATCAATCATCTTCTGCGACAAGGTGATCGGGGGCAATACACAGGAGGAATCTCCCGAGTGGATACCCGCTTCCTCGATATGCTGCATTACGCCACCGAGGAATAACTCCTGACCGTCATACAACGCATCGACATCAATCTCGATAGCGTCATCTAAGAAACGATCAATCAACAACGGGGCTGCCTGACGTGAAGCATCCGTCTTATCTGATTCTCGTCGTGCCAAATACTCCAAGAGTTGATCGCGCGAATAAATAATCTGCATTCCGCGCCCGCCCAGCACATACGAAGGTCGAACCAGCACCGGATAGCCAATCGAATCAGCAACCTCCAAGGCCTGATTATCGCTCACTGCAGTACCGTATTGTGGGGCAATCAGACCCGCATCATCTAGCACCTGACCGAATAACGCTCGATCCTCCGCCGCATCGATTGCCTGCGGAGAGGTACCAATAATCGGCAATCCGGCCCGTTGTAGATCCCGCGCCAAAGAAAGCGGCGTTTGCCCCCCAAGCTGGATAATCACCCCAGTAATAGGGCCAGCCTGCGATTCGGCATGATAGATCTCTAATACGTCCTCCAAGGTCAAGGGTTCAAAATAGAGCCGATCTGAAACGTCGTAATCTGTGGAAACCGTCTCTGGATTACAATTGACGATAATCGTCTCGACATCTCCCCGTTCTTTCAATGCTAAAGTGGCTTGAACACAGGAGTAATCAAATTCCAACCCTTGCCCGATCCTGTTCGGGCCCGATCCGAGGATCATCACTGCAGGCTTTTCGCGAGCAGCGACTTCCGTTTCCTCCTCATAGGTCGAATACATATACGGGGTACTCGCCGGATGAACGCCAGCGCAGGTATCAACCATCTTGTAGACCGGATGCAAATCATAGGCCCAACGGATCTCCCGCACCGCCTCTTCACTCATTGCCCGAATTTGCGCAATCTGCTGATCTGAGAAACCATGACGTTTCGCCAATTCGAGCAGGTCTCGGGTCAAGGCAGTAGCCGAACGTAACTGCTCTGCCACCTCATTCAGCAACGCAATTTGATCCAAGAACAACGTATCAATCTGAGTGAGATCAAAGATCTCTGTAACGCTCATTCCCGCACGCAAAGCCTGTTGAATATCAATCACGCGAGTATCCGTCGGGCGAATAATGCGCTCGCGTAAGATCTGGAGATCCTCCAACGGACCCCAGTGGAAGGTTGCCCCCTTCTTATCAATAGAGCGCATTGCTTTTTGCAAAGCCTCTGTGAAATTGCGTCCCAAAGCCATTGCTTCCCCGACGGATTTCATCGTTGTCGTAAGGGTGTCATCAGCATCGGGGAACTTTTCAAAGGCGAAGCGCGGAACCTTCACGACGACGTAATCCACAGCCGGATCACCCTCCGACAGCGGGCGCCCCGTCATATCATTCATCAATTCGTCAAGGGTGTACCCCACAGCTAACTTCGTCGTGATCTTAGCAATCGGGACGCCAGTGGCTTTTGAGGCTAAAGCCGACGAGCGCGACACGCGCGGGTTCATCTCAATAACCACCATACGGCCCGTGTGCTGCTCAATCGCGATCTGAATATTACATCCACCCGCGTCCAAGCCAACCTCACGGATAATGGCTATACCCAGATCTCGAACCTTCGTGAATTCCTCGTCCGTCAAAGTCAAAGCCGGGGCCATCGTGATGGAATCACCCGTATGGACTCCAACCGGATCAAAATTTTCAATCGAACATACTAAGACTGTGACGTCATTCTTATCGCGAATAACCTCAAGCTCGATCTCTTTCCATCCTAAAATTGACTCTTCGAGCAGCACCTCTGCCGTCAAGGAATAGTGCAAACCACCCGAGACAATCCGATCCAAATCCTCTTGGTTGTAGGCCAAACCAGAGCCCAAACCACCCATAGTAAAGGACGGACGTACCACCAACGGATACCCTAATTCCTCGGCAGCGGCATGACATTCTTCCAGGGTATGGGCGATAACAGAACGGGCAGATTCCCCACCACACCGTTCCACCACCTCTTTGAACTCTTCGCGGTTTTCTCCCTTACGAATTGTCGCTGGGCTAGCCCCCAAGACTTCCACCCCATAGCGCTCCAACACCCCGGAGTTAAACAAATCCGTTGCGGTGTTCAAAGCGGTCTGCCCACCTAACGTAGCCAGTAACGCATCCGGACGTTCCCGAGCAATAATCTGTTCAACAACCTCGGCAGTAATCGGCTCAATATAGGTCGCATCGGCCATATTCGGATCGGTCATGATGGTTGCCGGATTGGAATTCACTAAAATGACGCGGTATCCCTCGTCTTTAAGAACTCGGCATGCTTGCGTGCCAGAATAATCAAATTCGCACGCCTGCCCGATCACAATCGGGCCAGAACCAATGACAAGAATAGATGTAATATCACTACGACGTGGCATTTACTGCTCCTCAGTTAACGCGTGGGCAGGGCGAAGTTTGGCGCGTAGCTCATCGCCAGAAATAATGGTGGCGCTCATCTGGCGCCCATTGATATGACGAACCATGGCGCGAGTATCAACATCTCGCACCCCCAGAACACCAGCCTGTGCTAATGCCTGTGACAGCTCGCCGTAGGTGGTGCTATTCGTTGCTCTGGGCACGGGATCACGGGCAATCACCCCCGCAACACATATTGGTTCCCCCGCTCGGGCTGAAAAAGCAACCGAGGTATTGCCGATATGCGGTGTTGTGAACAGGAGGATCTTGCCCGTGTTTTCCGGATCGCACATCAGCTCATGAAATCCGGTCGCTGCGGTCGTGACAACTACCTGGCCACAGATCTCTCCAGTAGCTGCCCAACTATGGGCATTAAATACTCGTCCATCATCAAAGACAATGACTGCTTCTTCCACCTCAGTTTTCCTTTCCCTCGCCATGAAGATCAGAGCCCTGGGATTCAGGGGCAACAACTGCACCCTCACGCACGACCAGACGCCCCTCGTAGAATGTGTACACAACCTGCCCGGTCAATTCCCGACCACGCCACGGGCAGTTGGCAGACTTCGTTGCCTGTTTTGCCGGATCGACGACATATCGAATATTCGGATTGTAGATAACCAGATGAGCTGGCTCGCCCACAGCAATCGGGCGCCCTTGATCATCGCAACCGGCAATACGAGCTGGATTCTCGCTCATTACCCGCGCAACGCCACGCCAATCCAACAATCCGGTATCAACCATTGTCTCATGAATGACGCTTAACGCCGTTTCTAACCCCGTCATTCCAAAGGAACCGGCCGACCATTCACAGTCTTTCGACTCGGCGGGATGTGGCGCGTGATCCGTTCCAACCGTATCGATTGTGCCATCCGCGAGTCCGGCGCGCAGTGCTGCAATATCCTCCCTGGTACGCAACGGTGGATTGACTTTGAAAAGCGGATCATAGGATTCAGCCTCACTGTGATCGAGAGACAGATGATGCGGCGTTGCCTCCGCCGTGACGCGAATCCCCTGAGATTTTGCCCAACGAATCAGCTCTACCGAACCGCGAGTTGAGGCATGTAAGACGTGCAAGCGAGAATCAACGTGTTGAGCGAGTAAACAATCTCGGGCAATGATTGATTCTTCGGCAACCGCCGGCCAGCCAGCGAGCCCAATACGGGCTGAAACACAGCCCTCATGCATCTGCGCCCCCTGCGTCAACCGTGGATCTTGTGCATGTTGCGCAATAACCCCGTCAAAGGCTTTGACGTATTCCAAAGCGCGGCGCATGAGTACCGGATCGGCAACACACTGACCGTCATCCGAAAAGTAATTCACCTGTGCAGCCGAGGCGTGCATAGCTCCCAGTTCCGCCAGTTTTTCTCCCTGTAATCCAGCAGAGACGGCGCCCACTACCCGCACCTGCGTCAGTCCAGCTTCTCTTCCCAGGTTGTAGACCTGTTCAACTACACCAGCGGTATCCTGAACCGGATCGGTATTAGCCATGGCGTGAATACAGGTATAACCGCCACGAGCCGCTGCTCGCGAGCCTGTTAAGACCGTCTCGGCGCCTTCGCGCCCAGGTTGGCGTAAATGAGTGTGCAGATCGACCAGGCCCGGCAAAGCAATATATCCGCGTCCATCAATAACCTCGTCTCCTGCCTCGTTGTTATCTGAACCAGCAGGATAAATGCCAGCAATCCGCCCGTTGGCAATTCGCAGATCACATAGTTCTTCGCCGTACGGGGCAATATTCTTCACATAAAACATTGCTATCTATCGTCCTTCCGTTTCAGATCCCTGAGCTAGCAGGGCGTATAGCACCGCCATACGAATGGCAACTCCGTTGGCAACCTGCCGCACGGCCACAGACTGTGAGCAGTCAGCAGCTTCTGCCGAGATCTCTAAACCGCGGTTCATTGGGCCAGGGTGCATGATAATTGTGCGGCGATCCATGTGCGCCAGCCGCTGCGGAGTCAGACCATACAATCGGTGATATTCAAAAGCCGAGGGAAAATATCCTCCCCCGGCTGCTAACATTCGTTCTTTTTGTACCCGCAACATCATCACGGCATCGGGTGCTGAGGCGAGAGCTGCGTCCAGGTCATACGTGACGTTTACTGGCCATTGCGTCATTGCCGAGGGAAGTAGCGTCGGCGGGGCAACCAAAGTGATTTCTGCCCCGAGGGTGTGCAGGAGTTCCACATTTGAGCGAGCCACCCGAGAATGAAGAATATCCCCGACGATTACCACATGCACTCCGTTAAGATCGCGCCCTTTTGGTTCCTGTGGATACCGATGTTGACGCACCGTGAAGGCATCGAGCAAAGCCTGAGTGGGATGGGCGTGGGTTCCGTCTCCAGCATTGATGACGGGAATATCTACCCAACCAGCATGTGCTAAACGGGCCGCCGCACCTGAGGAGCTATGCCGAATAATGAACGCATCGGCGCCCATTGCTGCCAAAGTCAAGGCGGTATCTTTCAGGGATTCCCCTTTAGCCACCGACGATCCAGAAGCGGTAAACGTCAGCACATCAGCACTGAGGCGTTTCGCCGCTGTTTCAAAGGACAATCGGGTACGGGTGGAATTTTCAAAAAATAGGTTCGCAACGAGTTTGCCACGCAGGGTGGGTAATTTCTTGTGCGGGCGGTCTTGCGAAGCAGCCATTTCCTGTGCAATATCCAGAATTTCAAGTGCTTCTTCGCGGCATAACTGGGTGCAGTCTAATAGATGTTTCACGGCAGTCTCGATTCTGCCGAGCTCAATAGCACCGCGTCTTCGCCGTCAATATCAGCGAGCTTTACCAGAACGTTTTCGTCTCGCGCCGTCGGCAGATTTTTCCCGACGTAATCTGCCCTTATCGGCAGCTCACGATGCCCGCGATCCACCAGTACTGCTAGTTGGATCGCTGCTGGACGCCCCACATCAACTAGAGCGTCTAAGGCTGCCCGCACTGTGCGCCCTGAAAAAAGTACATCATCAACGAGAATAACCGTCTTTCCAGTTACTCCTGACGGTGGGATGATGGTCGAATGTGGCACCCGAGTAGGCTGTTGTGCCAGGTCATCACGGTACATCGTAATGTCGAGTTGACCGGCTGCCACCGAAGTACCACTGGCTTGGGATAACATCTGCGCCAGACGCTGAGCCAAGGGCACTCCACGAGTTGGAATACCGAGAATCACGCAATCATCAATGCAATGATGCCGTTCAATGATCTCATAAGAGATGCGCCGCAAAGATCGGGTGATGTCACCCGCATCGAGGACGCGCTTGTCCGCCATATTATGTTCCTTTCCCGCCTCACTGGACGAATTTAAAGGAGATATGCAATTGTATTATTTCGCCCGATACGAACCAGATTGCTCGTAGGCGTCAGCTCATCTGTACTCGTTATTCCTCAGGAGTATCAGGGAGTTTATCGCCTGCTGTTGCATCTGATTCATCGAGAGAGGCTGAGACTGCTGAGGAATCAGCCTGAAAATCTGCCTCCGATATGTCATCTCCATCATTATCGGTGCATTTCTCAGTTAGCCCAGCCGTTTCGCCGGCTCGAATCTCACAGATTCGATTCAGCACTCCCATGGTAAATCCCACGGAAGAGTCAGAGGAGAAATCGCGTGCCAACGACGCGATTTCGGTAATCGCGATGGGGGCATCGACACCGAGAAACATCATCTCGGTTGCCCCCATCCGCAATAGGTTGCGATCGACCATGCTCATACGATCCAAGGACCACGCTGGAGAGGCCGCTTCAATCATTGAATCGACATCAGCACTGTTATCCAGATACGCCTGCACGATAGCCACACCGTATTCCCCGATAGGGACTTGATGGGTGCTGATCTGTGTACGTTGCGTCAGTAACTGCGCAAGATCTACCTGGCGGGCATCTGCTTCAAATAGGACGTCGAGCGCCTTATGCCGTTGCAGTGAGCGCCCTTTACGTCCGGGTCGATTCGCGTGTGGTCGAGACATTAGGCGCGAGAGATGTAATCGCCAGTACGAGTATCAACCTTGATCTTGGTTCCCTGCTCAAGGAACAGCGGGACCTGGATCTCATAGCCCGTCTCCAAGGTGGCGGGCTTCGTACCTGCATTCGAACGGTCGCCCTGCAGCCCTGGCTCGGTGAAAGTCACTTCCAATACCACAGAGGCCGGTAATTCGACGAAGAGGACCTGCCCTTCGTACATAGCAACAATCACTGTCTGGTTTTCCAGCATGAAGTTCTTCGCGTTACCGACAGTCTCGGCAGAAACCGGAAGCTGCTCGTAGCTTTCCATATCCATGAAGATGTAATCTTCACCGTCGTTATACAGGTATTGCATATCGCGACGATCAACCGTCGCCGTCTCTACCTTCACACCGGCGTTTAGCGTGCGGTCAACATTCTTACCGGAGAGCACGTTGCGCAACTTCGTCCGCACGAAAGCCGGCCCTTTACCAGGCTTAACGTGTTGGAATTCGACTACCTGCCAGAGCTGGTTATCCAGCTTGAGGACCATGCCGTTCTTCAGATCATTCGTAGTTGCCACGTTCGTCCTTAATCTTATTGTCGTTCTTCAGCCGAGGTGCTGCACGGCTTTCTACCGGAGCTCAGGCTATCCGGCTGAGCCATCGTGCACTGGCTTCGCCGCTATCAGGATATATCGAACACCTGATAAACACACAGTAGAACGACTATGAAACGCTACACGCTCTCCCGTTTCCCCCTACATCACACGGAAAGCCTGTCATTTTCACGTGTTCCGCCATTTCAGATCGCAGTTATACGATAGGGCCGTTCTTACTAAAAGGCAGAGTTATGCGAGCCTGTTATATGCCAGAAGTTCATATATTGCAGAGGAAATCTCCCGTTTTACTGCTCCCGCTATGGCCTCGTCAGGAAAAGAGCGTCAATATTCTCTTGAGATATTCTTGAGATATTCCGCAGCTATTTTCCGCTCGGCAGCCAGAAAACCAGCTTCGAGTACTCCGGCTCTGCGATAGGTTCATGCACATAGCTCATGGCTATAGGTGGAAAGTTCCTTTTCCTGACGAGAACTGCGCGAGGCTCGTAACGCCCACAGGATACAGGCCAAGTCCACTAATTCTTGGGACCATGCCCCGGCAAACGCCGGCAAAACCCCCACCGCCCCAAGGCACATCAAGATGATCGAGAAGCTCACCCCAATACCGATTGCCTGCCAGGCAATACGCATTGTTTGCCGCCCTAACAGGAGCAGACGAGGAATCCGCATTAAATCGTCATGCATAATTACGACGTCCGCCGATTCAACGGCAGCAGCAGAACCGCGCGCCCCCATAGCAACGCCGACATCAGCAACGGCAAGAACTGGCGCGTCATTGACGCCATCACCGACCATCATCACCCGCCCCGGCTCGGTTTGCTGGACTGTGCGCACCTTATCTTCTGGCAATAGTTCAGCATGAATCTCGCAGATACCGATATTGCGCGCTACCCGTTGCGCTGCTGGGCGAGTATCACCAGTGAGCATCACCGTATATTCAATACCTGCCATGTGGCGCAAAATATCTAAGGTTGCTGGCGTCTCAGGGCGGATCGGATCGACTAGCTCAATCTCACCGCGTAACTGCCCGTCTATACTGACGAAAATCTCTGATCGTCCGCTATCATCTGACGTCACGGTTCGTATTGCCTGCTCTGACGTCAGACCATCCACAACGAAGCCGTATTTTCCTACCCGAACAGCGCGACCGGATACTGTAGCACACACCCCTTGACCAGGAATATCTTGGACATTTTCTGGTTCTATCCGTTCTCCGCAGTACGCACTGACGATAGTTTGCGCAAGAGGATGGGACGAATATGCCTCCGCGCTGGCTGCATACCGCAACAGTTCCGTACTATCCATGCCATTGGCTCGAATCTGGCGAATACGTGCCGCCCCTGCCGTCAGCGTCCCCGTCTTATCAAAAGCAATTGAATGTACTGCCGCAATTTTTTCAATCGTTCCCGCGTTTTTGACGATCATGCCCGTTCGGGCTGCTCGCGACATTCCCGCCATGAATGCCACCGGAGCGGCAATAATCAGTGGACATGGCGTGGCTACAACAAGTACTTGAGCAAAACGCACTGCCTGCCCGCTGAGCGCCCAGGCTGCTCCCGCTAAAACTAACGCAAAAATAGTGAAAGGTACCGCAACCCGATCAGCAAGCCGAACGAAAGGAGCTTGAGATTCGCGAGCTTCATTAACAAGCATGACGATACGCTGATATTGCGAATCGGCAGCCGTAGATTGGGCCGTCATGTCAATCGACTCTGCCCCGTTCAGCGATCCTGACAAAATCACATCCCCCGCGCGATGTTCCACCGGAAGGGCCTCACCAGTCAATTGGCTTTCATCTAATATCGCCAGATCTGAGGTTAAAATTCCATCTACCGGCACAGTATCATGTGGTCGAACAACGAGGCGATCCCCGATACGGACGTCCTCAATATCTATGGGGATAACAGCGTCGGCTTCGCGTCGGTATGCCGTTGTTGGCACGCCTTCCAACAGTGCGGTCAGTTCCGCACCTGCGCGGCTTTCAGCATAGTCTTCCAGTGCTTCTCCGCCGGTTAGCATTAAGCATACGACGAGCGCTGCCCAGTATTCTCCCACAATCAAGGTAGAGCAGATGGCTGTTACAGCAAGCAGATCAATGCCGAAATTCCCGTCCCGTAAGGTATCAATCATCCCTTTGGCCTGTGCCAGGGCAATGCCGCCAGCCACGATCGAAACGAGTGGGCGCGTCGCCGCTGGCGCCCCAAAGCTCAGCAGCACACCAATCACTGCAGTGAGCGCAACTAGCACAACTAAGGGATAACGGGAAATAAAACTCTTTAGCACACCCTCATGCTATTTTGGAATGACTCCAATAACAACGAAGGTGAGGCTCCCCTAGCGAAGCCTAGGCTAAGCAAAGTTACTCGCGAATATCCTCGTTATAGCGTCATTAATCTGTAATTGAGCTGTGCTCACACTCAATATGAAGCTGTTCTAAAATCTCCTGGGTCGCCTGTGCCACACTGCTGTGCGTCGTATCGTATTGGGCTGTCGATAGCTCCTCAAAAATCGGGGCATAGGCCTCAGAGAGCAAACGAAATTCTTTACGCGGCATGATAAATAGCGCGGAACGCATACCAATAAGCGCATTGCGCGTCATCAGCGTCGATAGCTCAGCCTGAAGCCAGATGACCTCCGAGGCCTGCGCTACAAGCTGTGCTCGCAACGCCGCATAAGGGTCGTCCACTTCGTCTTTTTCCCCTACACACCCGCAGACCTTCGGCGGAAGTGCCAAACAGAAACGTTGATCCGGAGCCTGGCGAATATCAGCATAAAGTTCTTCGAGCACTGCAACAGTCGCAGTCGCGCGCTCAGCCGCAGAGCACTCAAGATACATCTGGGAAACCGGAACGTGTAGACGGGCCGCCGTTGCCGTCTCCACGTCGCAGCCCATGTATCCATACTGAGACAACTGGCCAACGATAGAGCGCTTTCCTGCCCCCGGCACCCCGATAAAAACAAGCAGACTCACAAACCAACCCCCGCAAATGCGGCATCGAGGAGATCTCGATGCGGATTAGTCATAATGCGCGGCTTAGCAACATCATCGAGAACCACGAAGCGTAATTGCCCCTTGCGTACTTTCTTATCGGCATGCATGATCGCAAGAAGCTCATGACGGGAAACCCCGTGATATGAGATAGGCAGACCCACACGTTGGATGACCTCGCGATGCATATTCGTTAACTCCGGTGGAGCAATCCCCGCCGCGCTAGCTAACTCAGCGGCAAAGACGCACCCAATTGCAACCGCTTCCCCATGCCGAACCGTGTAATGCGATGACAATTCAATCGCATGAGCCAGGGTATGACCATAATTCAATATCTCGCGGCGCCCTTGCTCGTGCAGATCTTCGCTTACGACCTCTGCCTTTACCCGAACTGCTCGGACGATAAGTTCCATTAATTCCGGCCCACGCATAGTGAAATCTGGACGCATTACGATTTCAGTTATCACTGGATCGGCGATAAATCCGCACTTAACAACTTCTCCCATACCGGCACGCAATTCCGCTTCCGGCAGTGTTGATAGCGTATCGACGTCACAAATAACTGCCGCTGGCGGGTGGAAAGCTCCTACGAGATTCTTACCATGTTCGACATTAATCCCGGTTTTTCCGCCGATACCCGCATCAACCATCGCCAGCAAAGAGGTAGGCACATGGATAACCGCGATACCGCGCAACCAGGTTGCCGCAATAAAGCCGGCGAGATCTGTTGTCGCTCCACCCCCGATGGCAATAATAACGCCATCTCGACTAATTCCAGCCTGCCCTGCCGCATGCCAGCCAGCCGCCAGAATATCGACAGTTTTACACCGTTCCCCCGTCGGAATCCGGAATTGTGCATGGGGAATATCAGCAATAGTCAGCTCTGTAGATAGCTCGCGCGCATACTCCTGCAGATCTTCGCTATAGACCACCAGGGTATTGGCATATTGCGCTGCCTGACGGACGACATAAGAGAGCAGATTATGGCCGATAATGACGTCATAAGGGCGCGGGCCGCCTACCTCAATTCGGCATACATCTTTTTCCAACAGCTTGACCACCTCATCAACAACATGCGCTACTGGATGAGCATCAGAAAGAACAACATGGCTCGCCACCCGATGATAAATCGTTGACCGTTCCCTACGCAGTTTTCGAATAGCTTGGGCTGGATTATGTTTCAAAAGTGGGCGCACAGTGCGCGATTTCGATACCCGCCGAATCAATTCCTCATCCGTTGCTTCGATGAGAATAACCCGTTGCCCGGCCAACATCTGACGTGTATCAGGGTGCAGAACTGCTCCACCGCCCAAGGCAAGGATCCCAGAAAAATGCTCGCAGGCCCATGCGATGGTTTCTGCTTCTATCCGGCGAAATCCGCTCTCCCCTAATTCGGCAAATATCTGCGGCACGGAGCGCCTATATCGCTTGACGATTAGCTCGTCAGAATCTGCAAACTCCACGCCCAGATTCTGTGCCGCATGGCGACCCACCGTTGACTTACCGGCCCCCGGCATTCCAATGATGACCGCCAGCATTTATTTACGCTCCACTGGGATTGACTGCCACCACGAGGCAACATTGCGTTGAATTTCCGGTAGCGAATCTCCCCCAAATTTATCGACCAATGCTTCAGCAAGCACAAGAGCCACCATCGCCTCAGCGATAACCGCCCCCGGAACTACCGCAGTTGTATCAGAACGCTGATGTAATGCCCGTGCTGCCTCACCTGTGCTGGTATCAATCGTCGCTAAAGCCCGCGGAACAGTGGAAATCGGCTTAAAAGCAGCGCGCAGGACGATTGGCTCACCATTGGACATCCCGCCTTCAATACCTCCAGCGCGATTCGTTGTTCGCTGCACTTTGCCATCACGACGAACTATCTCATCGTGAGCAACGGATCCTCGGCGGCGTGCTGAACGGAAACCATCCCCGATCTCTACACCTTTAACTGCCTGGATGGACATCAAGGCCCCCGCAAGTTGCGCATCAAGGCGCTGTTGGGCGCGAGTGTGCGTCCCCAGACCTTGCGGTACTCCCCACGCGACAACCTCAACAACGCCGCCTAAGGTATCCCCAGCCGCTTTTGCCGCATCTATTTCTTGGCAAAATGCCGCCATTAGCTCTGGATCTGTCTGCCGTACCGGGCTGGCATCATATTGTTCACAAGTATTAGCCGTCGGCAATGCAATCCCTTCTGGAGCTGCTACCGACCCGACTTCTACAACATGGGAGGCAATATCAATACCGACGCTTTGGCGTAGTAACTGTTTAGCTAATTCTCCAAGCGCTACCCGAGCTGCCGTTTCTCGCGCCGAGGCGCGCTCTAAAATGGGGCGAGCCGAATCAAAACCGTACTTATTCATCCCCACTAAGTCGGCATGCCCCGGTCGTGGCCGCGTTAATGGCTTATTCCTAGCCATTTCCCGCTCATCGCCCGTTCCGGCATCGATAAGTAGATCCTGCGGATCAACTGGATCTGGACTCATGACGATGGTCCATTTTTCCCATTCTGAATTGCCTATTTCGATCGCAATGGGAGATCCCAAGGTATATCCATGCCGGATTCCGCTGAGAATCTTTACCTCGTCGGCTTCAAAGGCTTGACGTGCTCCCCGACCATGACCAAGGCGTCTACGCCACAGCGCATGGCGGATATCATCGCTGGTGATGGATACGCCTGCTGGCATGCCTTCCAGCAAAGCGATCAGTGATCGACCATGTGATTCCCCAGCAGTACTCCATCGAATCATGTATCTATTGTGGCAGATAGCGTGACAGATGCCCATTACGTCTTGCATGAGAAAGAGATCAGCGAACAGCCCGTATCTTCCGTTATGCTACGCACGTCAAAATCCACGATACCCCGACCAGCCAGGGACCGAAAGCGTGATCGCGCCGGAACGCGAAAGGACGGAAGATTGACCATCCTAAGACGTAAACAACGTGAGCTGTGAACGAACCAAGCAAAAGCCACAACGGACTCCACAGCCATAACAAAGCATGCCACCCCGCCAATACCGTCATAAGGCGCGCATCTCCGGCGCCCAATAGGCGCCCATGTGAGAGCCGAACGATTCCTCCGAAAAATATTCCTGTTATAAGCGCAATGGGTAACGCATATATATTCGGACGGACCAAGGCATAACTCAACGCAATGCCTCCTGCTAAATGCGTCCAATTCACAACAAGCTGATGCGTTCGCGCGTCAATCCACGCATTAAAAACGACTGGAATATAAAACGCCAAGGCCCAGATGGCTCGAACCTGATCTGCAGTGCGCCAGAACACTACCCCATAGGTGATACTGGCAACGCACAATGCCATGACAATGGCACGCCGATTAGTCAATGTCGATAAAAAGAGTGGATGAGATGTCATGAGGCTGAGACTATGACGCTTGCCGTGCCCCACACTCATGAATCCACAGGCAATATATCTTCCACAACACGGATACGATCATTCACTATTTAAGATGCAGGGGCAGATAGGCTATGGCTCCTTTCCATGTGTTATGCCATAGCGATGGGCGGCATTTTTATCTGCATCCCCACGGTGACGGTGCTTTCTCTTTTCCGTCTGTCTGACGCCGAAAGCCACAAGCCAGCTCAGCAGAAATCATCCAATAATCTGATATTTTTGGCTAAATACTGGGGTTATAGCACGAATTCGGGCTAGAGGGCACATTCTGTTGCCGTGGGATTATCCCAACAAAAACACAGCGCTGTGCCGAAAAAAGAATCATCAGCACAGCGCTCAACAGTTTTAATTATGAGATTATTTTTCCGAGTTTGACTGCCCATAATTCGGATGGGCATCAATCCACGATCGCAGTTGAGCCACATTAGCATTGTGCTCATCAAGGGAGGCAGAAAACTTCGTTTCTCCGGTTTCCAAATTGACCGTCACAAAATAGAGCCAATTACCTGCTGGCGGATTCACACTGGCACGGATTGCGTCAATCCCTGGATTGGAGATGGGCGCTGGCGGCAATCCCGCATTGATATACGTGTTATAGGGATTATTGTTCTCCAGATCAGCCTGTGTTGGAACACCACCCGTCTTCCCAACGCCATACAAGACGGTGGAATCCATCTGCAAGCGACCATGAATCTGAGTGGTATCCACCAGACGATTCTCGATAACCCGAGCCACCTGCCCGTAGTATTGTGGCCAGCTCACCTCTCGCTCAACAATCGAGCTAATAGTGAGAATCCGCTGCCACTGCCCGCGATCAATACCAGACTTCGACAGTTCGTTAACTCGCTCGCTGACCATTTGACGCAGCGCCTCTTGAGCTGTGGTCGTTGCATCGAAGGTGTACGTTAAAGGAGCAATCCACCCTTCTAGGTGACCTCCCGCCTCTGCAGGAAGCCCTAATGCTACGGTATCTGCTAATGCCTTCTCAACATCTTGCGAGTTATAGCCCATGACGTTGACGAGCCGATCAGCCACCTGTTTGACGGTGAAGCCCTCCGGCACAGTCACCGTGTAATCTGCC
The DNA here is from genome assembly GCF_046599595.1 of Trueperella sp. LYQ143. Lineage (NCBI taxonomy): Bacteria > Bacillati > Actinomycetota > Actinomycetes > Actinomycetales > Actinomycetaceae > Trueperella > Trueperella sp. LYQ143. The sequence goes on along the minus strand of NZ_JBKIWR010000003.1, from coordinate 34,801 downwards.
CGATTCGCATTGCTCAGCAGCGCCGCCAGCGCAGCGGTCGCCGACATCTGTTGACGCAAAGAATACGATCCCGGCTGAATCGAGGCGGCCCGGGGTTCCCGATTGAATGCCTCAATAAAAGCCCCCGCCGAGCTGATAACGTCATTCTCCACAAGGAGATTGGCAATATCCGTACCTGTAGCACCCGAAGGGATCGTCACAATCACCTCGCCGCTGCCTTCTCCCTGATAATCATCTGCACCATGTGAATGCAACATTGAGCTAACGTGTGGCCAAGCAATCGACAGCGAGAAACAGATAAAGAATACGGCGACAACCAGGACGGTCAAAGTCTGCGCATACTTCTTACCAGTACGCTTGCGCGATGTCCGGTTGGACTTTGCTCGCTCTTTACGAGCCTTCGTATCGGGTAACTTCTCAAAAAATTCCGACACGCTACTCCTCCATCGCTTGTTCTACTAGCTCACCAGGAGCGCATCCGTTTGCTCGTTCATAGGCCAGTGCATCATCCAAAATGATGACGGCAGCCTGCTGATCGACAACTGAACGGAACGACTTTTCGCGCCGCCCAGCCTCATGCAAATGCCGATGTGCTTGTACCGTTGATAGGCGTTCGTCAACCATTCTAACGGGAAGTGTACCTAAGGTGCGTGATAGCAGACCAGCCCAATACCGAACCTTGCGCGCAGACTCTCCCTCAGATCCATCCATATTACGCGGCAGGCCCACAATCACTTCGATTGCGTCGGATTCCTTAATAATCTGGACGACTTTTCGAATATCTCCGCGGCCTCGGTCAATCGTCGCCACCGGCATCGCGATAATGCCCTCAGCATCGCAGCGAGCGATTCCGATCCGACGATCTCCCAAGTCAACCCCGATACGCGCCCCTGATCGCATGTATCATCCAATCGCCGCGCAGACGGCCTCTAAGGCTGCGTTAACCTGATCCGGACGGCTTCCTCCACCTTGGGCCATATCTGGCCGACCGCCACCGCCGCCGCCACATACCTTTGCCGCAATACCGACTAACGCCCCTGCCTGAATACCGCGTTCACGGGCGGCCTCATTCGTTGCGATAACAATCGTCGGGCGATCATTTGCCACTGCCGTCAGCGCAACTACCGCAGGTTCTGCCCCCAGCATTTCCCGCAACCGAGTTACCACCTGGCGGGATTCATCCGCAGTTGCTTCACCAAGATGATGGGCAATTACGGTGACACCATTGATAGTCTTGCGCTGCGCGAGAATACTATCGAGTGATCCCAGCAAACGCTCCTGGCGAAGCTTAGCAATCTCCTTTTCAGCGGTCTTCAATTTTCCAAGTAAGGCGCTGATATGCTCTGGTAATTCTTCACTGCGCACCCGCGTCAACGATGTTAGCTGCGAAAGAAGCGCGCGTTCCTTCGCCCCGGAAGCGTATGCCCCCTGCCCAACCAGAGCTTCAATACGGCGAACACCTGAGCCAATAGATGATTCACCTAGGACGGTCACCAGCCCAATAGCACCCGTCTGCACTACATGCGTACCGGCACATAGTTCCTTGGACCAATCGCCACCGATAGAAACGACACGCACCTCGTTGCCGTATTTCTCCCCGAACAGAGCCATAGCGCCTTGCTTACGGGCCGCCTCCAGGCTCATGATCTCATCTGTTACTGCCAGGTTCTCTTGCAGGCGTTCATTTACTCGCGTTTCAATATTCGATAAAACATCAGCCGGAATACTTGAACCATGACGGAAGTCGAAACGCAGGTGCGAAGGAGCGTTCTCTGAACCTGCCTGGGTTGCCTGATCTCCGAGGAACTCATGAAGCGCCTGGTGGATCATGTGCGTTGAGGTATGCGCCCGAGCGATTTGCTGACGACGATCCACATCAATCTGAGCAAAAGCGGTATCACCCACCGCAACGCTCCCCTCAGTGAGCCGCGCTCGATGAACAAACAAGCCTTTAATCGGCATTTGCACATCATCAACCTGAAGCAGGCCGCCTGCCGCCGTCGAAATAGTGCCATGATCTGCTAACTGGCCACCTTGCTCAGCCCAGAACGGGGTCTGATTCAAGATGATATCCACATCGGCTGGTGCTTCCACAACGGGAACGGACTGCCCGTCACGCAACATCGCAACGACGCGCCCCTCAGCGCTGGACTCGGTGTATCCCAGGAATTGGGTAGCGCCACCAGCAGTATCAAAAATCTGGTGATACACCGTGGCGTCAACATGACCAGTTTTCTTTGCTAGGGCATCGGCACGTGCCCGAGCTTTCTGCTCCGTCATCAGCTCACGGAAACCGGCTTCATCAACCTCAACGCCTGCCTCTCGAGCCATCTCCAAGGTCAGATCAATCGGGAAACCATAGGTATCATGCAAAGCGAAAGCAGCACTTCCAGCTACTGGCTTGTGCTCCTGTTTGGCCTGAGCAACAGCAACATCAAAAATTTGTGTGCCCGATTCCAAGGTACGCCGGAACGTCTCTTCTTCTTGGTAGCCCACCTGGGCGATCGCATCGAATTGCGCTTCTAGCTCTGGATAGGAATCCTTCATTGCCGTCATTGACACCGGCAATAGGTGCGGCAACGCTACTTCGTCAACCCCTAATAATCGAACAGCTCGAACCGCACGACGAATAATTCGGCGCAACACATATCCCCGACCGTCATTACCAGGGCGCACGCCATCGCCAATCAACATCAATGCAGAACGGATATGGTCTGCGATGACACGCATCCGCACGTCATCTTCCCGATCTGCACCGTACACTTTGCCCGTGAGTTCTTGGGTGGCGGCAATGACGGGGAATACTTCGTCGATCTCGTACATATTCGTCTTATTTTGTAAGAGATAGGCGATACGTTCTAGACCAGCTCCCGTATCAATGGCGGTTTGGTCGAGCTTGCCTAGGAGTGGGTAGTCATTACCCGTCCCTTCACCGCGCAAAAACTCATCAAAAACGAGGTTCCAGATCTCCAAGTAACGATCCCCACCCGGATCGACTGTACCTCCGACAGCTTCTGGGCCAAACTCTGGACCGCGATCATAGTGGATCTCTGCACAGCTTCCTGCAGGACCTGGCTGACCAGTAGACCAGAAAATCTCTTCTCGTTGTAACTGCACAATATGGCGCGGATCTAATCCCACCACTGAGGTCAGATGCTCATAGGAGACGTCATCCTGATCCCAGATCGTCACCCAAAGCCGGTCTTTATCCAGCCCGTAGCCGCCTTCAGTTTCCGGCGAGGTCAACAGACCAAAGGCAAGATCAATAGCTCCCTGCTTGAAGTAATCACCAAAGGAGAAGTTGCCACACATCTGGAAGAACGTTCCATGCCGAGTTGTGCGACCCACGTTGTCAATGTCATTGGTTCGAATACATTTTTGCACCGACGCCACCCGCGGATATGGGGCTGGCTCTGTTCCGACGATGTACGGGATGAACGGCACCATGCCAGCAATCGTGAAAAGGATCGACGGATCCGGGGAAACCAAGGGCACAGATTCCGCAATATGGTGGTTGTGCGCACGGAAGTAATCAAGCCAACGACGACGAATTTCAGAGGTACGCATAAGTCTTCCTTTGTAAGAACGCTCTTATTATGACGACAACGCGCCACGGTGAAAACCGCGGCGCGTTGTACTGCGACATTTAGCGCGAGTAGTGTTCGACGACCATCTGGACGTCACAGGTAACCGGCACTTCGGCGCGCTTAGGACGACGCACCAATTCAGCACGCAGCTTGGTCAAATCGACCTTGAGGTAATCCGGCACTGCCGGCAAAACATCGGCGTGCTGCCCCTGAGCCGCTACCATGAACTGCGGGGAAGTCTGCGAACGCGGCTTAATCTGGAGCACCTGACCGGGCTTAACGCGGTAGGACGGGCGATCCACAATCTTTCCATCAACAAGCACGTGACGGTGTACTACAACCTGACGAGCCTGCGCAATAGTGCGAGCAAAGCCGGAACGCAAAACCAGAGCGTCAATACGCATCTCCAGCAACTCGATAAGGTTCTCACCTGACAGACCTTCAGCACGGCGAGCCTCATCCCAGACCTTACGGAGCTGAGCTTCGCGAATACCGTACTGGGCACGCAGACGCTGCTTTTCCTTCAAACGGATCGAGTAATCGGATTCCTTAACCCGACCACGACCATGCTCACCAGGACGGTAGGGACGACGCTGCATGAGGCGCTCAGCCTTAGGGGTCAATGCAATACCCAAAGCACGCGACTGACGCACGGACTTACGTGAACGATTCGTTGCCATTCAGATCTCCTGTCGGCATCATGGCACGCACGAATTGTGCGCGGGATCAACACAAACGGCTAGGATCCCAGGACCTGTATCCCGTAGCGATTTTCCACTACGGCATAGCTACTCCGGCGGAGCAACCGTTCCACAATACCACTACTCACCAGCTAAAATCGCTCGCACCTTCGCCAAGCGCGACGTGATATTCGACTCGAAACCTCGTTCTGTCGGGTGATAGTACTGGCGACCAGCTAATTCATCGGGGAGATACTGCTGAGATAACACCCCGCGCGGGTCATCGTGCGGATATTGATACGACATATCCCGACCCGTTTGTTTAGCAGCAATCCGTGAGGCTTTGACCGATTGATCGCGCAAATGCACTGGTACCGCCCCAATATCGCCACTGCGCACATCCGCAATCGCCTGATTAATCGCCAGATAGGCCCGATTAGATTTTGGTGCCGTAGCCAAATGAACCACTGCCTGACCTAAGATGATTCGCGCCTCCGGCATGCCAACTAAAGCCACCGATTGCGCTGCCGCAGTTGCCGTCTGCAATGCACTCGGATCAGCCATCCCAATATCTTCCGCCGCCGAAATCATCAACCGACGCGCAACAAATCGGGGATCCTCCCCCGCTTCTAACATTCGCGCCAAATAATGCAAAGCGGCATCCACATCCGAACCCCGAATAGATTTGATAAAGGCAGAAATAACGTCATAGTGCTGATCGCCGTCGCGGTCATATCGCCCCACATAACTATCGACAGCCGCATCGACGTGCGCAACCGTCAAGCGATCTGACTGTACCGCGGCTTCCAAAATGGTCAATGCCCGCCTGCCATCATGCCCAGCAAGCCGGACGATACGGTCAAGCGCCTCCGGCTCAGCCGTCACCGTGCCCGCATATCCGCGCTCATCAGCTATGGCTCTATCCAGCAGTTTTTTCACATCGCTATCGGCAAGCGGCTGCAAGGTCAACAGCAGCGAACGAGAAAGCAACGGCGAGATCACCGAAAAAGAGGGGTTCTCCGTCGTGGCAGCAATAAGGATTACCCAACCGTTTTCTACGGCGGGCAGTAAGACGTCTTGCTGAGCTTTAGAAAAACGATGCACCTCATCAATAAAGAGAACAGTCTCCCGACCATCGGTTACCAACATGGCCTTTGCCTCGTCAATAACCGAACGCAACTCCTTCACACCCGCAGAAACTGCTGAAATCTCAACAAAGCGCCGCCCCGATTGACGCGCAACCAGATACGCCAAAGTCGTTTTTCCTACCCCTGGCGGCCCCCACAAAAACACGGAACTGGGCACCCCTGAGCTAGCAGAAGAAGGATCAATGAGCCGACGTAACGGCTGCCCCGCTCCCAACAGATGTTCTTGCCCGACGACATCCTCTAGTGATTGTGGGCGCATTCGTACAGCTAACGGCGCACCGCTATCTCGGGGCACCCCATGAGAATCGAGGCTCGCCTGTTCAAACAGATCCATGTTTTAAGTCTAACTACCCTACCCAAGCTTTCCAGTGTGGGATAGTCTCATATATAGAGGTAATAGCAACATCGTGCGTAGCGGAAGGAGCGCACATGTTTGATCTATTGGGGCGAAATATCGCACGATATCCCCGACGCTTTGTCGTGTCATGGATTGTGCTCATTCTTGTAGGCGCAGGAGCTGCACTGTGGGGGTTTGGGCACGGATCCCTGTTTGACCGAATGAAATCCTCACACTCTATGGTCCCTGATTCGCAATCCGACGTTGTCCTTCAGCGCACCACTGAATCGGCTGGCACGGAAACTGCTGTCGTCACTGTTCGTGGGATTGACGTCGAACACGCTACCGAACAAATCGCTGCATTTCGCTCACGCCTATTAGCCCTACCCGACGTCACCGAGGTGCGCGATCCAATCAATATCGATGAGCAATATCGCAACGCTATTGAACAAAACCTGCAAAAGGCTATTGACCAAGCAATTACTGCCAATGCTGGGGCTATCGAGGCTGGAGTCCAACAAGCATTAGCACAAGCCGAACCACAGATTTCCGCTGCAGTAGAACGCGCCGTCGCAGAATTCTCCGCACAGCATCCCTCCGCTCCTACCGACGAGGTTGCCCGTCAGGCCAGATCGCAGGCTCAAGCCGAAATCAGTGCGCAGGCCCGCACAAATATCGAAAACACAATTGCCCAGAAAGCTCGGCAAAGCGCCGAACAGCAGATCGCTGCACAGCCTAACCCCAGCGCGCAATTCCAATCCCCACAGGGTTTCGTCATTGCGATAACCCGCACCGTCCCCCATTCCATAATCCAGATCGAACAGGCCGTCACAGATTTCACCATCAATCTACAAAAAATCTCGCCATCATCCGACGTACACATGTTCTCCACTGAGCTGATGCACAATGATATGGTTCGTCAGGTCAAAACAGATTTAGTGCGCGGCGAAACCATCAGCTTGCCTGTCGCTTTGCTTTTAATGGTCATCGTTTTTGGCGGTCTGCTTGCTGCTGGTCTGCCACTCGTGGGCGCTATGGCTTCCATTGCCATCGGGCTAGGAGCCTTATGGGCAATCACCTATATAACTAATGTCGAGACGTTCATCCTCAACGTCATTACCATCATCGCGCTCGCCCTCTCCATTGATTATGGTCTGCTCATCGTCTCGCGCTACCGAGAAGAGATAACACTGCAGTGCGAGCAACGTCAGATGGATCTGCCCACCGCCGCACGAAGCCCCCAATGTGCCGAGATTATCCGTCAGGCCATTATTCAAACCGTAACGCACGCCGGTCGGACCGTATCCTTTTCCGCTCTTACCATCACCTTTTCGATTGCAGGCCTGTTAGCAATGCGTGCCCCCATGCTGAAAATGATTGCGGCGGGTGGCATTATTGTCACTATTCTCGCGGTAACTACAGCGGTTACGCTCGTGCCTGCCGTTATCGTTCTCCTGGGTCCACATCTCGTTCGCCCCTCGTGGCTGGCGCGGCGCCCTCGATTTGGTCGGCTCGTAACAAAAATAGGTGACGCCGCCAATGATGACGGGATCTTCTCTCGGTTAGCTAAATGGGTACATGCCCGACCGATCCGCATACTATTGGCCGTCACCGGCATAGTTGTGTTGATGGTCGTCCCCGCTCGCGGCTTACACATGCACTCTAATGTTATTGAGTACATCTCTACTCAATCCGACGTCGGTCAGGCATACACTGATATGCAGTCCTACCGACCTTTTGCCACCCCAAGTGCCAGTATTCTTACCGAGGACGCGGCGCAGCTACCCGCTATCCAGGACTACGTATCGAACTACCCTGGAGTAGATTGGGTTTCTTCCCCACAACAGCTCGGCGACGGGGCCTGCCTCATTGCCGTCAGTCTGCCAGCGAATGACCAGGTGGGCCCGGAAGTCACTCAGCTCGTCAACGATGTGCGTTCCCGCTTCCCCACCGTATATGTTGGCGGCGCAGCCGCATTACAGCTTGACTTCGCCGACTCGGTTACACAGGGCGCGCCTATCGCACTGGCCATTATCATCGTCTCAGTGCTCACGCTCTTATTCTTCATGACCGGCTCTATCGTCGTTCCACTGAAAGCCCTCATTATCAATGCCCTATCTCTTTTCTCCGGAGTAGGAGCCACCCTCTTCCTCTTCCAACATGGGTTATTCGGCTTGCCGCAGATGGAAAATTTGGAAACCTTCGTTTTAGCAACGGCTATCGCTTTCGGTTTTGGGTTAGCAATGGACTACGAGGTGTTCCTTATCGCCCGAATTAAAGAGTTCTGGGATAACGGATGCGATAACGACACCGCCGTAGAAAAAGGGCTGCAGCGCTCTGGGCGCATCATCACCTCGGCAGCAGCTATTATCGTTGCCGTCTATATCGGATTCGTCTTTGGGGATATGATCCCTATTAAACAGATCGGCGTTATTCTAGCCGCGATCGTCGTGATCGACGCAACTCTAGTGCGAATGTTGTTAGTACCAGCCACTATGACGCTACTTGGCCGGTGGAATTGGTGGGCACCCAAGCCATTACGGGCTCTCTATGCCAAATTCAAAATTACTCACTAGCTGAACGTCTTAGACCTTGACACAATGGCCCGCTCAGAATGTCGATTCCAGACGCCGAGCGCTATATATACGCAGTTAGGAGCATTGTTATACATAACCAGGTATTATCCTCCCTCTCCGGTATATACGCAGACGGCTACGCGAGAAATTACTTTTTAGCGACCATCTACCAACAGATCCCGCATAGCACAGTGGCAATAATCGCCTCGCGGAGTAACTGCCATTGATTGCCAGCCAAAACCCACTTAGTTCTTTTGCTGTACAGCGAGCTGCGGCTTGGCAAGATGCGTGGCATCAAAACAGTAAACGCTCTGATCCGTCCATTGGCATTTTTCCTTATCGACAAGCACTTCGCCGGTCTGCACGTTGTAGGTGCGAGCCACCACCCCGTCATCATTCTTACCCGTGATCGAAACATAGGGATACTTTTTAACCCACATAGATAGGGTTTCCGGATGGATATTATCCATAGCTAAGCTCTCTGCGTTACTCAACGCAAACTCTTTATAGTTCGCATACGCCGGAGCAACTGCCGAGTGAAAACGCACATCGAAACCGATGACATGCCCGTCGTCAAAAACAAAAGCATGCGGTTTTCCTAGCTGTGTCACCTGCTGAGCAATATCGTTAAGCTCCGCCAACGTCCAGCGTGGATTGACGCTCATATGTAAAGCGGCATCGACAACATGCTTGCCAGCTTCATTGCCAGCGACGTCATACAAACTGATCGTCGTTGGCTCAACCTCCGTGCCGGTAACTCCCCCACCGCTGATAACCACAAAACCATCGGCAATGGGCTGGGCAACATGGGTAACCGGCGGCGGATTCAACCAAGCAGAATTTCGGGTAAGGATTCCGCGCGCTAGCAGATCCTCCACTGCCGCCGGATAATGCCCACTCACATCGCGGGTAATCTCGGTACCATCGGGCAGTTTACTGGACGTGCCATCATAAACCGCCAAAACCTCACCCGTCATTCCCATCTGATCGAGCGAAATATCAATAGGTTGCGCCACTAATTCCACTCGGTCGGTAGATGAGCGAGCAAAATATACTGTCGTATCGTCGGAGCCCTCCACAACTAATCCGGTTTTAATACTGGTATTACCCTGACGGTCAATCGCCACTGCTCGCTGCGAGTGTTGGGGGCACAGCGCATAATTGCCAGCCCGCTGGCAGGAGGAAACCCCATCCAGAGTTAAGGACCATTGCATATTCCCCGATGGCAGTTCATATCCGGCAACACTATCCGCCACACTCACCATGACGCTATCGCCAAAATCTACTAGCGGCACAAAATGGGTTGTTTCGTAGGCCTGACCCAAATGAAGCGGAATCTGCCATTGCGGATCAAAGAGCGCAGCAGAATCATCAGCAGAACACCCTGCCAGACCTACCGCACCGGCGATCAACAGCCCAGAGCCAACTAGCCCGACTCTGATTTTCCCACCGGAATATTTCATTCTTCCTCGACTTGTGCGCAGGTGGCTTCTATAAGCAGGGCTTGCATATCCTGAAATGGTTCACGTTGAGCCATGATGAGCGAATCCGCATGCGGGATACCTAAACGCCGGTATAACCGCAATGCGGAGGTATTCCACGACCACACGCCAAACGCAATATGATCGTGGTGCTCTAACAAAGTATTGATAGCCCCGACGATCAAACCGCCCCCATACCCACGCCCACCATAGCGCGGATCAGTAGCCAAGCCAGCAAGATGAATACCACCATTGGCCATCGGTTCGGCACCGAGAACTGCCGCTATTTCCCCGTCGGTAGCTCGCATGAGGAACCAATCAAGGGTATCAATCTGAGCTAAGGCAGACGTGATTGGGTTAGCTACACGCAATATCCGTTCAATATCGGCACGAGAATTCTCAAAAGCCGGGCTACCAGCCGGAACGATCTCTACCTGATCGCTGTGCGCCACTGGGTTAAGCGGCTCGTCGGCATAGAAAAAATCCCAGTTCCAGCCCCAATATGGGCCGAGGTATTCCCGATTCTTAGCCGACAGTGCTTCATAGGTATCAGTGTTTACCATCATCCACACTGGGCGTTGCGCGTCGGTTGCGATTCGCTCTAGCTCAGCACAGGCTGACTCTGGCTCCCCGTAAACGAGGTAACAATCGCCTGAGTCTGTGCGGTAGCCGTGCACGGCGAGGTCCTCGCGCGCAATATGCGCAATTTGCTCGCCGTGCGTCGGCTCATTGTTATAACGCCAAAATGGAGAGAAAGCTCCACGCATTTACGCTGTTACCTCAGGTGCCGCACTCGTCTCGGTGGTAGGAGCTGGCGCTGGGGACTGCTTCTTCACTTTGGCGTCCACCCCCGCTTCCTTGCGCTGTTCGGCGGTAATCGGCGCCGGAGCGTCCGTTAGTGGATCCCAGCCGTTGCCGATCTTCGGGAATGCGATAACATCGCGAATCGACTTCGCTTTAACCAGTAGCGAGACGATACGATCCCAGCCGAAAGCAATACCACCATGCGGCGGAGCACCATACTTGAATGCCTCCAGCAAGAATCCAAACTGCTTATTGGCCGTCTCCTCATCAATACCCATGACGTCGAATACACGCTCTTGAACGTCTGCCCGATGAATACGGATTGATCCACCGCCGATTTCATTGCCATTGCAGACAATATCGTAGGCGTATGCCAAGGCGTTACCCGGATCTTGATCGAAAGTATCGAGGAACTCGGGGCGTGGCGAAGTAAATGCGTGGTGTACTGCCGTCCATGCGCCGCCGCCAACAGCCACATCGCCTTCTGCTTCTGCCTCCGCAGCTGGCTTGAACAGTGGTGCATCCACAACCCATACGAAGGACCACGCATCTTCATCAATAAGACCGCAACGTTTGCCGATCTCTAACCGCACCGCCCCAAGTAAGGCCCGAGCAGCATCCGCCGAGCCAGCCGCAAAGAAAATACAATCTCCCGGGTTCGCGCCCGTCGCCTCAGGCAAGCCGGCACGTTCCGCTTCCGTAATATTCTTTGCCACTGGCCCACCCAGCGTGCCATCCTCTGCGATGGTCACATAGGCCAAGCCTTTCGCTCCACGCGCCTTTGCCCACTCTTGCCACTTATCAAAAGTACGACGCGGCTGGGAAGCGCCACCGGGCATCACTACGGCACCGACATATTCGCTTTGGAACACGCGGAATGTGGTATTGGCAAAGAATTGCGTCAGATCATGTAATTCCTGACCAAAGCGCAGATCCGGCTTATCTGAACCAAAACGTTCCATGGCTTCGCGATAGGCCATACGCGGCAGTGGGAGCTGCAGATCGTAACCAATCAATGCCCACACTTCCTTGAGCATCTTCTCGGCAACAGCAATAACGTCATCCTGATCGACGAAAGACATCTCCACGTCAAGCTGTGTAAACTCCGGCTGACGATCAGCACGGAAATCCTCATCGCGATAGCAGCGAGCAATCTGATAGTAGCGTTCCATTCCGGCCACCATCAGGAGCTGCTTAAAAAGTTGCGGCGACTGCGGCAAGGCATACCAGGAACCGGGAGCTAACCGCGCCGGCACAATGAAATCACGCGCGCCTTCGGGAGTGGAGCGGGTCAACGTCGGGGTTTCCACCTCAACGAAGCCTTCCTCATCCAGGACTCGACGCGCCGCTTGATTAACCTTTGCCCGCAAACGCAAAGCCTTCTGTTCAAAGCTACGCCGCAAATCCAAGTAGCGATACTTCAGACGTGTTTCTTCATTGACGTTGCTAATATCGCTGGAGTAGCTCGACACCTGGAAAGGCAGCACGGCGGAAGGATTAATGATCTCCAACTCGCTGGCTTCCACTTCAATATCACCAGTTGGTAAGGCAGCGTTTGCATTACCCTCGGGGCGCTCATTAACCGTTCCCGTCACCTTGACGACGTATTCCGAACGCAACTCGTGGGCGACCTCAGCACGAACAGTCACCTGTGCAATGCCGGAAGCATCCCGCAAATCAATAAACGCAATTCCACCGTGATCTCGACGGCGATCAACCCATCCAGCCAGGGTGACCGTGGAACCAACATCGGCCTTACGCAAGGAGCCGGCCATACGTGTACGGAGCATAATTATCCTTCTTTCATCAACTCACCCGCGAGACGAGCGGGCTTCACTGGCTGCTAGACGGGCAACCAATTCCCTGTCATTTTATGCCTGAACAATAAAGATCACATCCTCCGTATATGCTGGATATGCCACACTGTGATAGATGGTAGAGGGTGAAAAAATCCCAGCAGCAACATTCCTCGTCCGTTAACGCCAATATGGAAAAATGGCTGACGATTGTCTCTGTTTCTTTTATTTCCTTAGTCGCATTTGAAACGCTCGCCGTTGCTACTGCCATGCCATTTGTAGTCGAAATATTGCACGGGGAACACCTCTACGCGTTAGCTGCCGGGATTACGCTTGCCACTCAGTTAACAACGACGGCACTTGCCGGAAAATGGTGCGACGCCAAAGGGCCACGGCAATGCCTCATGGCAGGTTTGAGCCTCTTTGCTGCTGGATTAATTATCGCTACTGCAGCACCGACGATTGAGGTCTTAGTTCTTGGGCGGGCTGTACAGGGATTCGGTGGCGGTCTGATTATTGTTCCGCTGTACGTTTTTGTCGGTAATTACATTCATCCTTCTCGCCAACCGCGAGTTTTTGCCTCCTTTGCCGCCGCATGGGTGCTTCCCTCACTCATTGGCCCATTCATCGCTGGTCTTTTCGTCGATCATCTGCATTGGCGGTTAGTCTTTGGCTTCGTTCCGGCGTGCCTCATTCTCGTCATCCCAATTTTGGCCCGCTTGCTGCGCCGTTTTCCCCCACTTCACGATCCGCTGCCGTTTACTGGTTTAACGCGCATATTGACTTTGGCATGTGGGACGGGCGTGTGCATTGCCGCGCTGCAGATCATATCGGGGATTAAGACCACCACCTTTTCCTATCTCCTAATCGGAGCGATTATCGCGCTATCAGTCCTGGCTTTTATCTGCGTGCGCCCATTACTCCCGCGCGGAACGCTCCTGGCTCAACCTGGGCTGGGAGCAAGCGTAGCTATGCGTGGAATCCTCAATGGAACGTATATCGCGGTTGAAGTGTATCTGCCGTTAATGCTGAAAAATTTACATGGCTGGAATCCCACCCAAGCTGGACTGATTATGACCACTGGCGCGGTTACCTGGGCCCTTGGATCATGGGTTCAGGGGCGTATCACCTCTCCTGAGTTACGACGTCAACTGCCGATCCTTGGCCCTATCTTGCAATTATTTGGAACGTTGCTGACGCTATGTGCGGCTTCCCCCTCGCTACCCGGAATCCTCGCTGTTTTTGGCTGGCTCATCGCGGGTTTTGGAACTGGACTTATTTATCCCGCATTGACGGTTCACGCTCTTGCATTAACAGAGCTGAGCGAACACGGAATCGTCTCCTCAGCCATCTCCATTATGGATAGCATGGGAGCCGCATTATTCGTTGCCTACGCCGGAATCATTTTTGCGATCCTCGCCTCGTGGGGGCTCTGGGCCTATGCGTCAGTCATTATCAGTATGTCGATTATCCTCGTAGCGGCATTGTGGGTCGGACTGCGGGTGGATATGGGGCGCACGTCGTCGCCATCCCAAATACAATCGGAGAAATAGCAATAGCAACAACTACATTGCGGATTTATTGGTTGACGGTAAGACAGTTCACCATCAACCAATCGCTAGCTTTCCACCGAGAGCAGTAAACTTAAAGACGCTCGTGCCCAGCGCATGTACGCGCACGGACGCAGAGTTTCGACATACCAGAAAGCAAACACGTGAATTTCTCTGATCTGCAATTGCCCTCGTCCATTCTTCAAGCCATCACCGCTCTCGGATTTGAACATCCGACCCCCATCCAAGAACAAGCTATTCCCGCACTGCTGTCTGGTCAGGACGTCGTCGGTGTCGCGCAAACTGGTACCGGAAAAACCGCCGCTTTTGGGCTTCCTATGCTCACCCACGTTGTTGCTGAACGGCCTGTTGTTCAGGCGCTGGTGCTAGCTCCGACGCGCGAATTAGCCATGCAATGCGCCGAAGCGATTGATTCTTTTGCGGCTGCTACCACCGACCTTTCCGTTGTTGCGGTGTACGGCGGCTCCTCGTATGTACCGCAAATTTCCGCGTTGCGGCATGGCGCTCAGATCGTTGTCGGCACGCCAGGGCGAGTCATTGACCTTATTGACCGTGGCGCATTGAGCCTGGAGCACGTCTGCTATTTTGTGCTGGATGAAGCAGACGAGATGTTACGAATGGGATTTGCTGAAGATGTCGATACCATCGTTCGCGCACTACCTGAAACGCGAATCACCGCGCTGTTCTCTGCCACTATGCCGGAGTTCATCCGCCGAGTCGCTGCCGAACATATGACGGACCCGCTGGAAATCACCGTCACTCCACCAGCCTCCACCATCGACACAATCCACCAAACCTATGCCGTTGTGCCCTCACGCCATAAGATCGGCGCATTAGCTCGGGTACTAGCTACAACAGAAGCTGACGCGGCACTGGTTTTTGTGCGCACGCGAGTCAGTGCCGAAATGCTGGCCATTGATTTATCTACCCGTGGCGTGCAAGCCGCAACCCTTTCCGGGGACGTCCAACAAAAGGATCGCGAAAAACTCGTTGAACGACTGCGTACCGGCACCTTAGACGTTCTAGTGGCAACCGACGTTGCAGCCCGTGGCTTAGATGTTGAGCGTATCGGGCTGGTAGTGAATTTTGATGTACCGCGCGAACCCGAAACCTATGTGCATCGCATCGGTCGCACAGGGCGAGCTGGGCGTAGTGGCACCTCGTTAACCTTCGTCACTCCGAAGGAAAGACAGCGCTTACGCCGAATTGAGCATGTTACTGGCGCACAGTTAGAACGTGTCGATCTACCCACCCCCGCTGAGGTATCAGCGTTGCGGGCGCGCAAAGTTATGGAACAAGCCCGTCAGCGGCTCACCGCTGGGCGGCTGACGGTCTATCACGAGATCCTGGCCGAGTTTGAGGCAGCTCATGATGATGAGGTATCTCGTGAGGATCTCATCGCAACCTTATTAGCGTTGGCGGTACGCGATCCTGGACCACGGGATGACGATGAACCAGAAACGCTCACAACATCTTTTGATGGCGAGCGTTCGCAGCGTTCTGCCCGAGGAGGCAGGCGAGGGCGCGGTGAGTATGGCGAGGGGCACGATAGGCGTGGGCAATCTAGCGGTCCGCGTCGAGTGACCTTTACTGGTCATGGCACTATGTATCGCGTTGACGTCGGGCATAAGGACGGCGTATCACCACGGGCGATTGTCGGGGCAATTACCGGCGAAGGCGGGTTACGCGGCTCGCAGTTAGGGCGAATTGATATTTATCCGACGTTCTCGCTTGTCGAACTGGAAAATGAGATTGATCGCGATACTCAGCGCAAGATCGCGAAAGCCCGAGTGAGTGGTCGAATGCTTAATATCCGCAAGGATACTGGGCCGCAACATCGCGATGACGGTGCTCGCCACAGCCATATTTCGCCCGAGACCAGACGCGAACCACGAGAATATACGGGAACACCTCGGCATAAGAATAAGAATGGGCACAGTAGCGGCGGATATGTTGGCGCGAATACTCGGAGCACATTCGGGCGTAGCGCGAGCGGGCATGGCTCTAAAGAACGCAATAACACCAGCTATGGCGCGAAGAAACATAGTGCGAAGAGTTACGGCACCAAGGGGTATGGCGTAAAGAAATATGCCGGGAAGTCCACTGGCGCTGCTTCCCGCAAAGCTAAAAGCCACACTGCGGGAAGCAGCGGGAGCCGGTCCCAACATGGAAGCACCGCAAAATTCTCACACCGATACGCGCGCCGTCATTCGCGCTAATGCCTAGGGGCGGGGTGTGCCCCACCAGATATGGCACACCCCGCCTCACCTAAGTGTTGTTACCCGCTGGCATTTTGAGCATTGGAGCGCACCTAAACAGCCAGATGCGGATGGTGCGCTATGCACATTAGCCACATAACTTTGAGTTTTCCGCGAAAACATGAGGCTAAACGGAACTGTCCTAAGCTGTTTAGCGATACGGCATTGCGAGCGCGCACATAACACAATGCGATACGGGTTACCTCTCATCCGACTGATGGTATCTAATTTTCGTCTTGAAATCCTTTACGTCTCCAGGTTCAATAACCATTAATTCCTGGTCATGCATTGCCTGTCGGCGCCCTCCATCGCGCGCGGTAGAGGGCTCTACTCCGAGCACATTTACCGAGACATTCGGATCACGCCACAGCAATAGGTATCGCCAGTTAGCTGAGAGCGGCTCCACGATCAGCTCTCCCACTCCCCTGCGGCTAACACTGATTGGCATTAATGTGCCATCTGCGCCATATCTCCCGTAGTATCCCACCGTCTCTTCTTCCGGATAATGGCTCATAGTTAACGCCCTGGGCAGATCGCCGCTATCGTCATTTTCGTCTCGCCACCCTAGGAATGGCAGCGAGCCCGATAGCTGAGTTCCATTGTTGATAAGCGGTTGGCCAATATTTATATGGTGACGGAACATGATATGGGTGGGTGACGTTCCCAGATTAACAATGTGATCGTGGATTGTTAGCACCGGTCGCATGACGTCAAATTCCAGCACTCGCGTCATGCCCAAAGGGACCTCACCTAATGGAGCATCCACGATCTGTGCATGAATAACGATTTTATCTGTCTCACTGGCAAATCCCTGCGGAGAAATGACCTGGTAGGAACGGACCGGAATCATTGATATGTTCCCATGCAACCCATATTCCACACCATCTACCTCTGATGGCATTCCGATGGATCGTAGTCCACAGGTGGCTAGTAGCCCGCCACCGAATGTATCTTTCCAGCGGCTTTTAATGGAGCTGCGCCGCGCTGAGGCGTAATGACCTCCCATGTTTTGCCACGATAACGGAATGTCCCCTGCTTGAGCCCATCCAATATCGCCTCCACCGTCTAAGTTAATATCCGCGCTGATTCCACGAGGATTACGAATTTCTAGCCATCGATTCCCACCTGCTGGGCCATGCGCTTCTACTACTTCGCGGATACTGATTTGCCGAACGTCAATAAAACCAGCAGAATTCATTGCCTGCCGCCCCACCGCTGATGATCCTCAGCCATATTATTCGTCTCCCCGCACTGCCACATCACTAATACGGAGGTTTCCAGCAGCAATCGCACAGATGAGAACCACTCCGAGTAGGACGTACTGCCAGTATGAGCCCACACCGAAGAGATTGAGCGCATTGGACAGTACCGCAAAGAGTAACGTACCAAATACAGTGCCCAGCAAAGTTCCTTCCCCGCCACGCATGGAGGTCCCACCAACCACCACGGCAGCAATAACACTCATCTCAAACCCAATTGACATATTGCCTTCCGCTGACGCTAACCGACCGGCAATAAAGATTGCCGCTATCGAAAAACCAATACCGGAGAGCATAAAAGCCAGAATTTTTGTGCGAGTGATAGGGATTCCAGCCAACCGGCTTGCCTCTTCATTAGAGCCGATTGCTCGGATATGCCGCCCAAAATATGTGCAGTGCAGTAACCAGCCGCAGAATAATGCGAATATCAGAAAAACGATAAAGCTCATCGGTATTGGCCCTACAGCGCCTGTCGTTAACCTACGGAAATTCTTTGAGGGAATGGCGACAACCCGCCCATGGGTGAGAATGAATGCTGCGCCAAGAAAGAGATATAACGTCCCTAGCGTCCCAATAAATGGTGGAATTTTCATAATGGCAACGACAAAACCGTTCACCAGACCGAGGCTAAGACCAATGAGTAAAGCCACCGTCATTGCTAGCCCTACTGTGGATTTCGGAAGGATGTATGCCATCGTTATCGCACTGATTGCAATAACTCCGGCAACGGATAAATCAATTAACCCAGCAGTGATGAGAATCGTCATGCCACATGCGCAAATCCCGGAAAAGGCTGCGCTAACGAGAACGTTATTAATATTACCGGCTGTCCAAAAGGCTGGACGAAAAATCCCAATGCATATACCCGCTGCGACAAGCCCCAACGGTAGGTACAGACGCTTGCCGTATCGCGAAAATAAAAGATCTCTCGCTCGGGTCCAATACGATGACGGCATGCTTGCGCTGCGATTATCCATTACTTTCCCCTTCCGTATAAAAGTTTTTTCACCGCTGCGCGCTGCGCACTATCAACACCCAAAGCAAAAATGAGCAGTGCTCCCAGCGCAACATACTGGTAAAAAGAGGGAACATTAAGAAGATTTAATCCAGAATTTATGGTGGATAGGAGCACGGCAGCGACAAAGGTGCCGAGCATCCGAGGTCGCCCTCCAACCATTGAGGTACCACCGAGCACAACAATAGCAATTGTCTGCAATTCCAGCCCGGTAGATATTGAACCGTTAACGACGCCGAGCTGGCTCGCTATCAGAATTCCTGCGATCCCAGAAAAGATCCCTGCCAGAGCGTATCCGCAGACGATGACCTTCTTTACTGATATTCCATTATCTTTAGCTGCTGAGGGATTCGTCCCTACCGCGACGATATGTTTCCCAAAGGAAGTGTCGTTCATGATAAGCCATGCCGCTGCTCCGGCAAGCACAGCAACGACGAAGGGCTGTGGGAGGAAGAGCAGGTGTGAGGGAGCAAAGTTTCGGAAGGACTGAGATTCGATCATGATGGGAGCTCCAGCAGTAAGGAGCAGCACTGCTCCCCGGAAAATGCTCATCGTGCTTAAGGTTGCAATAAAGTCAGGAACTTTCAACGCCGTAATAATTAGCCCATTAAAAATTCCTAATACCAGGCCAATACCTAGACCGATGAGGCCGCCCAGGACGAATCCTGCCTCGTTGACAGCCAGCGCAACCGAGCATGCGATCAGCGCTTGAGCCGAACCGACAGATAGATCGATTCCTCGCATAGCAATGATAATCGTCATCCCAAAACCAACAAGAGCAAGAATTCCGGAATTCACAACTAAGTTGGTGAGATTAGCTTTAGAGGAGAAGTTGGGGACGGCAATAAAACACAAAGCGAATATCAACACAAACGGGATACCGATTCCGGCGTTTTGAAGAATACTGCGAGCACGCTCAGCCCGACGAAAACGACGGATGGAATCTCGCCTTTGAGATTGAGCCGCGTCGAGTATTACCTGTTCTTTAGTCTCATTCATCGTCAGTACTGCTTTCTAAACTCTGCCCCACGCATGCGGCGATAATTGCTTCTTCGTTCACTGATGTACCGCTCAATTCCGCCACGCAACGCCCCGCGAAAAAGACCAGACAGCGCTGTGCCACTGCCGCAAGCTCACTTGCATCCGAGCTTGAGATAAGAACGCAAACGCCACTGCGGGCAAGCGCCCAAATCAATTCATAAATCTCTGCTTTGGCTCCGACATCTACACCTCTAGTGGGCTCGTTCAAAATGAGAATCTGACACCCAGATAGCATCGCCCGACCTAGCAAGACTTTTTGTTGGTTACCTCCTGATAGCTGACCAATGAGCTGTTTTCCTGAACTGACGCGGATATTCATCCGCTCACGCAACTCGTTAAATCGAGTATTTTCTTCAGTTTTCGATGGCAGTATTCGGGATCCTCGTGGGAGATTTCGGCGCTTTCGAGATAACATCATGTTTTCTCGGACATCAAGATGCGTAATAATGCCCTGCGTTTTGCGCTCCTCGGGGAGCATAAAAATTCCGCTTGCAAGCGCATCATAATTTGACAATATGTTTTGCGTCTGCCCATCAATGCTGAGTTTTCCGCTGAGAATGGGGCGTTCACCAAAGAGTGCGCGAACAAGCTCGCCTCGCCCTGATCCAACTAATCCGGCAATACCCAGTACCTCTCCGCGACGCACCTGCATATTTAATGCTTCGTATAGCCCCGGAACTTTTACCTGATCTAACTGCAATAAAACCGGATCATCCCCCGTTTTATCGGTACTGCGAACATAATGCATCGGTTTCTTGCCAAGCATATGCTCCACTAATTTTTCTTCAGTTATTTGTGCAATCTCTTGTGTGACGATATGCCGCCCATCACGCAATACCGTCACGTTATCGCATAGGGAAAAGATTTCATCTAACCGATGCGATACATATACGATCGCTTTTCCACTATCGCGAAGCTTTCGTACCATCGCATGTAAGCGTTCTACTTCTGCATCATGTAACGCTGCCGTCGGCTCATCCATAATGAGTACGTCAAAGTCCATTGATAGCGCTCGAGCAATTTCAACAAGCTGTCTATCTGCCATCGTTAACGACGAAACTGACGCATACGGCGAAATATCCACGCCTAATTCCGCAAGAACTCTTTCAACAACGGCTTTCGTCCGTGTTTTCGACACAAAACCACAGCGACTTAGCTCGTGTCCGAGCAAGATATTGTCTGCCACAGTTAACTCTGGAACCAGACGGAATTCCTGACTGACGACGGCAACACCTGCATTTTGCGATTCCAAGGAGTTACGAAATCTCTTTTCCACACCACGAATTCGCACTCGTCCGGAGACTGGACGCTCAATCCCGGCGATGATTCGGATCAAGGTACTTTTACCGGCACCATTTTCTCCCACGAGAGCTCTAATTTCACCAGGTCGGATGGCAAGCGACACACCTTTGAGGGCTTTAACGCCAGGATATTCTTGAACGAGATCTTCAGTTTCGAGTAGATACTCCATTTTCAGCTCTTTCTTGGTGGGTAGAGGATATTAAAACCTCTACCCACCGCTCGTTTTAGAAGCTATTTTTGCTCTGCTCTAGAGGCCTGGAACTGTGCAATATTCTTCGAATCAACAAGCTCAACGGGGAAATAAATTGTCCGTTGCGCTTCGTCGTCATAAGCCGGAGATTTACCAGCGAGGAAATCCAGGGCAATCTCAACAGCTTTACGACCTTGCCCATAGGGATCTTGCGCGATTGTGGCCGTCATAAGGCCTTTTTGGATGAGATCCAATGCCCCTTTCGAACCATCGAACCCAATTAACACAAATCCATTAGCCGTCGATTTCTTCGCAGTTTCTAACGCCCGTTGCGCACCTATCGCGGAATCGTCATTAGCCGCATAGATAGCCGCCAAATCCGGATTAGCTGACAACATATCTTGGGCTGCGCTAAAACCGCCATCAACCGTATCATTGCCATCTAAGGAAGCGACGACTTCAAAGGCGTCATTGCCCGCTAATGTTTCTTTAAAACCGGCGACGCGCTGCTCACCAACAACAGAGCCGGGGTGTAGTTCAATGACTCCAACTTTATGTTTGCCTTCTACCGAGGCAAGCTGCTCCATAAGGTACTTCGCAGCAACAACTCCGCCTTCGTAATTATTGGAAAGTAAGTAAGCATCGTAGTCTCCAACTGCGCCAATATCGGCAACGATAACTGGAATTTTTGCCGCATGGGCCGCGTCAATAGAGGCCGGAAGCGCATCTGGTTGAACCGGCGTGATGACCAGGGCAGATACCCCCTGATTGACCAGATCTAGACTGCCAGAAACCTGGGCTGATTGATCTGACTTCTGATCGACGATAACCGCTTCAACGCCTTTTTCTTTCGCCGCGGCTTGAACGCCTGCAGAATATGACTGCCAATATGGATTTTGCAGGTCATAAACAGAGTATCCAATCCGCAGCGGTTCCTTTTTATCAAATTGGATCCGCTCATAGCTTGAGCTCGTTCCACCGTTAGAAGCGCCCTTAGCTCCAGGGCTATCATCAGCGCCACTTGCACACCCGACAAGCGCAAGGCAAGCTGCCCCGATCACAGCGCATAACCGAACAATTTTAAGATTTTTCATCGCTACCATCCATAAAATTAATGACGAATATTTGCTACTAAACGTCCTGAATGTGCCTCAGGATCGAGAAAATAGTTGTCATGAAGTTGACGCCATCCATCAAATGGCACTGGCTTATCTTTTGCCGCTTCAGTAGGCTCATGGCTGTATGTCGAGATCTCTCGAACAACAAGGGGCACCGAAGCATCCTGAGGGCAACGGAACGCATGCAGATGCTGGCGATGTAGCACGAACTTCGGATCTGCCGCCTCCAGGCGAACAAAATTCGTCAATCGTTCGTAGCTCGCTTCGCGCCCCTGCGGTAGCGCAACATCTGTTGGCCAGCGATCCCCTGGGGGCATGTGTTCAAAGGAAAGGGTCTGTTCTCCTGTATCTACCGGAGTATCACAGTAAAAGACGTCCATCTGCCCCATGACCACCTCATAACATTCGGTTTTATACAGGTGATAGTGCGGCGGGCAGAACTTTCCTGGATGTAGGATCATGAGTTTGTCGCACAGCCCAGAGTACGGCGCATACGCCTCGGCCGATGCAGGCAGTCCATCAACTGCTGCCTCATTGAGCGCTTCAAAAATAATCATTATTTCGTATGGGACACCAGACCATAATCCAGACTCGAAAGCAGCATATTGGCTGGGGCCATAGACGATTCCCGCGCTGTCATTCACCATCGAAGGATGTATCGGATACCGCAGTGCGCGGGCCAAGGCAGCAGCATCTCGAATCCAATCCTCATATTCACGACGCGTCACATAATCTCGCATTATTCCTCCACGAATCTTGCATGTGCACCTCTTATACGAATTCCCCCGCTCTTCATTGAACCGGTTCATTCTTGTGATGAATATTACCACGCCATATTTTTCGTGCAAGCGTTTTAACGCAATTAATGCAAAGCTATGGCAATAAAGTTTCTTAGCCCACCGCAGAAGTAGAAAGTCGATCAATCAATTCTGGTTCAAAAACCACGCTGGGAATATCTCCCTGTTCGCGCTCCTGCAGGAGAAGCTGCGCCGCTTCTACCCCCAGTTGAAACGAAGGCTGACGAATCGTTGTCAATGGCGGATCGACGAGAGCAGAAAA
The DNA here is from genome assembly GCF_046599595.1 of Trueperella sp. LYQ143. Lineage (NCBI taxonomy): Bacteria > Bacillati > Actinomycetota > Actinomycetes > Actinomycetales > Actinomycetaceae > Trueperella > Trueperella sp. LYQ143. The sequence continues at coordinate 11,579 of NZ_JBKIWR010000003.1, read as the reverse complement.
TTCCGAATCATCGTAGCCAACAACCGATACTGACTCCGGTATCGCAATCCCCTTCTCTTTAGCGGCTTTAATAACACCTAAAGCCAACATGTCATTGGCACACATAATGGCCGTCGCTATGCCCTCGTCAAAAACCCTAGATGCCGCCTGTGCTCCCTCATCCATCGTGAGATCCTCGACAAGGACTTCAGAAAAACTAATCTCGTTTTCATAGCCACTATCAACAATCGCTTTATAGGCTCCCTGGTAACGTTCCAAACACCAGGGCACAAAATGCGGACCATTAATAAAAGCGATATGCCGATGCCCCATATCAAGCAGATGTTGAATACCGATCTGCGCACCTCGCAAATCATTCGTTCGCACAGAAGCGATGTCCTTATCTGCCATCGCCGAAACCAAAATCAGACCAAACTTTGTTTTACGTTGAAAGTAGCTCCACTCATCTTTCTGCTCTGCAATCGGAGCAACAATAAGACCGTCAACCCCCTGAGATTGCATGGAACGCAACTGCTCTCTTTGCCGAAATTTACTTTGACGCGTTGAGGCAACGATCATAGTAAGCCCCTGGGCGTCGATTGTGGCCTCAATTCCTCGTAAAACCGAAGCCCAATACATATTGCCTACGTCAGGAACGATAACCCCAATCAGCCCCGAGCTGCCTCCGCGTAACTGACCCGCAGCCCGCAACGGCACAAAACCCAACTCATTCATCGCGTTTTGCACTATGCGCCGCGTCATCTTCCCAACTTTTTCAGGGCGATTCAGCACATTCGATACCGTTCCAATGGAAACACCCGCATGGCGTGCAACTTCGCGAACACCAACTGCATCTCGTCGTTGCACCACAAGATTCTCCCTATCTCTATCGTCACACTCGAACTAGAACAGTACTTTACCGCCCATACTTCGTTAGTTGGCCAAGCGTCTGGTAAATCTGCGCGTAGCATTCCAGCTCTTCTCGCACCGGAACCGAGATGTGGCGGTAGACCTGTTCTCCAATTGCCGCCTCTAGCCGTCGGCGCACCCGATCAATGGTCCGTTTTCGCCCCCGAGCCGCAAGCACTCGACCTACCAGCGCCAGGCCCCACCCCAGAAGCAATCCCCCGATCAGCAGCACAGTGGGCAGCGGGAATATTCCCCATCCTGGCACCTGCCCCAAACGTAACTGCAACGTATCGGCAAACATGCGCAATATCAGCCATCCAGCTCCAATAAGTACACACAGCAAAGCCACGCATTGCATGAGATTAACTAGCGTCCACCAAACAGGCCGACGCCGATATTCCACATCGCTATGCACAATCACCGAATCCGTATCTGCAATAAAAGATTCTCTCCCCCGATCTGCTTTAGTATGCACCCACGCTCGCCACGTTTTCGGCAAACCTGCCACTGACTGAGCAATATACTCATGGAGTTGATTATCTGCATGCACCTGCTGAGCTGGAGAAACCCAGTGCCGCACCCCAGTCACCGGCGCGACCGCTTGCGAATCGTTCCCCACTATCCGCAAGCGATGTAACGGATTTATTTTGCGTCGTGCCAGCCAGCGCGTCACTGGCCAGCCAGTATTGCGGCATGCTCGCTGATAATAGGAATCGCCAGCCGCTTGGGCAACCACCTCAGCCCCACAGGCCTGCGCCCACGAGCGGGCAACTGGAGCAAGATCCACCGCGACATCGCGTGGATTAACTCCACCACTAGCTCGTATCTCCCCCAGGGCTGCCCGCGCCGCAGCTCTAATATCCGCATTTCGCCGTTCTCGAGCCGCCCATTGCCCAGCCGCTAGCTCATATATCTGGGCTCGCAGTTCACTAACGCCTTCTCCACTAATCGCCGAGGTCCCCAGGATATTAATATCCATTCCGTCAGCTTTCAATAGCCGACGTGCATCACCGAGCACTTGCTCGCGAGTCGACGCTGACAAACGATCAATATGGTTAAGCACAGCCAGGGTCACTTCTGCATGCTCACTGAGCTGAGAGAGATACTCCTCGTGGATCACCGCATCGGCATATTTTTGCGGATCAAGAACCCATACCACCACATCCACACATGCCGCCAAACGGGCCGCGATCTCGCGATTTGCTAACTCATGGGAATCTACATCTGGCAAATCAATAAGAACGAGCGGCGGCGCAGCCCGAAAGTCAGCGTTGAGTGCTGCGGAACGAAAATCCTCATGCGAAGCTGACGCCTCGGTTGCCGAATCTGTCTCGCCAATATGACGTGAATGGCGAGCAATTAGATGGCGCTCCGAAATGCCCAACCATTGCAGCAGCGGCCCTGCATCGACGTTACTGACCGCCAAAGCCCGAGATGTGGTGGGACGAAGTGGGCTCGTTCGAGCAATATCAGCTCCAAGGAGAGCATTAAAGAGCGAGGATTTCCCAGCGCCAGTTCCGCCGGCTAACGCGACGACGGTGACGTCATCACCAAACTGTTTACGCTTTTGCCCCTTGTGTAGCGTTGCGTGAAGCTGGCGTGAAACATCCGGTAACCGATCATCCACAAGCTCGATAAGCTGATCCAGCTTCTGTGGCTCAGTAAGCATTATCTCCTGCGCACTCATTGTTTTGCCTCTGTTTATGCCCGTTGCTCCGCCCGTGCGCACGCCAAATCGCGCACTGCTTGTTCAAATTCCGCACTGATCTGCGTATTTACTGCCAGCTTTGCAATAGCCCGCAGGTAGGGTTCGGATTCCTGATCGAGGAACTGGGCAACACGCTCATCGAGATTCGCGCGAGCTGCCCGAGCCATCCGACGAACAGCGTCATCGCCAAAAACGGCTTCAAGTACCCGTTGCGCCACCACGGCCGTTCCGCCAGCAACTGCGATTTCTCCGCCCACAAGCCCGCCTGTGGAAGCAAAGACGACAATAATAAGTGCCACGCCGATTGCATTGACTGAAAAGGCAAGCGCTCTTGCCGTAAATTTCTTCCCTTGACCTTCCGCGCGGATCATCTGGATCAAGCTCTCTTGCCACTGACGAACTAACTGCTCGCTCCGCTCACGCCGTTGAGCTTCATCCGGCAAATCACGTGCTACATCTCGGGCAATCTCAGCCGGAACGCCATGATTCCAGCTCTGTGTAAGGCGGGTATGCGCCGCATGAGTATGAGCCAGGATAAGGCTATGAAGATTATCCTCAATTGCCACTTCCAGCGGCGCAGTATCCACTTTGGCACGGAAAAATCCGGTCATCTTATCCCGTAGGCGCGATACCCCCTTTTCGAGTTTACGTGCCCATTCTCCCGTCCCGACGACATCCTGCCATCGCGAGAGCACCTCCCCACGCAACATTGACCCGTCAGATACTTCCGCGGATATCTGCTCCCGAGCTGCCCGAAAAGCCGAATCCACCTCGCCACGCATCGCCTCCATCCCAGCAATTTGTTCACGATATGCCGCGCTAAGGTGATGTGCAGAGGTGATAAGCGAATCCACCGTCCCATATAAGGTTTGCCGTGCGACCGCAGCCCGCTTTTGGGCATCTGCCGCCAATCCACCAAGCCATGAGCGAATCGGCTCCACCGCAGAGTCTGGCAACATCTGCCGCCCATCAAGGGGCTGCTCATAGACCATGAACAATGGCACCTCCCGCAATCCGCGCTCCGCTAACATTCGCTGCAGATCACTATGCACCTGTTCGGCAGATTCCGTCGGTACCCGATTAAGCACCACTGCGATAACAACATGACGATTAACTGCGTCATCAAGAACCGCCCACGGGATCGCGTCGGCATACCGCGCTGCCGTGGTAACGAATACCCATAGGTCAGCCGCTGCCAGCAACTGCCCAGCGAGTTGCCGATTCTCCACAACTACAGAATCAATATCCGGAGAATCAACTACTGCTAAGCCCTGCGGCATCGCAGGTGAGGGGCATACTTCCAGCTCCTCGTGTTCACTGGGATCGCGCTTAGCAGCATCATCAGGCTTGTGCCCGTAGCTCCCGTGCGCCGAGACCCGAGCCAGAGTCGGGAAAATTCGTTGTGAGGTGAACCAGGAGGCGTCCTGTGGATGGTGGACCAGGATGGGCCGACGAGTCGTTGGGCGAATCGCTGAAGCCTGCGCAACCGTCTGCCCAAGAATTGAATTCACTAACGTTGATTTTCCTGAGCCGGTGGACCCGCCAAATACTGCTAATAATGGCGCTTCCAAAGAGGCATATCTCGGAATGACGTAATCGTCGAGCTGATGAATCATCTCAGCTTGCCGCTGCTGCGAATCATCACTATTACCAAAGGGGAAACGCAGCATCTCTAATTTTTGCCGAAAGACGGGAAGCCTCGGCCCAATATCACTTTGCGCAATGCGAGGGCTATTCTCCATATTTGCCTCCATGTATCCCAAGCGTGGCGATGCGTATTCTTGCCGCACCACCCTCCTCAGATGATCGCCTTAGTTCCGAAAACTATTTGGCCACATCGGGTTGAACTGGGAGAATAGTGACTCTCAGATCGTCGCTCTGCGGCATCCAGGTGTGCGCATCGGCTGCCATTTGCTCACCAGAACGAATATCTTTGACGTGATCTCCCTCGTCAGTGCTGAACCATACGTATGGGATTCCGCGCCGGTCGGCGTAACGGATCTGTTTACCGAACTTTTGGCTATTCGGAGATACCTCTGTGGGGATTCCGCGAGCACGCAAGGCCTGGGCGGTGCGCTGTGCGTCGTGGCGTTGTTCTTCGCTGTTGACGGCGACCAGTACCGCAGTGGGAACGCACCGAGTTGGTGCCACCATTCCAGCCCCGATCACTCGAGCGAGCAACCGTGAAACCCCGATCGACAAGCCCACTCCGGGATAGGTCTTCTTGCCGTCGCTGACGAGCGAATCATATCGCCCACCCGAACATACCGATCCGAGATCCTCATGCCCAGAAAAGACGGATTCATACACGGAGCCGGTGTAGTAATCCAAGCCTCGCGCAATGCGCAGATTCGCCACCAGGCTGCCAGGGATTAAATCATTTGCCCCTTCCACCAGTGCCACCAGCTCATTTAGGCCGGTATCGAGTAGTTCGCTGCGATAGCCCAAGGCTAATACCTCATCGGCAAAAGAGGCATCCGAGGCGCAAATATTCGCCAGGCTCAGCGCCGCCTGGGCTTGCTCTTCCGTCGCCCCCACGCTTTCATTCAGCATCTCAACTACAGCTTTGGGCCCAACTTTGTCGAGCTTATCCATCACCCGCAGGGTTTGTTCAATATCGTTAATGCCCACAGCTTCGTAGAAGCCTTGTGCAACTTTCCGGTTCGACGCATGAATCTGAATACGCGGAATCGGCAATTTTGACATCGCATCTACCATGACAAGTGGCAGCTCAATTTCGTGATGGAACGCCAATTCCTCACTACCAACGACGTCAACATCTGCTTGGATAAATTCGCGGAAGCGACCATCTTGTGGGCGTTCGCCGCGCCACACCTTTTGAATTTGGTACCGACGAAAAGGGAACGAGAGTTTTCCAGCGTTTTCTAATACGTAACGCGCCAGTGGCACCGTCAAATCGAAGTGCAAGCCTAACTGTGAGTCAGCGCCAGAGACATCTTGCAAACGACGCAACAGATAGATCTCTTTGGACGTCTCGCCTTTGGAAAGTAGCTGCTCAACTGGTTCAACAGCACGGGTTTCAATGCTGCTAAAGCCGTGACATTCAAAGGTACGTCGCAAAACGTCGAGAAAGTGTTGCTCGATTATCCGATCGGCTGGAAGCCATTCCGGGAATCCAGAAAGAGGTGCGATTTTTGCCATGGTGTTATTGTTTCATGCCTTTGCTCGTGGTACTTAATCCTCAGCTCATCGCTTCATGCAGATATGGCGAGTATCGCACTTCATGGAACATCGTTGTTGACGGGCCATGCCCCGGCAAAATATAGGTTTCCGGCTTAATGACCTGCACCAAAAGTCGCAACGAGGCCATCATTTGTAACGGATCCGAACCAGGCAAATCAGTACGGCCGATCCCATTGCGGAAGATGACATCACCGCTGAGCATAATCGGCTCTGTGCGGCCCGTAATGTCAAGGGGGCATTCCGGATTCTCTGTGAGCTGACCATTAAACAGAAAGACGCTTGATCCTTCCGTATGACCCGGTGCAGGGAGCGCCCGCATAGGGATACCCGGCACGAGTTCGTAAGATGACGTGAACATCTGAGCGGGGATTTCGTGCAAGTTGATCGGTTTGCGCCACGGCCCAGCCCCTATGCGCTGCAACACTAAATCGCGACTGGGATCCGGTGGCATACTGGCTGTAGGATCGTCCATCCGATACATATCTGGTGCCGGTATATACACTGGTGCCTCACCTGCTACGGTTGCCACGTCATACACATGATCGGCATGCCCATGTGTTAGGAGGACCGCGCCGAGGTGCAGATCGTGCTCTGCCAGTGACTGGGCAACCCACAGGTGCGAGCCAGCACCTGGATCGACAACGAGCGCTTCGCGGCTTTTCTCGTCGGCGATGATATAGCAATTCGCTTGGTAGAACGTCCGATCATAGCTAATAAGAATCATAAGTGTGACAATACCGCAGCTATTGCACTGCATGCAGTCCAGCAAGCTTACAGCGCATACTTACATGGAGAGCGCAGGATAAACAGGAGACGTACTGGTTGTTTTGTAACGCGGCTGCGTGCGCTTCGCTTTGCTGCGCTTAATACTCTTATCGACGCGGGATAGTTATGGCCTGCACGCTGCCGGTACGCGCGGATCTTCTGGCTGTGTTACGAAAATTCTGGCTCTATCGCGAGGCGCTGGATAAAAGCCACAGTTCCGATGGCAATGCCACTAATTCGCGTGTAGCTCATCTATTCTGGCGATCCCTTTATCAGGTTACGGTTAGGTTAGCAGCCGTCTATTTTCTCTGTGCTAGCAGTTTTCATCGCATTTTCATCGCGCCTCGGCTCGCATAAATATCAAATAACATACATTTAACATAAAAAGACGGATAGACGATGTGGAAAATAAGACACACGCGCAACAAGCAAGTAGACTACCCATTGGACGCACGCGAACGGTGTGGCATCCGCCAACCCCGTCTATCGAGGAGAATCTCATGACCGAATCACATAACGACATTACGACACCACCGATCCCGGAAGAACGGCCGGAATCCCAAACAACTGCCCCTGAATCGGTCGAGTCTCCGCAGGTAACCGCACAAGAAACACAATCCGCTCCTGTTCCAGCGGCACAACCACAGGCAACGACGCCATCTGATTCAGCCCCATCTGACACTGAATCAGCACCACATTCACCGGCAACTGTGCCAGGCAGTGACGAAACAACCGATTCCGCTCCGGAAACTGATTCCACGGCAGCGGCCGCAAAACCGGAAACCGCTGCTGCAACTCCACCAAAATCAAGCCGAGTTGCGGCACCAGTTCCAGAAGTTGATGACGCAGCTGCCGCAGCCGCCGCAAAATGGGGGCGCGTTGACGACGAAGGCAACGTCTGGTTGCGTTCCTCAGGATCGGACGGCGAACGTATCGTCGGGCAATACGCAGTCGATGGCACAGAAAAGGACGCCCTCGGTCTATACGTCCGCCGCTACCTTGATCTAGAAAACCATGTGACGCTTTTGGAATCTCGAGTCAATAACGTCTCCCCCGACGAAATCGCCTCCTCCATCAAGTCACTCAATAAGCAGCTCGTTGAACCCGCAGTGGTCGGCGATGTCGAAGCATTACGGTTACGTGTTAAGGCCCTAGAAGGTCGGCTCGCACAACGCCGTGAAGAAGTCAAAGCTGAACGCGCCGCCGCGAAGGCAGCAGCTATCGAAGAGCGAACGACGATTGTGGAAAACGCAGAGAAGATTGCGGCTCAAGATCCAGCGCGCACGCACTGGAAGAACTCACGGGCAGCGCTAAATGATCTCCTTGACGAATGGAAGTACGCTCAGCGTCACTCCGCCCGCATTGATCGCCCCACCGAAGAGGCCCTATGGAAGCGCTTCTCTAGCGCCCGCACGACCTTCGACCGCCACCGCCGTCAGTTCTTCTCACAGAAAGACGCCGAACGCAAAGATATTGTCGCTCGCAAAGAAGCAATCATTGCCCGCGCTGAAGCTATTCAGGATTCCACGGATTGGGGAGCAACCTCTGCCCAGTTCCGCGAGCTCATGGCTGAGTGGAAAGCTGCTGGTCGCACCCATAAGCGCGATGATGACGCATTGTGGAGCCGCTTCTCGGCAGCGCAGAACCATTTTTACGATACACGTAACGCCTACAACACTCAGCTTGATGAGGAATTCGAGGCGAACCGCAGCAAGAAACTTGAGTTGCTAGAAGAAGCCGAAAAGCTGCTTCCCGTTACCGATATTGCCTACGCTAAGGAACAAATCCGCGCTATTGGTGAGAAATGGGATGCAATCGGTCGCGTCCCCCGCGCCGACGTGGCACGCACCGAGGGGCGGTTGCGCGAGATCGAGACTATTATTCGTAACGCCGAAAACGAGCGATGGAATCAGTCTGATCCGCAAAAGGATGAGCGCTCTGCCGGTATGGCCGCCCAGTTGCAAAAGCTGATCGACGAGCTAGAGACGCAGATCAGCGAGGCAAAAGCCGCTGGCGACGACAAGAAGGTCAAGGAGTACGAAGAAGCGCTACAAGCTCGCAAGACCTGGCTGTCGGCTGTTCAGGAAGGCTAAGCGCCGTTTTGCCACCCGGCGTGGCGTAACAATACACCATAAGCCCTGCACTCGATCGAGTGCAGGGCTTATCCACAGTTGTGTATGCTCCATTCGACTATATTGCAAGCCATGCTGATATAGAGGCATGACATTACATGTACTTCGCCCGCAGGATATCTCCACACAGCACCTCGCCGGCACCCTGGTTAGTGAAGGGCTCATGATCGAAGTCGGTGACATCGGGTACGTCGGCGTCGATCTTTGCCGCACCCCAGCCGGCCGAGCACGACTCCTCGCATTACGATTACCCGGCGCCATCTTTATTCGCGATAGTGCGCTATGGATACATACCGGATGGCACACCTCGTCATTTGCCACCGGGCAACACGTTGCCCACACGGCAAGCACGTTGCGTGCTGATGAGATCATTACTGTTGGCGGTCAGCAAGTTACCTGTCTAGAACGAACCGCAATAGATCTGCTCATTCACGACGAAGAAAGCGGTCTGGGATACTTATGCCTGCTTATCCGCGCTGGCGCACGCCTCAGTGACGTTACCCAACACGCAGAACAGATCCATATTCACGGTATTCGTCGAGTCCGACGCCTCCTTAATCAGCTTCCACCCGATCTCGGCTTGTTGGGTGATTCGTCGAACCCGTGATCCGGTAAGCGTCATAGACTCCCTCGATCTTGCGCAGTTCGCGCAAAACCTGCTGAAGATGATGGGTATCTGCCATCTCGAATGTGAAATTAAGTCGAGCAACCCGCTCATTCGAGGTCTTCATCGAACCAGTCAGCATATTGATATCGTGCTCGGATAGGGCCCGAGTAACATCAGCCAACAGCCCCTTGCGATCCAAGGCATCAATTTGCACCTGAACGAGGAACACCCCGCCTTCAGCAGAATCAGCCCAGCCAATATCAATAAAACGATCTGGCTCCCGCTCTAAGGATTTAATATTCGTACAGTCTGAGCGATGTACCGATATGCCCTTGCCGCGGGTGATAAACCCACGAATATCGTCCGGCGGCAGCGGAGTACAACATTTAGCGAGTTTAACTAATACATCAGCGTCTTCTGCATTAGAAACAACCACTGCCGAAGAACTTGAACCAATCTGGCGATGCTGGATGCGCGTCGGCGTCACCGCCTCTGCCAGCGTCTCTTCTACCCCACGGCGCCCACCTTGTGTGGAGATAAGCCGACGAACGATCGTCTCCGCAGACAGCGCTCCCTCTCCGATTGCCGCATACAGATCGGTAATATCCGTTCGCGAGAAATCCTGAGCGACCGCTTTGAGCGTCTCGTGCGACATCAAACGGTGTACTGGCTCATTGCGCCGCCGGATAGCTTTCGCTAGCTTATCCTTGCCGTGTTCAACAGCTTCCTCTCGCCGCGATCGGGTGAACCACGACTTGATCTTCGCACGCGCACGCGGGGTGGCGACGAAATCCTGCCATCCCTGAGACGGGCCAGCATCTTCAGCCTTCGTCGTAATAATCTCAACCGTATCGCCCGATTGCAGGCGATGATCGAGCGTAACCAAGACGTCATTTACTTTTGCGCCCACCGTGCGATGCCCGACTTCGGTGTGCACCGCATAAGCAAAATCAACTGGAGTGGAGCCAGATGGTAGCTCCATCACCTCACCCTTGGGGGTAAAGACGTAGACCTGATTACCCGAGATCTCATAGCGCAAGGAATCCAAAAACTCTTTCGGATCTGCCGTCTCGCGTTGCCAATCTACCAATTGGCGCAACCACTGCAACTGCGTATCCGCTTGGGAGGTCTCGCTTGCTTTGACCGCATTGGGATTTTCCTTGTAACGCCAGTGCGCAGCCACCCCGAACTCAGCTCGACGGTGCATTTCATAGGTGCGGATCTGGATTTCTACCGTCTTTCCGCCTGGGCCCAACACCGTGGTATGAATGGACTGGTAGAGATTAAACTTTGGTGAGGCAATGTAATCCTTGATGCGCCCTTGAACCGGAACGTACAAGGAGTTCGCAATACCCAGCGCAGTGTAACAATCCTGGATCTCTTCAACGAGAACGCGCACGCCGATGAGATCATAGATATCCTCGAAATCGCGCCCTCGTAAAATCATTTTCTGATAAATCGAGTAATAATGCTTAGGGCGCCCAGAGATCGTGCACTTGAGCTTGGCATTTGCCAGCTCTCGCTCCAGCTCGGCTTTCATCTGCGCAATATACCGCTCCCGTTGCGGGGAACGCTCTTGCACCATGCGTTCAATCTCGGAATACACCGCAGGGTATAGCTGTTTGAAAGAGCGATCCTCCAGCTCCCATTTAATCGAGTTCATTCCCAGGCGATGAGCGAGTGGGGCATAGATTTCTAGCGTCTCGCGCGCCTTACGCTGGGCCGAACCAGATTCGACGTATTTCCACGTGCGTGCGTTATGCAGCCGATCCCCCAGCTTAATGAGAAGAACCCGAATATCTTTGGCCATCGCGATGACCATCTTGCGTACCGTCTCCGCTTGGGCGGCGTCGCCATACTCAACCTTATCGAGCTTCGTCACTCCATCGACAAGTAGCGCCACTGTCGGCCCAAAATCCTTAGTGAGCTGTTTCAGGGAATAGCTGGTATCTTCCACAGTATCGTGCAACAGGGCGGCCACAAGGGTATCTTCATCCATTCCCAACTCAGCCAAAATAGTTGCCACAGCAACCGGATGGGTAATGTAGGGCTCGCCTGACTTACGCTTTTGATGGGCGTGAGCGTGTTCGGCAACATCATACGCACGCAAAATCCGCTGAATATCGAGCTTTCGATTTCCTATGGCTGCCATAAGAGGCTCGACTAGCGTCGGATACTCATTCTTCCGACCAAGCCAAGAAAACCGCGAACGGATGCGCGGCTCTGAATCATGTACCGAACTGTTTTCCATGACGGGGATTATACGCCACTGTGG
>NZ_JBKIWR010000002.1:0-229939 GCF_046599595.1 Trueperella sp. LYQ143 | reverse complement strand
AATGAGAAATCCAAGCCGCCACGGCTATTACGACAACCTCGCTAGTGCATTTACTCCAAATAGTCCCGCAACACTTGGGAACGTGAGGGGTGGCGCAGCTTCGACATCGTCTTTGACTCAATCTGGCGAATACGCTCGCGCGTCACGCCATAGACCTTGCCGATTTCATCGAGAGTCTTTGGTTGCCCGTCTGTTAAGCCAAAGCGCATGGCAACAACACCAGCTTCACGCTCTGACAGCGTATCCAATACTTGGTTGAGCTGATCTTGCAAGAGCGTAAAGCCCACCGCGTCATCGGGAACAACCGCTTCAGAATCTTCGATCAAATCACCAAATTCTGAATCTCCGTCCTCGCCAAGCGGGGTATGCAAAGAAATCGGCTCTCGCCCATACTTCTGGACCTCAATAACCTTTTCTTCGGTCATATCCAGTTCAACAGCAAGCTCTTCAGTGGTGGGTTCACGGCCTAAATCTTGCAACATCTGGCGCTGAACGCGTGCCAGCTTGTTGATAACTTCAACCATATGAACTGGAATACGGATGGTGCGTGCCTGATCGGCCATCGCCCGCGTAATTGCCTGACGAATCCACCAGGTAGCATACGTCGAAAACTTGAAGCCCTTAGCGTAGTCAAACTTTTCTACCGCTCGCACCAAGCCCAAGTTACCTTCCTGGATAAGATCCAAGAACAACATGCCTCGACCCGTGTAACGCTTCGCCAGAGAGACAACCAGACGCAGATTTGCCTCTAATAGGTGCTTCTTTGCATTAGCACCATCACGCGAAATCAGTTCCAGTTCTCGACGATATTTACGATCCTCAATCTCGGTGGTATTCAGAATATGCTGCGCATATAAACCAGCCTCGATGCGCTGCGCCAGCTCAACTTCTTCAGCCGCATTCAGCAACGGAACTTTACCGATTTGTTTGAGGTAATCCTTAACTGGATCGGCTGTCGCTCCGGCAACCAGAACCCGTTGTGCCGGCTCGTCGGTATCGTCCGAATCCTTGACCACGAAGGCGCCCTTGGAATCCCGCGCCGCCGTAATAACAACAGACTTCTCTTCGTCAGCGTTTTCTTCGCCGCTATCTTCCTCGTCCTCATCTTCGGAGTCATCGAGATCATCATCGTCAATATCGCCGTCAAGATCGTCGTCATCGAGATCATCATCCAGATCTTCATCGAGAACGTCATCATCAAGGTCAATATCGCCGTCAAGATCGTCAGGCTCATCAGGAGTAGGAGCTGATTCTTCGCTAACCTCAGCTAATTCTTCACCAGCGGCTACATTTTCTGCTGTTAGATCCTCATCGGCGGCTATCTCATCCACCGCTTTCTTGGCAGAACGCCGCGAAGCACGAGATGATGATTCCGCTTTATCCGGCGCTGACTGTGCTTGTGCTACTTCTTCTGCCTGCTCGCCAGCGGCTTTAGCGCTTTTCTTTGCCCGCCCCTTGGCCGACTGTGACGCTGGAAGTTCTTTAGCGGAATCAGCCGCCGCAGAATCCGTCGATGCTTTCTTGCTCGCGCGGGAAGCCTTAGCTGTTTCTGACTGTGCTGGCGTATGCGCCGCTTCAGATTCACCTGCCGCAATAATAGCCGCAACAAGATCAGTCTTACGCAGTTTCGAGGCTTTGGCGACACCACGAGAAGAAGCCAAAGTGCGCAACTCACTGACCTTCATCGCATCGAGATCGCTGGGGCTGTATCCCACCGTAGCTGACGAATCTCGCCCTACAGCAGGCTGCTCAGCCACAGCCTGCGCTGCTGCTTCATCATTCGAATCCAGCTCCGCGCCCGAATCCGCTGCTGCCGTTGCAGCCGATGCGGAAGCAGCCTTAGCTTTAGTAGCGCCGTTGGCAGCCGTCTTCTTGCCCGTAGCCTTCGAGGATTTCGTTTTTGCCGTCTGCGATTCCGCCTCTATCTGCACCTGAGTTTGTGAATCATCATTACTGGCGCCATATGCCTCTGGGAGATCCGATGACGGCGCATTTGCCGCCTGAGTAATCATCTCCACCAAGGTGGCTTTGACCATGCGAGTACGCACCTGAAGTCCTAGCGAACGGGCGATGGTCTGGAGTTCATTTACTGTCTTTTCCGGCAATGCTGCGATATCGATGACATCTCGATTCGCCGATGAGGATGATTTGCGTGTGGAAGTCGACGTGCTCACATGCACCCTTTCGGATTGGAAGTCGAATACAGCTTTCCTATTATACCGATCCCCTTGACTTTTGTCTGCCTATGTGAGTTAATCAGCTAATTTCAATAGCTCCCTAGGAGATATATCTGCGCCAGAATATCTTATATCACTCACTGACTTACCAAAGCCCTGGTTCCTATGCCTATATTAGCCCCATTGAGTGCGGGCATACCTGCGGCGCACCACGGCCGAACTATTTCGCCACATCCAATGCGTCTCGAACCACAAGGACCGCACAATCAACATCAGTTAACAGCCGTTGGATCTGTGAACCGAGCACTATCTTGCCGTTGGCAGGCCGACGAGCTAGGCCAACGACGACAAGCTCAGCTTGGCGTTCTTCAACCAGTTGAGAGATATGTTCGGATAATTCACCGTCAGCAAAACGCACCTCTACACTGAATGCAATATCGGCTTCCTCTAATACATCAGTTAACGCATCGACTTCCTGATCGACGTCTATTGCGTCATAGTCCTTAGCAGGTCGATATAACAGAGCAATCAAAGTCGAGTCGTATTTCCGGCAGACCTCAATGGCCTTTTCCAGCGTTACCTGTTGCCCTGGAACAATTGGAACGATGACGGGCATCTGCCTCACCTACCTCTCGCTTACCACAACGCAATATACCTGGCTGGCGTATCCCTGTCATCGACTTTTCGAGCACCTCTTTTATTTCCGCTGGTCATTACCCACTTTATTATTTTTACGATTTCTGCCCACTGCCGCCATATCAAGAAATGTACTCATAACTCACACACCCGTATTCCACCGCCAGGTATATCAGCTTGCAACGCTTGTTCTACCAACCGAGCTAGCCGATAGGACCCATCAGATGCACAAGCCAGACGCACACAATCCGCTGCTTTTCTCCTCTGCCCTATCCACCAGCACAGGTACCCGCTAACAGCATACGCAGCCGGATCAATATCTGCGCTCCAGGTTGCCACATAATCCAGCAGTTCAATTGCCGGAGCAAGGTGACGGGAAGGATGCTTGCGACGATCAAAAACCGCATCAAATTGCGAAGCCATATCGCCGTGATTCATGTGCTCGTGAGAATCAGAAATCGCGTACAAGATAACGTAATCACGGATTTCTGGCTCGCTCAATCCGGCATTGAGATAGCCGATCGCTTGAGTATCTAAAGATCCTAGATCGCCACCAGGCATGGCCACGTACCGATGTAAGGCGCTTTTCCACATATTCCACAGCAACGAGCGGCATGCTCCGGCATTATCTCCGCCATGTAACAGATGCCGCATTGTTTCTTGCCAGGTTGCAACCGCAGGTGCTCGAACGTCATATTCCCGACGCGGGAGAGCCGCGATAGGCTCATCCTCTTGTGGTGCTCGCCCCTGGAATACACACTGAACAACCGCCGAACTACTAGCAAGCTGACGATATGACGCCACCACCCCTGAAGCCCTCAGATCTGTTAACCCATTAGTTCCCTGAGCGCATGCGTCACGAACCGCGATCCAATCGCTGTAGTCAGTCAACGCCGCGTTCACATATCCCGATTGTGGATAGCGCTCGTGGGCGTCAAACATGCGCTGTGCAGCCAAAGCGGCCGTATCAAGCACATCCAAGGAATCGCGATCTGCCACCATGTCAGCCAGTGAATTCCCAAACCAGCCCAGGTAGAGATTTGCTGGAGAGAACTCATCAATAAATTCGAGCGTCGCGTCAATAATCACTGCGGGGACACGTGCGCAAACACCAATTTTCATTATTGGGTAATACGCATTATCCCTCGCCGTCGGATCCAGAGCGCACAGCACAACAGCGTTACGCGGGTAATAGCCCAAAAGGTACGGAATAAGCGCTAGCGCGTCATGATGGGTATCTAATGTGAAAGTCATAGCTATAAGTTCACCCGTTCGCTGAGGCAAAGCCGTACTGCGCAATCGACACTGTGGATAGCTAGTACGCAATAGCAATCTGTGTAGGGAAAATATTTCCCACTGGGCTCAGGTAGTCTTATCCCTATGGCATTGGATCGCAGCATGTTAACGGCGCAACTCAACCATATCCTCACCGTTCCGCCGCACTTCTTAGACGGCATATCAGAACATACGGACTGGAAACAGCTCTGCGCACCAGCACGCGATTTAGCGCAATCCGGAAAACACGTTCGCGCTCAATTCGTTGCCGCTGGCTATCACGGCTATCACGGCCCACAACGTTGCGGTCACGACGAAGCACTCAACGCATATCTCGCCGTTGAGCTATACCAACTCTCCGCTCTGGTTCATGACGACATCATCGACGAAGCAGCAACTCGCCGCGGTCATCCCGCTGCACATATCGCTTTCCGCGATGCACACACCCCGCAGACAACACCACAAAATGCCGCAGACTACGGCAGGAAAGCCGGAATCCTTCTCGGAGATCTCCTACTATCACTTGCTGCAATTGCCATGACCCAGGCGCCAGGAGCAGATATTGAGGCAGAACGCCGCGCCCAGCAACTATTCCACGAGATGACCGCAGAAACCGCATTCGGGCAATTCATTGATACGCGAGCGCAGTTCCTCCCTCTTCATACCGATCTCCAGCAGGCCTATCAGCACGCGATGAACGTCGTCATCCATAAATCAGCACGATACTCTGTGGAATTACCACTGCTCATCGGGGCTGCGCTAGCCGGAGCCAGCGAAGAAGAACGCAATACTTTGAGCCACGTAGGGCGCCCACTAGGTATCGCTTTCCAGCTCCGCGACGACGAACTAGGAATCTTTGGCGACTCACAAAAAACCGGAAAACCTGCCGGCGGAGACATTATCGAGGGGAAACAAACCGTCCTGTTAGCCCTTGCCCGCGAGCGAGCCAGCAGCCAAGACCGCAAACGATTAGAAGATATGCTAGGCCAGCCGCTCACACACACAGAAGTTGCCGAATTCAGCGCAATCGTGCGCGAATGTGGCGCATGGCAAGCTCATGAAGATCTCATTGCCCAATACGAACTCCACGCCTATCAGGCAGCCCAAAAGCTCCCCCCGAATCCACTTCTCCAAGAACTGATCGAACAATTACGCCACCGGCGCGCTTAATCCTCAGATTATCTCCCTGACCTTGCCTATCCCACGCTTCTCCACCTGCCTGCGGCATCTCAACGTCTTTTCTTCCCCCCCCTGCCCGTACAGCACTCCACGGCATCGCGATACCTCTCTACCGTGATCCAGCTTGCCTCACAGTCCTTCTCACGCCGGACAGTCGCCACCGAGTTTTGGCATATTGCGCGCTATTGTAGGAAACGTGAAAGCACCAGATTCGCTCCTCGGCACCGTAATCGACGACCGCTACGTCATTACTGCCCGCATATCACGCGGCGGAATGGCAACGGTCTACCGTGCTACCGATCAACGTCTGGAACGCTCCGTCGCCGTTAAAGTTATCCATGCCCATCTGGCAAAACAGCCAGATTTCGTGCGCCGGTTTATCCTCGAAGCACGCTCCGCAGCCGGATTATCCAATCCTCATATTGTGGCCGTCCACGATCAGGGGGTCCTCCATACTGTAGACGGCGAACGCCCCTATCTGGTCATGGAACTCGTCCACGGTCCAGATCTGCGATCCGAGCTGAATAAAAACGGTTCTTTACCGCTGGGCATCAGTCTCACTCTCATCGAACACGTCCTGCGCGGAATCAGCGCCGCCCACCACGCTGGCATTATCCACCGCGACCTCAAACCCGAAAATGTGCTCCTGAGCAGCAGCATTGACCCTGCCGCCTTACATCCAACGATCAGCGCCAAAGTAACAGATTTCGGGTTAGCTCGGGCAGCCTCCGACGCAACCTCCACCCAGACAAGCACCCTGATGGGAACCGTCGGCTATGTCGCCCCAGAACTCATCTCCGACGGCAACACTGGGAAATCTGCCGATATTTACTCCGTCGGTATCATGCTCTACGAACTCATTGCAGGGCGGCAACCTTTTACCGGCGAATCCCCTATCGCAGTTGCCTTCAAACACGTCAACGAACCCACTCCCCGATTAGCCGATCAAGCCGATTGGATTCCTCCGGCCCTCGATTCCCTTATCGGGCTCTTCACTGCAAAATCCCCCGATAAGCGCCCCCAAGATGGCAGCGCAGCGCTTATCGCAATGGAAGACATCATCGCCACTATTCCTGAAGATCTTGCCATCCGCCGAATTCCTGTATTCCCCAATACATCACGCAATACCAGTGACATAGGAGCAGTAACGCCAATTCCCTCCGGTATCACTGACGTTATCGCGCATGGTGATTACCCGTCAGCTCATCTGGACTCCCCAGAAACGGCGGAAAAATCACTAACTAAAACCGACGTTCTCCCACACACCACGGATAACAGGGCACAGAGCAAAAAAGCCAGTAGCCTCCACGCCTCACCAAAACAACGCAAAGGCGCTCGATTCTGGCGCCGCTCATCATCACAATCACCTGCCACCACGCCGGTAGCTAACGTGAACGCCACTACACGATCCACCGTTACAAGCGACATACGCACCAGCGGCACAAACCGGCACGATACCCCTATTGCTGCCCCTCCTCGTCGTTCCCGTAAACGCTGGATAGGCACATTCGTATTCCTTATCCTACTGGCCGCAATATGCACGGGCGCATGGTGGTATTTTGCCCAAGGTCCCGGGCACCGTGTCGCTATTCCGAATGTAGCCAATCAAAACCAGCAAACCGCCCTGACATCCCTCCAGGACGCTGGACTCACAGCCAAAGTGACCCAGGCATACTCCGACACCGTACCGCAAGGCAACGCCATTAGCACTGATCCAGTTGCCGGCACGGATATCCACCCCAGTAATCCCGTCACGCTCATTATCTCAGCCGGAATAGAACACGTCACCATTCCCGACGTTACCGGCCAAGATAAGGCACATGCAGAAAAAACCATGACGGATAACCGCTTGACCCCGCAATTCACTGAAGCCTATTCCGAAACTGTGGCAGCAGGTCTTGTGATTTCTCAAAATCCTGCGGCTGGCCAACGGGTCCCCCATTCATCAGCCGTCGTCATGACCCTTTCTAAAGGACGCGAACCCATATCAGTTCCCGATCTGCGCAATGCGACCCTCAGCGACGCCACCGCCAAACTTTCCTCAATCGGATTGACCGCAAACGGCCAAGAAGAATTCTCCGACACGGTTCCAGCAGGAATCGTTATCTCCCAAGAACCCGCCGCAGGCGAGACTCGATACCGCGGCGATCAAATCACGCTCCACGTCTCAAAAGGCCCAGAATTATTCGAAGTTCCCGACGTCTTTGGCAAACAGGAAAACGAAGCGACGCGGATCTTAGAGCAGGCAGGGTTCACCGTGAAAACTGAACGAGTCCTTGGCGGATTATTCGGTACTGTGCGCTCGCAATCGCCAGCCGCAGGCCAAATGCGCCCACGTGGAACAGTGATAACACTGACGATCGTCTGATGCGATTCCCGCCCTGCTAGGTATCACGGCTAATCACTATGCCAGACCTAGCGCACTAGGCGCTTTGATCCTGCCCAGGCGACACTATCTCAATAGTTTTATACTCTCTTTTTATCCTCGTCACCTGCTGCCTTACCTAGCTTTGCAGAATCTCCGAAACTAAGAACGCGAGCTCCAAAGACTGCTGATGATTCAGCCGCGGATCGACAAGGGTTTCATATCTATCCCCGAGAGTCTCTTCCACGATTTCTTCTGAGCCGCCTAACACTTCAGTAACATCATCGCCCGTTAACTCCACATGCAAACCACCAGGAACTGACCCTAGATCTCGGTGCACCTCAAAAAAGCGGCGCACTTCGTTGAGAACATCACCCAAACGTCGGGTTTTGAATTTGCCAGCCGAAATCGTATTGCCGTGCATGGGATCAGAAATCCACGTTACCGGACGCCCATCACTGCGCACTGTCTCAATAAATGTTGGTAGCACATCCACTACCCGCTGCGCTCCGAGGCGAGTAATGAAGGTCAATCGACCGGGAATCCCCTCAGGATTCAATTTATCCATCAAAGCCCGAATATCATCGGGTTTCGTTTCAGGCCCCAGCTTAACCCCAATCGGATTGCGCACATGCGAGAGCATCTCAACATGCGCACCACGCGGATCACGAGTACGTTCCCCAATCCACACAAAATGCGCCCCCGTGTTATATGGCAAGCCAGATCGAGAATCTATCCGAGTCATTGCATCCTCATAATCGAGCAACAATGCTTCGTGAGAAGAGAAGAACTCCACCGTGCGCAACGAATCAGTATATGCGCCCGCTGCTTTCATGAAGCGCATTGCCCGATCGATGTCACTAGCAAGTGAGTTATACCGACGATAAGCCGGATTAGAAGAAAATCCCTTATTCCACTCATGGACTTTAGCTAAATCAGCAAACCCTCCGGCAACAAAGGCCCGAATGAGATTCAAGGTTGCTGCGGAATGCTGATATGCCTCAATAAGGCGCTGCGGATTTGGAATACGCTCATCTGCAGTAAACCCATGTGCATTAACCGCATCCCCCATGTATGACGGGAGAGTCACCTCACCGTGGGTTTCCGTCGGGCAGGATCGCGGCTTTGCAAACTGCCCAGCCATCCGCCCTAATTTAATCACCGGCACAGAGGCTCCATAGGTTAACACCACAGACATTTGCAGAATCGTCCGGATATTCGCCCGAATCCGATCAGCAGTAGCACCCGCAAAAGATTCGGCACAATCTCCGCCTTGCAGCACAAAGGCATGACCTTGCGCCGCCCGCGCCAAATAATCCGTCAACGAATCAGCCTCGCCAGCAAAGATCAGCGGCGGTAAGGTTCGCAAATATGCCACCGTCTGCGCGAGATGCTGCACATCTGGATAATCCGGCTGATGTAATGCCGGTAGCTTTCGCCAGCGGGAAGTTGCGGGAATATCGTTGAGCTCATCTGACATGCTACCGATTCTATTCATTCTCGTCTGAGAACCTCACTGCCGTCCACAGCATGAAAGGGGCGGAAATCCGCCCCTTTCGATACCACAACTAAGATATAAACTGAGAATTATTCCTCAACATCTTCTGGCTGCGGCTCCCATTCCTGGCCGATCTGGCTCATCAGATCATGGAACCACGGCTGGCTCACATCGAAAGCCTTATGCCCAGCAATCCGCTCAAAGCTGATCGTTGAGAGCACATCGCCATTTTCCTCGTCGTTACCTACCACACCAGGGGTCCCAGCGATTGCCGACTCAACAGCAAGATCAGCCATCTTACCGATAAGTTCCAAATCAAAATCATTTGAGCGAGCCGAGCGAGAGAAATACCCGGACTTTTGCACCAGCACTTTCTCCGCGCCAATGATCTTCGAGAACTTATTTGCGAACCATTCTCCCGGATTGATGGTATCGAGCTTGACATGGCCGAAGGGATCGCGTTCCACTTCGCCGCCGTCTTCCAAAATTTCCTCGATGATCTCTTTTACGCCAGCACCCTCAGATAAGAAGATATTGACGTTCCCCTGCTCATCCATAATCCGACGCAGACGCGAACCTTCCACATCGAGATCGAAAGTAATCTCCGGCAGATACAGGGCGTGAATATCCCAGCGTTCCTTAGAAAGCCCAGCCGAAGGCACCCATTCTTGAGATTCAATCCACTCGCGGTAGTAGTGGGAAGCGCGAGCTGCCAAGTATCCGCAGGCCCGCCCCATGATCTCGTGAATAATCAAGGTACGCGGATTAACTCGGTGTTCTGCAACCACGTTCTGTGCAAACAACGCCGCCTGCTGTGCCGCCGTATCAGCCCCGAGAGACTGGCGAATCGGCACAATATCGTTGTCAATCGTCTTCGGCAAGCCCACAACCGTCAGTTCGTAATCATGCTCGTGTAAATACCGAGCCAGATCCGCTGCCGTCGTATTGGTATCGTCGCCGCCAATAGTGTGCAGCACATCCACACCATCTTTACGCAGCTGCTCTGCGGCGACTTCCAACGCGTTCTGCCCCGGCTTAATCAGACCACGCTCAATCAGGTTCTTCGAATTCGTCAACTTGACGCGAGAATTTCCAATCGGAGAACCGCCAAAGCGCGTTAATACCGCAGCATTCTTGCGGGCCTCCTCATCAAAAACGACATAATTGCCGGTCAACAGACCGTGGTATCCGTGCTGGTACCCGATGATCTCTGCCTGCGGCAATTGCTCGGTGTAACGCTCAATGAGCATGCCAACAGCAGTTGATAAACAGGGGGCGTAACCACCAGCAGTCAACAGAGCAACGCGACGAATCGTCATTATGATCTTCCTTCTAGCATTTTGGACGACGCAGCGTCCGGAAATACGAACTCTCTCATTGTACCGAGCACATCACCAACATCGACATCCGAAAGACCTACCCGCAGTAAACCTAAATCTCACAGACGAAGCACAATATATTACAGTGATACGTATGTCCCACTCTGATGACGATATCGATGCCCGCTTTGCCGAAATCACTCGCGGGCTTCCCGATCCGCAGGCATACGGTTTCCGCACCTGGCGCCCACCTAGCGAAGACGAAATCGCTGATGAGATGGACGAAGCAGAGGAATTTCACCCGGATTTACTTCCTCCGGCTCAACCCAGTGCTCCCCCAGCCCAGCCTTTCCTCGCCCGATTCTTATTCGGCGTTGTGGCACTCATCATCGCCGTATATTGTGCCCAGCTTTTTCATCTCATTGAGCTATCACAAACCTGGCGGATGATCTTACCGCTAGGCGGAGCCCTTGCCTTTGCCGCTGGCGTCTTCGTTAGCTCCCCCTGGCGGCATAACGAAGATGATGACGGCACGCGCCTGTGATAGAGCTCCAGCCTTGAGGGATTTTCGCAATAGCCAGCGTCAACAAGATTTCGCCTTTACTGAGTAATTCTTCGATCTCCCGTTTTAGCGAGCGGCTATATCGTCTTTTCTTTTTCGTCTTTCCTGTTCGCTACACCGACATAACATTTCTTTTCCAGCTCATAGCTCCCCTTTGCCATATTCACGTCGTAGAATGAGGGTGCGCAAGGGATGCCATTTAGCCATGTAGCCTAAGAAACCACTGCATATCTGCATCTCTACTCTTCTACACAGCACAGGAGCATTTATGATCTCTGCAATTGTTATGATCGACGTTGACGTCCATCACATCCCCGAGGTAGCCCAAGCAGTAGCAAGTATCGAGCATGTTCAACAGGTGTATTCCGTCACGGGCGATGTTGATTTAATTGCTGTTGTCAGTGCCGACCACCACGAGGATCTCGCGCGAATCATTCCTGACGGTATCGCTAAGGTAGGTGGCGTTCGTAACGTCCGGACCTACCTTGCTTTCCAGGAATTTTCTCGCGCCGACCTTGACGCCGCCTACGACATTGGCCTTGACTGATCGTATTCAGGCATTTACCTGAGCGAGGGCGACTGCCAACATGCCTGGCACTTCACGCCGACTCATATAACGTGCGGGAAACTCCGAGCTACTCGCCTCCTTGTGACACAGTATCAGCGATCCATATTCTTTCCTTGGGTGAGAGTACAAAGTGAACACGCGATAGCGGAGGATGCCATAGCGAACAAGATCCCTTGGCAGAGTTTGCACACAGACGGCAGGGCTCGCGGCCACACTCACAATGAGCACTTTGAAAGGCACGGCGCCTATTTACTGCCAATACGCTAGCGTTGATATTAGATCATTAACCGTGCCGAGTAATCAGGCTTAACGTTTAAGATTTTAGGCTTAATTCACTAAGTTAAACGCAATACCAGTCGAAACGTTGACGCGGCAGGGTAGCAACGAAATCACGCCATTACCCTGCACACTAAGTACGATCTGCCTGCGCCGAACAGGCGCGTAACTGGCAGCTAGTTACTATCGGCCGCCAGCTCTTGCGATAGCTGTACCCAACGTTCCAAGAGATCATTGGCCGCACCACAATCAATCGTCTGTTCTGCCAATGCAAATCCGCGCTGCATTCGCTGCGCAAACGACCCAGAATGCGGTTCCAGCCCGGGAAGACGACCATCCGCAACAAAAGCGGCCGCTGCATTCAGACTTACTGCCTCACGCACCTTACTCCGCTCACCCCGCACCACATTGCGTGTTACTGCCGCGTTATACTCGGCATCCTGACCGCGAAGATCATCCACACTAGCTTGCGCAATCCCCAGCTCAGCTACCGCGTCGAAACGATGCTCAGTGACGGCACCCTCACGTACTTCCCACACATGGTTTGGGCAAATCGCAGACATCTCATCCATGCCGTTTTCTCCACGAAAAACTAGCGCACGATTGCCACGACGGGACAACACCCCGGCAACCAATGGCGCATGTGCTGGATTCGATACCCCAATAGCCGAGCTCTCCGGTTTAGCTGGATTCGTCAGCGGCCCTAAGACGTTAAAAGCCGTCGGCACAGCGAGTTCACGCCGTGCCTGCGCCGCATATTTCATCGAAGGATGGAACTTGGTTGCGAATAAAAAGGTAATGCCTAGCTGGCGAAAAACCTCTTCTACCGCGTCAATCGGTAGATCGAGATCGACTCCGAGAGCTTCGAGGCAGTCTGCCGAACCAGACTTTGACGAAGAAGCGCGGTTACCATGCTTTACTACCCGCACACCAGCTGCAGCAATAACCAAGGACGCCGTCGTTGAGATATTGACTGTGCGCAACCGATCGCCGCCGGTTCCGACAATATCCAAGGAATCCGACGAAAGATCCACCCTCGCCGCGTGCGCTTGCATAGAGTTCGCTAAACCGAGCAACTCCTCAGTCGTTTCACCTTTGGTTGCCAATGCCGTCAGAAAACCGGCGAGAACCACCGGAGAGGTTTGCCCGGTCATCACTTGATCCATTGCCCATGCCGTCTCATCAGAGCTGAGATCATGACGGGACATCAGCCGAGTAGTAATATCCGGCCAGGTCAGAGAGCTCATGCGCGGGAACCCCGAGAACGTAAGATTGCCGCAACTGCAGAATTCAACTCGCTCGATTCAATCGGGAAGCTCACAATCGCATTGGGGCGCGAAACACGAGCCAACCACTCATCTTGCGGGCGGCCAATCAGCACAATGAACGGCATATCGGCAACTAACTCATCACGGACCATCTTGCCAAAGCCAATTCCACCTAGTTTTGCCGTCTCGCCGTCCAAGATCAGCAAGTCAAAATGATTTTCCTCCACGAGCAAATAGGCAGCTTCCCACGTCGCCGCTTCCGTCCATTCAATAGCCGGAAGATCCTTAGCAACTCGGCGACCAACCGTATGCATCACATCGTGTCGGGTGGTGCGATTATCCGAGTACACCATAACCTTGACGACGTTTTCCTCAGATGCCGAAACCTCGTGGGACATGACTACCTCCATCAGGGATTGAACACACCTATACTACCGACTTTTATGCCTTCTCATCATCTCCATGCTTCACGGGTCGTTCCCAAAATCCCATAGGCCGCCCAAATACGTCATCTTTCGCGGAAATATCCCCAGAAATAGCACCTCGTTACCCGTATGACACATCCCTTTGACTGATCAGCGAGCATTTTCGCTATACGCCAAGTTCTGCGGAACACCCTTGCGTCCAGGTCAAAGTCCGTAATACTGGATAGATACGTGTGATTACCGTGATTGCACACCGTAAAACTAAAAGGAGCCGCTATGGTTTACACGCTTCCGGAACTCGATTACAGCTACGACGCCTTGGAGCCACACATCTCGGCCAAGATCATGGAGCTACATCATTCAAAGCATCATCAGGCCTACGTTGACGGGGCAAATAAAGCCCTTGACAATCTAGCAAAAGCCCGAGAGGCGAATGACTTTGCTGCGGTCAACCAATACGAAAAAGATCTTGCGTTCAACGTCGGTGGTCACACAAACCACACGGTTTTTTGGAAGAATCTTAGCCCGAACGGCGGCGGCGCCCCGACAGGTGAACTATTAGAAGCGATTGAGGATGCGTTCGGATCTTTCGACGCTTTCCAAAAGCAGTTCACCGCTGTGGCAACTGGTATCCAGGGATCTGGCTGGGCAGTGCTTGCTTATGACACAATCTCCCAGTCTTTGACGACCTACCAGTTATTCGATCAGCAGAGCAACGTACCCGTGGGTTCTATCCCCGTATTCATGCTTGATATGTGGGAGCACGCTTTCTATCTCGATTACCTCAATGTCAAGGCAGACTATGTCAAGGCAGTGTGGAATGTTGTCAATTGGGAGGACGTCAGCGCTCGGTTTACCCATGCTCGTGGCACCGAACTGGTCTGAGGTTAAGCCGCGTTCTACCGCGTAGTCCGCTAATCGGCTATGCGTGCACAATCGCTGTGTGGCCACCCATATACCACGGCGGAAGTTGAACGCGCAGCGCAAATATTGGCACGTATATAGTTGTGGGGTTGTGTGAGCTATCTGCTCACACAACCCCACTTTTGGTGTTGGTCAAAGGGCATATCGCTACTGCGACTACCTAATATTTTGGTCGATCCTCACCTATTTTAGTGGCTCGCTCCCGCTCCATTCGGAATCTGACCGAGAATATCGACCACTACGGCATAGGCTGGTGCTGCCTTCTTATCGCCGCCTTCTGAAGCTGGAACTTCAATCAAGACACGCGAGCCAACTGGGATGTTCTCAAGGGCATCAAAGATAAGACCTGAACCGATCTTAATGGGCTTTGGCCCCGAAGAACCATACGTCGCCTCATTAAGGGCGTTATCCCACAACGACATTGCATACTGGATATACATCTCCGTGCCATGACCGCCAACCGGCTGACCAGAACCCCGAGAAATGACACGAACCACCGGCTCGCCACTAGGCTGTGCCGCACCGCTCTTGACCGAAACCGTAATCGGCTCGCCAAGGTTTCCGTTGATCTGTACTGGCAAATCTGCCGGATTAACCTGCAAGGTCGCGTCAGCATCACCGGCTTGATTCATCCCGTAGGCATCAAGTAGCTCAACGTAGAAAGCAATCGTATCTTTTTCGCCGATTCCTGCGGCAGGTTGCCCTCCGCTTGGGCCATACCCCAGCTCTGGTGGAATAGAGAGAATGACTTTCGAGCCAACTTTTTGCCCGGATAACCCCTGAGTCCACCCAGCAATCACCTGCTGTAAAGAAAATGACGTCGGCGCACCCCGCGAGAACGAGGAATCAAAAGGAGTCTTTTCGCCCCATACTTGCCCGACGTAATGCGCCACAACGACGTCGCCGCTCTCAATCTCGCGACCGCTTCCGCTCTCCAGAACAGAAACCTGCAATCCCGCCGGAGCAGGAGTTTTAGGGAAATCCAACACTGGAGTACTGCCAGAGGTATCAAGCTTCGGCATCTGCTCAGGAGACGCCTGCGTCGTTGACGTATTCGATGATGCTCCCGCAGGTTCTTGCGATTCGGACGGTTGCGAATCCCCACAAGCGGCTAGCCCAAAGACCGCGCACACGGCCAAAACACTGGCAAATTTACGCATAAGATAACTCCTCATTGACCATCACGAACCTAGCGTGATTCGTTCATTATCTCAGTGGAATGATTCGCCACACGCACAGGTACCAGCAGCCTGCGGATTATCAATCGTGAAGCCATAACGCTCAATCGAATCCGCGAAATCAATGGTTGCCCCATCAAGATACGGAGCCGACATCCGATCAACGATAACCTCAACCCCATCAAAATCTCGGATGAGATCCCCGTCTAGCATGCGCTCATCAAAATACAACTGATACATCAGGCCTGAGCATCCACCCGGTTGAACCGCCACGCGCAACCGCAGATCGTCACGCCCTTCCTGTTCCAACAGCGATTTCACTTTCTGAGCAGCACCTTCAGTCAGCATGACTCCGTGCGTCGTCGGATCGACCGTTTCGCTCATTTCTACCTCCAAATCGTGTGTACTACCCCAGCCTACCGGCAAGAATTAGCTATGCGAAATATCTGAGCTCTGAGCGCATTGAAGATCACTGAGATGCTCTGACGATCCGCCAGCGCGGGCGCTCTTTCTTCCAGATTTACGCACGTTACCGCGGATTACTGGATTACTGGATTACTGGATTACTGGATTACTAACACCGTGCGCACCACAATCACCACCCCCATGTTCGGGCAACGCGGCCTATTGCCTGCTGGAGGCGCATGACCATCTGCCTATGTTCTAATTGCAGGGAATCTGTATGCGATACCCCCTGAAACGCAAGAGCACCCTCACCAGGCAACTCGTACATTCCACACAGCCCTAACCGCGGCAGCTCACCTCGGCGTACATCGGCATGTTCGAATACCCCAACTAGCGGATTCCCCTCATCTTCGCATCGCTGCGCGAGAGCCGTTAAAGTGCTGGGAACCTTTAATCCCAGACGATACCCCACGTATATAACAAGATCCGCATTTACAGGAGAATCCGAGATGGACCATGCCCCAATCGGACGAGCGAAAGCCCCCAAGGCCAATAAGCTCATCGCTAGACCGCCAGCCACCCCGGAATACGCCACTCGATCATCCAAGCCGACTCCGAGTATGTGACGAGAGGATTCGGCCTGCTGCAAATGATGAAACCAGCGACCAATATGACGTTCACATTCTTGAGCTAGCTTCCCAGGGTATCCACCCTGATGCCAGGTGCGGGCCATTCCGGTTAATCCGCGTAAGGATAGTTCATCCGGATATGTAAAACCTATTCGAGTATCCCCTAAGCAACGCCGTGCCTGAGCATACAACTCTCGCAACTGTTGTGCGGGAATACTCGCATAGCGGTCACACTGCTGCACGAGCAAGGATGGTTCACACCCCTCCCCGTTTACCGGCAGGATACTGCCCATATCTTCATCATCCACACCGGCTAAGGCACAGACCATCCCCATTCCAAGATCGCTGGTAGAGATCACACGCGGCAAATGGATAGTTATCCCTGTCGTCCCGCTATCGATGAGTTCGTTGCAGAGTTGACCAAGGAAATGAGTAGAGCCAGCGAGCCTCCCTGGATCGCCATCCCACGCGTATCTCTCGCTCAGATCAATACTGGCTTCATCATCCCACTGCCATACTGGAACACCTCCCGCGTCACCACCATCAGCTAAAAGACGTCGGTGTGCGTGGGGATGACGGGTGCGGATAACATCTTCTACACCCGATCCCAGCTCAGCGAGATATAGTCCATCACTGACGGGAAAAGCACTAACCTCATCCGTCGGGCGGGCTGCTAGCCAGGCAGCCCGTGCCTGGCTAGCAACGTCTCGCGCAGAAATTCCGGGTAATGCGGCGCCAGCAAGGGCAACCCACATTTATTCCCCTAGACGGGTTAACAGCAATGCTTCGGCAACAATTGCATGACGCCAATCTCCAAGATGGAGCGATTCATTAGCCGAATGTGCCCGCGAGTCTGGATCCTCAATCCCTGTGACAAGGATTTGTGCCTGTGGGAATACCTCACATAGATCTGCAACAAAAGGAATGGAGCCGCCAACTCCAATATCCACACTGTCACATCCCCAGGCTTCCCGCAACGCCCAGCGCATAGCCTCTGCCGCCGGCGTTGAATCCGGTGCTTCAAAAGCAGGACCGCACTCGTTAATCGTGATATTCAACTGCGCACCGAACGGAACGTGTGCCTCCAAATGACGGCACAGTGCCTGTGCGGCTTCTGCTGAATCCTGCCCTGGGCATACCCGCAGGGAGAGAATAAAACGAGTGGCGGGGATAATAGTGTTCGATACCAGATCCACTGGAGTAACGTCCATCGCGGTGACTGCAAGAGCAGGCTTCGTCCACAAACGTGAGGTCAACGATCCAGTACCGGCAAGTTC
Source organism: Trueperella sp. LYQ143 (assembly GCF_046599595.1). Taxonomy (NCBI): domain Bacteria; kingdom Bacillati; phylum Actinomycetota; class Actinomycetes; order Actinomycetales; family Actinomycetaceae; genus Trueperella; species Trueperella sp. LYQ143. The sequence continues at coordinate 211,978 of NZ_JBKIWR010000002.1, read as the reverse complement.
TACGCCGTCCAGAACTCCCGCATCGGCTCGCAATTGTGCCTCCGGGTAGTCAACATCCGTCTCATCTCGCGCTAAGAGCCCGTCAATTGCAACATCGCCGTTGTCATCGTGCAAAGTGGCGATGAGGCGGGAGGCGAGAGTCACCGCATCGAGAATCGGGCCACCGTACATCCCAGAATGTAAGGCGTGGTCTAATACGCGCAATTCAACCTCTACTTGCGTCACTCCCCGCAAAGAGGTGGTCAGTGCAGGCGTTCCTACCGCCCAATTGTTCGAATCAGCAACGATAATGACGTCGGCGGCTAATTCCTCCTGGTATTGCCGCAGAAAATCACGGAATGTCGGGGATCCAATTTCTTCTTCCCCTTCAATAAACAGAGTAATTCCAACTCCAGGCTTTGCTGCAGCAATTGCCGCCAAATGTGCAATAACGCCAGCCTTATCGTCGGCAGCACCCCGCCCGTATAGGCGTCCATCACGTTCAGTTGCGGTAAAAGGATCCGTATTCCACAGCGATTCATCACCTTGCGGCTGTACATCGTGATGAGCGTAGAGCATAATCGTCGGTTTACCAGGTTCTGCTGGACGTCGAGCCAAAATAGCTGGCCGCCCAGTTAACCCCGACGGAGTATTCAATTCGATAATCTGCGTATCTAGGCCCAGCGCCTGCGCACGTTGAGCAATCCACTGTGCCGAGGTCTTCAAATGCGCCTGATCGAAGGAATCAGCAGATACCGACGGAATCGCAACGAGTTCAGTCAAATCTGCAATATTTTGCGGCATGGATTGGTCTACTGCGTTTTTCACATCCTGATAATTCATGCCTCCACGATACCGCGATAGCGCTTCGTGGTGCGTTTAACCGCGCTACGAGACGCGTTTCATGACTAAGCCGACTACACTGGACACGATAACTGAGTGAAATATCTCGAGGCATATAAGGATAAGCGTGTTCGGATTCAAGAAGCAGACACAGTCGCAGCAGCCCCATGATTCCCAGCAAGAAGCTCCGCTTCCCAAGGGATACACCCCCGCAAAAGGCGCCCCCACCCCGCGCCGTAAGGATGTTCAAGCTGCCCGACGCCGCCCCCTCATTGCTGATACCAGCTCAATGTCCCGCAGCGAAAAACGCGCGGTACGAGCCGAGCAACGCGCCCGATCCAATGAGCTGTACCACAAACAGCAAGAAGCAATGCGCACTGGTGATGAGCGCAATATGCCACCGCAGCATCAAGGGCGCGAGCGGGCGTGGGCGCGAAATTATATCGACGCGACAGGCCCTTACTCATCCATGTTCATGCCGCTCGCTCTGCTGCTTATTCCGGTCATGTTTTTGCAGTACCGCTGGCCACGGGTATTTATTCCCGTCATCTGGGTCATCTACGCCTTGTTCATTGCCATGATGGTCTACGCCGTTTATTTGGCGCGTAAGACGAAAATGCTCGCGGAATATCACTTTGGCAGCCTCCCCCGAGGATTCTTCATGCAAATGCTCGGGCGTTGTTTCTATGTCCGACGCTGGCGGCTCCCGGTTCCGCAGGTCAAGCGGGGAGAGTTCCCTAAAGGCTCATCGCGTCAGGACGTTAAAGCCGCGCGGCAGGCTCGCCGCAATGGTCGGCGCGGTTTGGGATTCTTCAAGCGCCGCTAAAGATACCGAGATATATCTGAGGAGTTATCAGAATTATTTGGGGTTTAGCTGCTGAAAGCTAAAGAGCTAGGGCTAATAGCTCCCTGCCCCTCGTACCTATGTAACCTGTTGATCGCGCAATGCTGAAATATACAGCCTGCGCGATCAGTTCTTTTCCCGCGTTATCCGGCATTTGGGCGCCAGCGACGTACAGCCGTACCTCCCGTTTCTATGCGGGAGCACCACCATCCCTAACAGGTATTTCGCCGCTGCAGGGCAACGGCTTCACGCCCTTTCACCTCAGCTTCTCCACTTGCTCCTCACCTGGTTGCGGTAAGAAGAGAAAAGATACAGATATCTTCGCGCCGCGTGCGATAGCTGAGCCGCTAATCGCAAAAAGCAACTTAAGAGCCAGCGCTAGCACCTAGTTACTGACAGCAAAATGCCGGCTTAGCGTCGGCGCAATCCGCGGGCGAGACTACGAACAAGCCACGGCCCGTAATAAATGAAACTGGTATAGATCTGCACAAGATCCGCTCCCGCATCGAGCACCCGCCGGGCGTCAGCAACACTAGAAATACCGCCTACCCCAATGATGAGCGCTTGCTGACCCAATTCGGCGCGAACTATCTCCACAATATCAACGGTGCGGTCCAACAGAATCGGGCCAGAGAGCCCGCCCTCACCGCGATCATGCCCGATCGTGGTGTTAGCAGCCACCACCCCTGCAATCTTCTCCCGACGAACTAACTCACATATCTCACGAATGTCTTCGTCAGCTAAATCTGGGGCGATCTTAACAAGAACTGGCGTTGTGCCAGCATGGTCACGCACAGCGCGGATAATCTCCGTCAACGAACTAACCGCCTGCAAATCCCGTAAGCCTGGCGTATTTGGCGAGGAGACGTTAATCACCAGATAGTCAGCATAGGGAGCAAGTTTATGGGCGCAAATCGCATAATCTTGAGGGGCTTGTTCGGGCGTCACCCATTTGTTTTTCCCGATATTGACCCCGACCACCACGTCTTTACCGCGTCGGTGCTCTCGCAGCGCACGCAATTGGATAACTGCAGCGTCTACCCCATCGTTATTGAATCCCATGCGGTTTCGGATTGTGCGGTCTTCCAGATGACGCCACAACCGTGGCTTATCGTTACCAGGTTGCGGGCGCGGAGTAATCGTCCCCACCTCGATAAAACCAAAACCTAGTGCATCTAGCCCGAGCACAGCCTCCGCGTTTTTATCTAATCCGGCAGCAATACCGACAATATTGGGAACGACGCGACCAATATGGCAGACGTGATACGGCAAGACTCGACCGGCAGAAAATACCACACGCCGAGCAAGGCCAGGAAGAATCGGGGTCTTTCCAAAGGCAGAAATCGCCCGCATCGCTATGTGATGGGCCTGTTCGGGATCAATACGAGTAATAACACGATCAAAAACAAGACGATACAGACCCATAATTATTTACCTCCGACGTTGCGATTCCTCGCTTTGCCGAGCTGCCATTGCCGCCGGCTGCGACCAGATATGCCATATCAACACTAGGACAATGGCACAGGTAGGAAGAAAAACATAACTCTTTCCGGCTACATACGCCGGATTAGACGGATCGAACACCTGTGGAATTGCAAGACCAAGGATCGCTAGCAACAAGTTGGCAACCCAACACGCAAAAGCACATATCCGCATTCTGCGACCATTGTGCAAAGTCCCCATACAACCGCCGATCCAGGCGAGAGCAACAACGCATGATGTTGCGGCAATCGCGTAATGACCAAGGTGTACCTGAGTTGTTATGGCGATAATGGCGCGCCAAGCAAATACCACTGCGGCAAAACACAAAAGCACAATAAAAATCCAGGGCCATCCGCGAGAGCGGCTGCGGTCATCAGTCAGCCGTCGTTGCTCGTGTGCCACCTTTGCTCCTTGTGTCGTCCCAATCCTTACTGCGTTCTGCGTTACTCGCTCTCACAGCCTAGACCCGCTAGAGCTGAGAAGCCAGCGCCAATACCTGCCGGTGAGGTATTTTCTGACGGAATACCCCGCAATTGGCCATCGGCTCTCAGCCTACGTAGATATTATCGCGACTGCGATATGGGAATACCTCATGGAGATCTCAATAGTGCTCGATACCGCAATCGCCGCTCAATATCGTAGCTACATGCGCGATAGCATACCTCGATGTACCTGCTGGTGACTGCGCATTGAGCAGTCACATACCGAGCAGCCCTATACTGGGAGGATGGTCAATATTATTCGTGAATCATTTTCCCAGGATCTCAATACTCATCTTCTTATCTGTGCGCAACGCCAAGATGAAGAAATCACCCTCGACACTAAAATCACCGATGAGACGTTTTGTTCTCAGCTCCTTACCGCATTGCATACGCTGAATGCTCGCAGTGTCACGACACTAGCTAACCCTGCTAATCCGAGCTACCGCGTTATTGTCGCAATTGCCGCTGCTGATGACGCCACAGATGGTGAAGATCCAACGCGAAGCCTCTTTGGCAGTGTTGCGCGTGCCGCACGAGGTTTAGATCGACTGGTTCTGGCTTCTGATATTGCCGATCTTCCTGCTGCTATTGAGGGAATCCTGCTCGGCTCCTACGTCTTTACCGAATACAAGGAGGCCAAAGAGACCCCACTAGGCACGCTCGTTATCGACAGTACCGATGAAGACGCGCTGCGCCGTGCGGAGATCGTCAGCGAGGCAACCAATCGGGTTCGTGATCTGGTCAATATGGCTCCGAATCATCTGGTACCCGAGACGCTGGCACAAATCGCTGACGAGGAAGCCAGTGCTGCTGGCTGTGACGTCCGTATCTACCAGGGCAAAGATCTCGCTGAGATCGGTGCAGCAGGCATTATCCACGTGGGGCGAGGATCAAAGAATCGCCCGTGTTTAGTGCGGGTTGAGTATCGCCATCCTGACGCCCAGTCAACGACTGCCTTAGTTGGTAAGGGAATCACGTTCGATACTGGCGGATATTCTCTCAAACCCGCACAGGCAATGGTTGAAATGAAAACTGATATGGCCGGTGCAGCCACCGTCCTCCAAACGGTCATCGTGGCAGCCCGCTTGGAGCTGCCAGTTCACGTCGTCGGATGGATGTGTTGTGCGGAGAATATGATCTCCGGAATCGCTGGGCACCCCGATGACGTCATCATTTACCGCAACGGAACCTCCGTTGAGATTAATAACACCGACGCAGAAGGTCGCCTTGTTCTGGCCGACGGTCTACTGATGGCCAGTGCCGAGAAGCCTGATCGGATTATTGATATTGCAACGTTAACGGGTGCTCAGATGGTCGCATTGGGCGAGCGCGTCACCGGCATTATGGGGACGGATGATCTCCCTCAACGCCTGTGTACATTGGCGGCAGAAGCTGGCGAATCGGCATGGCATATGCCCCTGCCAACACATCTGCGTAAGAACTTGGATTCCGATGTTGCTGATATTCGCAATGCGGGTTCCCGTTACGGCGGTATGCTTGCCGCGGGATTGTTCCTCAAAGAATTCGTCGATTGCCCGGCGTGGGCGCATGTCGATATAGCTGGTCCGTCCTTTAATCGTGGCTGCGCGTATGGATCGACGCCGAAGGGAGCAACTGGCGTCATGCTTCGCACCCTTCTTCGGGCGGTGGAGAGCCGGTAACGCTCGTTCGTTTGCCGTGGTGCGGGTTGAGGCGGGGGGGGCATGCTCCCCCGCCCGCAGGAATCGAGCAGCATTATCTGCTGAATTATCTATCTGGCACTGACGATTTAGTAGCTCCTGTGGGGTGTGGTTGATATACCACACCCCATACGGCTATCAACGCTTAATTCACTACCAATCAAGCGGCTGATGAACAAACGAGGATCCGCTCCAAGCTTTCGATACTTTTCTGAGTTTTATACGGCTTTTCTGCGGGCGCGGGCGCTGCCATTTTCTAGCCCTAACCCTAAGTGCCTGAAACACGGTATGAACTTTCCACAGTCCAATACTCACTCGTTTCCTACAGCTAAACTGCGACTCTCTATCTACGGTTTGCCTCGGTTTATCGCCGCGATATGCCATCGTAACGCGCGTTCTCACTCGCTTCTCAGTGCTGCGCTCTTCGTCTTTCCGCAAATCTATACGCGCTGGTTTTAGTAAATGCTTTACTAAGTAGCTCTATTGTTTGGTTTTTACTAGCCATTTACTCGACTTACTACCTACTAAAGTGGCGTGCCACGCAGCCACGAAACTAAATTGTCAGAGCACTAACTAAATCGCTAGTAAAATCCGCCCGCAAATATTCAGAAGTGGCGCAGAGGTATAACCCCCCCCCCACTTACCATTGCGCTAACACTAGCCGCGATTAGCCTGCTGACGCGCCGACCACTGCCGCATCGACTGCGGATAGCCAGTCCGTGCCACATCAAAGAGTGGGATTCCTAAACGATTCGTCAATTTCACCGCCTGATCGAGATTAGGGACTTTACGGCGTGTCCACTCCCCGTCAGTGGCAACAAACACAACCGTCGCTGGTTCTCGTGAGGTCTGCGCCTCAAAATATGCTTCTACCCCAGTGCGCGAGGCGGCAAACTGCTCAAGATGAGCATACGTCTCATTTTTGGCGCGCCGTTGCGACATACCGCCACTGCTAGACCCATTACGCGAAAAGATACCCACACGGCGATCATACGCGATCAATAGGCAACCAGGTTCACGCTCCCAGAGTACTCATTGCACATTCTCGATCATGAAGTGGAATAATTACAGGGAAGACACTGGCAATGCCAGCACCGACGATTCTCAAGGGAGAGGTAAGTGACTGAAACCAAGGAATACGATGTCGTGATCCTCGGCGCCGGCTCAGGCGGCTACGCCTGTGCTATGCGAGGTGCACAATTAGGCCTATCTGTGGCCCTCATCGAAGGTGACAAGGTCGGCGGCACATGTTTACACCGTGGCTGTATCCCGACGAAAGCTCTCCTGCACGCCGCAGAGGTTGCCGATGAAATGCGCGAGTCTGCGTCAATCGGAGTCAAGGGCAGCTTCGACGGCATTGATATGACCGCGTTAAATTCCTACAAGAATTCCGTCATCGACAAGATGTATAAGGGGCTCACTGGGCTCATTGACGGCCGCGGAATTGACACTATTACCGGCTGGGGTCGCCTGGTTGGGCCGAATACTGTCGAGGTCGGCGGTCAGCACATCACTGGAAAGAATATCGTCCTAGCAACCGGATCGTATTCCAAGACGATTGGCCAGCGGATCACTAATCGGGTCATCACCTCAGAAAAAGCGCTATCTATGGATGTCGTCCCCAATTCAGTGGTCGTCCTGGGCGGCGGCGTTATCGGATGTGAGTTTGCTTCCGTATGGGCTTCCTATGGCGCGCAGGTCACCATTATCGAAGGTCTGGATCGCCTCGTTCCCAATGAAGACGCCGCGATCTCGAAGATGCTTGAGCGCCAGTTCCGTAAGCGCAAGATCGCATTCAAGACCAAGACCATGTTCGATCGGGTCGAGGAAGACGAATCAGGCGTCCACGTATTCACCCAAGATGGCAAACAGTATGACGCAGAATATCTCCTCATCGCTATCGGGCGTGGTCCGTCTACGGCAAACCTGGGATACGAAGAACAGGGCATCACGATTGATCGCGGTTTCGTTATCACCAACGAACGGCTACACACCGGCGTCGGTAATATCTATGCCGTAGGAGATATTGTTCCCGGCGTTCAGCTCGCTCACCGTGGCTTCCTACAAGGTCTGTTTGTGGCAGAAGAAATTGCTGGGCTTAACCCGAAGGTTATCGACGAAAATCTCATTCCGAAAGTCACCTTCTGCAATCCAGAGATCGCTTCCGTCGGGCTGACGCAAGAAAAAGCTGAGGAAAAGTACGGGAAAGAGAACGTCGAAACCGCCGAATTCAACCTGGCGGGTAACGGCAAATCCCAAATGCTTGGCACGCAAGGTTTCGTTAAAATCGTTCGAGAGAAAGACGGGCCAATTGTTGGTTTCCATGCTATTGGCGCGCGCATGGGTGAGCACGTCGGTGAAGGCATGCTTATGACCGCCTGGGAAGCATTCCCCGAGGATTTCGACGGTCTAATCCACGCTCACCCCACTCAAAATGAATCTATCGGAGAAGCACTCCTCGCCCTCGCTGGCAAGCCGCTTCACACCCACAACTAACACAGGAGTAATGCGTTAATGTCTGAAGCAATCAAGATGCCCGCACTGGGCGAGTCTGTCAACGAAGGCACGGTAACGACGTGGCTCAAGCAGGTCGGCGATCACGTCGAGGTTGACGAGCCTATTTTGGAAGTATCGACGGACAAAGTCGATACCGAAGTTCCTGCGCCGATTTCTGGGGTGCTGGAGAGCATTGAAGTCCAAGAAGATGAAACCGTTGCAGTGGGCACGGTCCTGGGTTATATCGGAGATGGCTCCTCCGCTGGCTCGGATACCACATCTGAAGCCGCACCTGCCGCTGAGTCACAACCTGCTCCAGCTCCCGAGGCACCAGCACCAGCCAATGATCCTGCCCCCGCGTCAGCACCTGAGGAAAGCGGCACGGGCGTCGAAGTCACCATGCCGGCTCTGGGTGAGTCTGTCAACGAAGGCACGGTAACGACGTGGCTCAAGCAGGTCGGCGATCACGTCGAGGTTGACGAGCCTATTTTGGAAGTATCGACGGACAAAGTCGATACCGAAGTTCCTGCGCCAGCTTCCGGCGTTCTCAGCGAAATTCGCGTTCAGGAAGATGAAACTGTCAGCGTTGGCTCGGTACTCGCCATTATTGGCGGCAAGGTATCTGCCAGCGCCGATGATCCGGCCGCGAGTGCACCAGCAGTCGATCAGGTCGAACCTCAGCCGGTACCAGCCGAGCCAGCACCGGCTCCTGCGCACACCGCTCCTGCTCCTGCCCCTGTTTCGCCTGCGCCGATCCCACCAGCTCCTGCTGCTCCTGCTGCGCCGGTTCCTGTACCCCCAGCATCTGCACCAGATGGTAAGTCTGCTTACGTCACGCCTATCGTGCGCAAGCTCGCTAAAGAGCGCGGTGTTGACTTGGCAACGGTGACTGGCACGGGCGTCGGTGGGCGTATCCGCCGCGAGGATGTAGAAGCCGCTGCACAGGCCGCCCAGGCTCTCGCTGCCCAGCCAAGCGTTCCGGCTGCTAGCCCCGCCACTCCGGCAGGTGCACCCGCCCAGGCTCCCGTGCCCTCAACGGCTGGCGTTTCCGCCGCCACCGCAAAGTCGCAAATTGCCCAGAAGGCTGAAGCCTCTGCACAATTGCGTGGCACTCGCCAAAAGATGACCGGCGTGCGTAAGGCAATCGCCGCGCACATGGTCAATTCTTTGGCGGTTTCCGCTCAATTGACCACCATCATGGAAGTTGATGTCACCCGACTCGTTGCTTTGCGCGCGAAAGCCAAGGATTCCTTCCAGGCGCGCGAAGGCGTCAAACTGACGTATCTGCCGTTCTTCGTGCAAGCAGCGACGGAAGCTCTCAAGGCTCATCCCATTATTAACTCCTCCGTCGAAGATAATGAGATCGTCTACCACGATGTCGAGCATGTCGGCATTGCGGTTGATACCGAGCGTGGCTTATTCGTCCCGGTTATCAAGAACTGTGGGGATTTGAATATTGCTGGTATTGCCAAGCAGATTTCTGATCTTGCTGGCCGCACCCGCGATGGAAAGATCAAGCCTGATGAGTTAACCGGATCAACCTTTACCATCACCAATACGGGTTCGGCCGGAGCCATCATGGATACCCCGATTATTAATCAGCCGAATGTCGCCATTCTCGGCACGGGTGCTATTTTCACTGCCCCTGGTGTCGTAAAGGACGCAGACGGAAACGACGTCATCTCTATCCGTTCTAAATGCTACCTGTGTATCTCCTACGATCACCGGATCATTGATGGAGCTGCGGCTTCTCGCTATCTGCGTGACGTGAAGTTGCGGCTAGAAGAGGGAGATTTCGCAAGCGACGTTCTCTAGCGAATAACTCGTTAAACGGGTACTTCTCTGACGGTGGGGCGGTAGTTTTGCTACCGCCCCACACAGTTTCTTTAGGTATCGTTTTATTTTGTTTTGCGCTTTTCTTTCTTGATGTTTCTTTCCGTCTTTTTCCTTCTCTCTCCCCCCACTCCGACTCTGTGTTCTCCTCGTATCGCCACCTACACGTCTTGCTAGCGCTCGGCGTATCTCTTCTCTCTCTCCCCCCCCAGGCTTTCACATTGCTCGCCTGTCTTTTTCCCCTCCCCTGCGGATTCTTCGTCATTCCTTTTCTGCATTCCTTTTCTCCCATCATTTCTTTCGCGCTTTTATCTCGCTCAACACATTTCAGCTTCGGGATATTTCGATATGCACACTTCAGACCCCACAGCCAATCAGCAGGATTTTCGCCATCAACACGATCAATACTCGCGAAAAACAACACCCTGTGGGAGCAGGCATTGCCGACACCACACCACTCATCTAACCGTTTTGCTTGCGTTTAGGTAGCTATCGGCTCATACTTGCTTAGGCATAAATACGGAATGTGAGTATGCAGCCTCTGGTCACCACCCCATCCGGGTATAGGGAGAGTCCACTTTCTTCATCGGAGCGTCTTGAGAATTCAACGTCTCTTCCTATGTGCAGGTTGGCAACCGCTTACCTGCGAGTAGTGCCGTGCCACAGTGAACACAACATATGGTCGCACCCCGAGGTCTTACTCATACCGGAGATCTCGTCGGGACACACCACGCCAGCCAGACGGCTCCGTCTCTCCCGAAAGGATGAACTGCATGAGCAACAGCGTAATGGCTGGTTACCGTGAGTTACCCCGCCTGGTTGGAATATGGCATATGGTGATCTCGTTCTTCGGTCGTCTCCCCATTTCCATGATTATCATTGGGGTTTTGACGCTTATCGTCAACGCTACCGACTCCGTTGAAATCGCAGCCTACTGTTCCGCCGCGCTAGCGATTTCTAATGCCGTGGGGAATGTATTAATTGGCCGCCTCACAGATCGTTATGGGCAGCGGCGCCCCCTGTTGGCTATTGCTCCCATCAATGTTATTGCGTTACTTTCCCTCGTTATGGCAACGCGCGCCAATGCTCCTAGCGCCGTTCTCGTAGGATTATCCGCTCTTATTGGGGTATCGACGTGCCCAATCGGCCCGCTTACCCGCGTTCGCTGGTATCCCCTGGCCAGCTCTCATCAGTTACCTGCCGCCATGTCATGGGAAACAGTTAACGACGAACTGGTTTTCGTTCTCGGCCCAGCAGCCGTCGGCATTCTAGCTGCCGCGATCCATCCTGCAGCTCCCCTGGTTATTTCGGCACTTCTCGTCGCAACATGTGTAATTCCTTTTGCGTTATCACGTTTTGCACTACCACCAGCTATTTCGGCTACACATACGCCATCCTTTGCGCGCATTATGCGCCGGATCCGCACTCCCTTTATCACCATGTGGTGCATGGGCATGTTTTTCGGAGCAATGCAGACCTCCGTCACCGCCTTTGCTAAAGATCATGGGATCGCCGTTATGGGCGGTCTTATCTATTCAGCAATGGGGCTCTCGGCTGCGATCACTGCACTGCTCGCCGTTGGGCTACCTGCCCGCATGAGTCATGTGACTCGCATCTGGATGGGAGGAATCGGCCTCGCCGGTGGCGCACTCTTATGCGTATGCGCACATCATGTAGCACTGCTCGCTGTCTTCTTATTCATTGCTGGATTATTTATTGGGCCGGTCGGCGTTGCTATTTTCACCCTCGCTGGGCAATGGGCACCGCGTGGCGGCGACGGCGTAGCTAATACTGCGATCGTCTCTGCCAATGTTTTAGGAGTAGCTACAGCGAATACGTTAATTGGCAAGGCTTTAGAGAGTCATCTTTCCTTGGGTTTCATGATGGCCGCTGGCTTTGGTCTGGCTATGATGCTGGTTGCTCTCAGCTTTGGTCGATACGATGAGCACCATCTGCGTGCTGTCGCCGTTGAGAGCGGGCGGTAGATCCACTAAACTCTAAGCGTCCCCTAAACGAGGAAGTACAGGAAATGGCGAAAGATAAGAAAAATAAGCCCAAGAAGAAGCGGTGGTATTCCTATCTCGGTGATGCCTACCGAATCTCAAAAAAGACCTTCTCATGGACTCCTTGGGCTCTCCTAGGGGCATTTGCTCTCGGCATCATTGTGCTGCTCCCCGCTGGTTTCGCTACCGGTCGGTGGATTATTTGGAGCATCCTTGGAATCATCCTCGGTGTTACTTTCACCTTATCCGTGCTCATCCAGCTCGTTAAGCGTGCCTCATTCCGGCAAATTGACGGAGTACCTGGCGCCTCAGGAGCAGTCTTGTCAAATATTAAGCGCGGTTGGGTAGTCGAAGAACAGCCGGTTCGTTTCAATGTCCGGACTCAAGACATGATCTTCCGTGCAATTGGGCGCCCCGGTATTGTCCTTATTTCTGAAGGTCCCTCCGCCCGTGTCAATCGTCTTATCAACGAAGAACGCCAAGCAATCAAACGTGTTGCACCTTCAGCTCCGGTTGTCGTCGTCAAAACCGGCAATGAGGAAGACCAAGTTCCGCTCATTAAATTGGAACGGCATCTGCGCAAACTACCTAAGCAGATTACCCATCAGGAAGTTGCCGCAGTGACTGCCCGGATGAAGGCGATTCCAACGAATTCACTGCCGATTCCCAAGGGCATTGATCCATATAACGCCCGTCCAGATCGTAGGGCGCTGCGCGGTCGCTAGAACTGACGGCGCATCAGCGTAAATGTGGGCGCAACCAATGCAGATATGTGCATGGTTGCGCCCATGTACATTTCCACCACCCGATGAACAAAAATAGCCAGACGCCTTCCCGTTACAAGTATTACGTGTAGGTCTTTTTATCAGTTGGGGTGTATTGGCGCAGGGGTTTTGCAAGATGTTTCGTCATTCCCTTTTGCTATCGATGCCGCTATCTGTGGTTATTTTTTTCTTTTCCTCGTCCTCCCGTCCCGAAGCAGAATGACGGGAGAATCAGCTAGTAGCTCGCCAGAATGACGATGACTAACGCTTGCAACACAAATCACCCACTGCCCAAAGATAGCTACCAATTGGCATTACGCATATAGCCGCCCAGTGGAAACTTCTCGGCGAGCTATTCTACTCCTGACTTCCCTTTCTTCTCTTCCCTCCTCGAGAAGCTATACCTTTTTGAGGGATATAGGACTATGCCATAGCTGACGCCTATTGGCCCGAATGTTCCGTATATTTAATAACGCGCCACCGCGGAACAATGCACACTCATATTAGATAACAGGCAGCACGCCGAAAAACCACCATCCACATGCGCCTATTTTCCCAACAGATATTCGCCTATGTTAGACGGGCTATCTCTACCTTTCGGCGTATTATGCCTCTGACCGCCCCGCAATGCGCTGGCCCATCCACGACACTGCCTGATAGCCGCTGTCCAGATCGCCCTCAGCAACAATTATTCCCGTGTTTTTCATTGGTTCCCCCCAATGCCGGCGATCCACGCCAGTACATCGAGCACCAGCCCAGGTCTTCATCATCGTTCCGTGAGTAAAAATGACTGCGCACTCTTCTGCGCGCTCCTCAATTTCCCGCACAACCGCATCGAAACGCCCCAAGGTACGCAGCCCATCTACCTCAGGATTATCTCCCATCACCTGATCGAGTCTGCCGGCAATCCACGAGTGCGTCACCGCCGTATATGCGTCATAACCGGCTTGGGTGTGTGCCCCTTCTAAGGTGCCCGCTTCAACCTCGCGCAATCCGGCACGGACGTTAATCTCCATACCCAATCGCGTTGCCAACGGGGTTGCCGTCTGCTGGGTACGAGTCAAGGTCGATGCCCAAATGGACTGCGGAGCTAATGCCACCAGATCGTTGACCACGTCATTGGCTTGTTGCCAGCCCTCTTCCGTCAATACCGACCCTGGATGCACCGTATCAATCGTCTTGGCAACATTCTGATAGGTCTGGCCGTGGCGAACCAAAATCAGACGCACAATACTCCCCTTTTTATCTTGTTCTTGCCTCGTATCGGTTTCTTACCAGTTGCGTTCCCACCGACGTTGTTCTCTATCAAATTCATCATCGTCCCGATGCTGCCATTCCTCTTCGGCATAATCGGCACACATATTGCGTGCTGTGGAAATCAGATAGGCGTCTCGGGCCGCAGCAGCGCTCGGATATGGCCCCATGCATTCAAGAGCTGACCACAGTGGCGTATCAGAACTAGCAACCTCTCCGGTACGGATATTAAACCAATACCGCGATGACGAAGATGATTGTGCTGTCATACCAGCCTCCGTCCGCACATACCTCGCACAGTTGCCTGCTCCTTCCAATATTCCATCATAAACGTGGCGGCAGACGTATTCCTAGGACGCTGGATCTGCACACATTCCACAGTAGCCATGCGTATGCTACTTTCTGTTTTGCTGCTATCAAGATTACTCGACACGCGAAAAGACCAGCAGCACTACACCGAAGCTAGCTGCTTCGTATGACGAGGGGCTATGTTGGTCTGTTCCACAGCGCCGACTACACTGAATCCTATGCAAGGAACACGTGCACCCCGCGGGACGCTTCGCCCTGGTCAAATATCCGCTATTCGTTCAGTTCCCGGAGATATTGCTCGCCCTGAATATCTCTTCCACGACGGGCCAGAGATCGTTACTGCTCGCGAGATCAAATCTGAGCAAACTATTGAAAAGATCCGACGGGCCAGTCGCATTGCCGCTGACGCCCTCTATCATGCTGGCGCAGCCGTTCGCCCGGGCATTACTACGGACGAACTTGACGCTATCGCCCATGAATACCTCATCGCACAGGGCGCATATCCGTCCTGCTTGGGATACATGGGATTCCCCAAATCCATTTGTACCTCTATTAATGAAGTTATCTGCCACGGTATTCCCGATAATCGCCCCTTAGTGGAAGGTGACATCGTGAACCTTGACGTCACCGCATACGTAGATGGCGTGCACGGTGATACAAATGCCATGTTTTACGTCGGGCACGTCGATGAAGAATCTCGCCTGCTTTGCGAGCGCACCTATACCGCAATGATGCGCGGAATTGCGGCTGTTAAGCCAGGGCGGGCATTGAATGTTATCGGTCGAGTTATTCAGTCCTACGCCCACCGTTTTGGATACGGCGTAGTAGAAGATTTCACTGGTCACGGGGTTGGAGAGGCATTCCACTCCGGTTTAATCGTTCCCCATTATGACGCTGCGCCTCGATACGATGACGTCATCACAGAGGGCATGGTATTCACTATAGAACCCATGCTCACTCTCGGAGGTATCGCCTGGGAACAATGGGATGACGATTGGACCGTCGTCACTGCCGACCGGACTCGTAGCGCTCAATGGGAGCACACTATTGTGGTTCGGGAGAACGGCGCGGAAATCCTCACGTTGCCTAGCCACGGGCAACGTTCGCCGGCATTGCCCTCAGATGCCTAACATCTGTTATTCAGCGCTGGTAAAGTGTGCCCCAGTTGCTGCCCAGCGTTCTTAAAAGCAGCCCGTCTCCTGGAGGAAATATGACGAAATCACACCCTTGCGCAATCGGTATTGACGTTGGCGGATCAGGGATTAAAGGCGCACTGGTCGATGTTAAACGCGGAAAGTTCATTACTGAGCGCTACCGTATTCCCACTCCAGAAAACGGTTCTCCGCTCCAGATTGCCGGAGTTATCCGAGAAATTATTGATCTGCTAGAAGCTCCGGCAGATTTGCCCGTCGGCATTTCCTTTCCTGCGCCTATTGTGGCAGGAGTCGTTCCTTTCATGGCAAACCTATCCCAAGAATGGCGCGGTCAGCATGTGGCTTCTATTATCCGTCAAAAGGTAGATCGCCCCATTTTCGTCCTCAACGATGCCGACGCTGCCGGTTACGCCGAGGTACGCTATGGCGCGGCACATGGGCATCGGGGCACCGTCATTATGCTGACCTTAGGCACCGGCATTGGCTCGGCTCTGGTACGCCAACGGCGGCTTATTCCTAACACTGAGCTCGGGCATCTCATCTTGGATAACGGCATCACCGCAGAGCGTTTTGCTTCCTCCGCGGTCTACACCCAGGAGGGATTGAGTTTTGAGCAGTGGGCCGAGCGGTTAACTCAGGTGTTTTCTCATATCAATATGTTGTTCTCCCCCGATTTATTCATCGTTGGCGGCGGAATATCGAAACATCATAAGAAGTTTCTTCCTCTGATTCCGTTGGATACCCCAATCGTGCCCGCAAAATTACGCAATGCTGCAGGTGTTATCGGGGCTGCTCGCGTCGCCTATGAAGAGGCACGCAGATAACACAATACGACGGGCGCTGCCACGATAGATCAAAGTGAATACGCCTGTGGCCCGCAACGCGGGCCACAGGGAGTTGATCTATACGCCGGGTTCTGTACTGAAACGCAGATTACGCCTCCAGTGGTGGCCATCCATCTCGACCTAATGTTGCCATTAGGCTCTAGCAACCAACCCGCACGCGAACGGAACTTTCATAGCGCGCTACTTGGTCTTGCTCCCGGTGGGGTTTACCGTGCCGTATCGGTCACCCGATACGCGGTGAGCTCTTACCTCACCCTTTCACCCTTACCTTGCGGCGGTTTACTTTCTGTGGCACTTTCCTGCGGATCACTCCGAGTGGGCGTTACCCACCACCGTGTTCCGTGGAGCCCGGACGTTCCTCAGCACCGTAGTGCCGCGACCACCCAACCAACTGTATTTCAGTATAACGCCGCGTACTGTGCTACGCCTCCAGCAAGATAACGATGCACTCGTAATCTTCTGAGAAGTAAATCTCCTCTGGATCTGCAGATTTAATCTTCTCCATCTCAATGGGCGATAGCTGAATCCCACCAGAAGTATCCCCATTCGGATGCACTGCAATCACAGCCAAGCCACCGCGGGCTACCGCTTGGGCATATGCTTCTTGCAATGCAGGATCTAGCTCAGCGAGGTGACGATCCCGTTTGCTACGAATATCGTCCAGCTCATCCGTTAACTGCGCAACCTCATCTTCCAAGCGACTCCGCCCTCGCAATAGCACATCCTGGAATCTTGCCATCTCTTGCTGCATCTGCGCGATCTCAGCTTCGATCTGTTCGACGCGCTCCCAGGCAGTAAACTCTGCTTCATTTGCCTCATCAAGGAGCGCCTGGTTCGTTGCTATTTCCGCCTGTAAGGCTAACAGCTCACGCGAATCCATCCCGATACCGGCATCTAACTGTGAGTTCTTTTTCGCAAGGGTCTGTGCCCGACGAGCAGTGTGCTCACTGGCGGCAGCTAAATCGGATTGAGCTGCCGCTAATTCTTCTTGAGCGCTTTGGATATTGCGCGCGCTTCGAGCAATCTCATTCATCGTCTGACCAAGCTCAGCACGCAACGGATGTTTTTCAATGCGTGAGGTCAGGTGGTTTATTTCTCGATCTTCCTCAACGATTGTCAACAATTGCAATTGATCTGCTCGGGGTGCTCGAACCACGATCATCCTCCTGTGCTAGCACGTCCTTTATAGATAGCAACGTTCATTAGTCTCTAGGGCTAATGTCACGTACGCCAGTAACCGTCATCGTTCAGCTATGAATTAGCAGCGCTCTTCCCACGGATCAGTAACAATCGTGGAGATATACGTTCGCACATCCAATTCGCTTTCCACAGCAGCTCTCATGCGAGGCAGCACCGGCCACTCTGAGGCAAAATGCGTCAGCCCAATAAGCGGGCAGCCACCATCCCATAAATGATCCGTCGCTGGATGATGCCGTAAATCGGCAGTGATATACACATCTGCCCCTGCCGCCTGAGCAGTAGCTAAGAAGGAATCTCCGGATCCTGGAGATAACGCCACCCGAGAAACAATTTTCTGTGGGTCACCGCCAATCAGAATGCCAGCCGGAGTAGTGGGAATCAGTGCTTTCAAGCGCAGTGCCAATTCACGGACTGTCATCGTCACTGGCAATCGGCCAACTCGCCCCAAACCAAGATCGGAATGTTCATTAAGGGATTCAAGCGGGACGGTATCGCGTAAACCAAGCAGCTCTGCCAATGCCACCGCTGATCCAGTAGCGGCACTATCAACGTTCGTATGAGCAGCAAATAATGCCACCTGATTGCGTATCATCTGGTGAACCCACACGCCCTTGGCATGGTCCGTCGCAATCGAGGAAACTCCTCGTAAAAATAGCGGATGATGGGTAATAATCATCTGAGCACCGCGATAAATTGCTTCATCTACCACCGCTTGGCATGGATCAACAGCAAAACCAATCAGCTCAACAGGATCGCTGCGATCGCCGACAACTAGCCCGACCCGATCCCAATCCTGCGCAAACGACGGTGGATAGGTTCGCTCCATGACTTCAATAACGTCACCCACAGTAATCATGGCAATAGCCTAAACGACGAGAGGCGAGGAACGAAGAGCAAAAGCCGCAAAACCATGTTTGAGCAGATATAAAAATCCCGTATCCCCTGATTATCACGGAAGATACGGGCGTATCGTGGACCCTACCGGACTCGAACCGATGACACACGCGGTGTAAACGCGTTGCTCTACCAACTGAGCTAAGGGTCCGCGGATAATCTTAACGTCCTTACCGGCAGATGAAAAATAAAACCGTGCGATATTCCCCACTCACTCATCACGGTGAGAAACTGAGAAACCCAGAAGCCCAGAAAGGGATTGCTGCGGCTGCCTGAATGCAAAGAACTGAATTCACCCAGGACGCCTGCGCTCCCGCAATATCATTTTCACGCCTATTGCTGGCAAAGACGGGTATTGCTTACTCACGCGCGCCATCGCTCAGTTCATCCCGTCTCCCAGCCCAACAATCGAACGAATGCACCAGCACGATAGCGACAGCTACACGATAGTGATAGCTACACGATAGTGATAGCTAGACCTAATCCGTCGCATAACAGTAAAGCTCTCACTGCGCACCGAGCATTATCCAAAGTAGCCGAGGGGCGCGGCGAGGTATTAGCCGAGTTATTAATTACGGGATGTAATTGAGTGGATTCACTGCGTTATCACACAGAATTATCGGCGATATTACGCGCTATCACTATGATTTAGCGCTATTAATATGATCGCCCGTGGGTGACGACGCGAAATGCCGTCCATCCGCTCGGCAAGGATCGTGTTGAGGTCACTGATAGACCTGCCGTATCAGCAGCTTCGTTGACATCTTCCATTGGAACAGCGTGTGCCTGATGGCGAGCCGGAACGAATAGCCAGATCACCGAGTTTTCGTCTGCTAGACCAGATGAGCAGTCCACAAGATAATCCGTGAGATCATCGGTGTCACCATCGTCAGCGCGCCACCATGCGATAACCCCGTCGATTGCAGCATCGAAATCTTCATCAACGAGCGGCTCCCCTAGCACGTGTTCGATAGCTTCACGCACATCGAAGTCCACATCGTCGTCATAACCAAACTCTTGGACAATCTGCCCAGATTGAAACCCAAATTCCTTACCGGAAACCCCGGACACTGTGTTCTGCCTTTCGCGTGCGGTATGCCAACGATTCACATTCTAAAGCCCTACAGCCCAAGATGCAGGATGATACACGGATCATAACGATTGAATTTTGCTCTATCTATACGTCTTTACCGTTGATCCGGTGAGCCTGGGAACGAGCTCATAGCCGGTAGCACCTGCCGAAAGCCCAGCACACCAGACCCACAGTTTTTAACATGCGAGGTCAGAAGCCCATGTCTAACACGCCCACCGACCATCCGCAATTATTTTAACGTAGAGAAAAATCGTGAGAGTTCTCCCATTGTAAATCCAGTGACTCGGTAGGGATAGCCAAAGAGAAACGGTACATTAGAACTAGCGTTAAAGGGCGTCTACCCGCTACCACATCGCGCAGCAGGCAGATGTACCCACACAGCCGCGCATCAAGTAGAGGAGTTACACGTGAGTCAACAGCCTATCCGCCCGCTCATCAACGGTCTGCTGAGCCAGGTCCCAGATATTGACCCGGAAGAGACTCAAGAATGGATTGATTCCGTTGAAGCATTAATCGAGAACCAAGGCGGCCCGCGCACCCGATACCTGCTGACCGCAATGCAAAACCATGCCCGTCGGCGCGGTATCTCCATTCCCCCGAATATCGTCACCCCCTTCGTCAACACTATTGGCGTGGATGACGAGCCGTTCTATCCTGGTGATGAAAAACTAGAACGCGAATTCCGCCGCTGGACTCGCTGGAACGCAGCCGTTATGGTTACCCGTCAGCAAAATCCAGATGTTGCCGTTGGCGGTCACATTTCGTCATACGCCGCTCAAGCAACCCTGTACGAAGTGGGCTTTAATCATTTCTTCCGCGGCAAGAATTCCCCTGGAGGCGGCGATCAAGTCCTCTTCCAAGGTCACTCCTCCCCTGGTAACTACGCCCGCGCATTCCTCGAAGGGCGCCTGACGGAAGACGATCTCGATTCCTTCCGGCAGCAGGCTTCCCGCCGCTCTGGTGGGCGCGGTCTGCCATCGTATCCGCACCCTCGGCAAATGCAAGATTTTTGGGAGTTCCCGACGGTTTCGCTTGGTCTTGGGCCGATCTCAGCCATCTACCAAGCCTGGTACAACCGCTATCTCAACGAACGCGGCCTGAAAGATACCACCCAGCAGCATGTGTGGGCCTTCATGGGTGACGGCGAGATGGATGAAGTTGAATCTCGCGGTTTGCTCCACTTCGCTGCCAGCCAGAACCTCGACAACCTCACCTTTGTTGTGAATTGTAACCTGCAGCGCCTTGATGGTCCGGTGCGCGGCAACGGCAAGATCATTCAGGAACTCGAAGCCTCTTTCAAGGGCGCTGGCTGGAACGTCATCAAGGTAATCTGGGGGCGCGAGTGGGACGAACTGCTCGCAGCCGATAAGGATCGTGCCCTCGTCAATATCATGAACGAGACGCTCGATGGCGACTACCAGACCTTCAAAGCAAATGATGGCGCCTACGTTCGCGAGCATTTCTTCGGGCGCGATCCACGCACTAAGGCATTGGTTGCTGATTGGTCCGACGAAAAGATTTGGAGCCTCAAGCGCGGCGGTCACGATTACCGCAAGGTCTATGCCGCCTACAAGGCCGCAGTTGAACACAAGGATCAACCAACCGTTGTGCTAGCGCACACGATCAAGGGCTACGCACTCGGCTCAAACTTCGCTGGGCGCAATTCGACGCACCAGATGAAGAAGCTCAACGCCGACGATCTGAAGTTGTTGCGCGATACCCTGCATCTAGATATCGACGATAGCCAGCTTGACGATCCCTACCATGCACCATATTTCAAGCCCGCTCCTGACCATCCGGCATTGGAATACATGCATGAGCGCCGTCGCAAGCTGGGCGGCTACCTGCCAGAACGCCGCGTCGTCGTCAATGGCGTCGATATGCCAGATGAGAAACATTGGGATGTGCTCAAAGGCGGCTCCGGAAAGCAGAAGGTGGCCACCACGATGGCTTTCGTCCGTCTGCTTAAGGATCTCATCCGAGATAAGAACTTCGGGTATCGTATCGTGCCCATCATCCCCGATGAAGCCCGAACCTTCGGCCTGGACGCAATCTTCCCCACGGCAAAAATCTTCAATGTGCATGGCCAGCACTACACGGCCGTGGATTCGGATCTCCTACTGAGCTACAAGGAATCCGAAAAGGGGCAGATCATGCACACCGGCATCACCGAAGCAGGCTCTAATGCAGCCTTTACTGCGGTTGGCACCTCCTACGCCACCCACGGTTTGCCAATGGTTCCGGTGTATATTTTCTACTCTATGTTCGGCTTCCAGCGCACTGGCGATCAGTTCTGGCATGCTGCCGATCAGATGGCCCGCGGATTCATTATGGGCGCTACTGCAGGGCGCACGACGCTAACCGGCGAGGGTCTGCAGCACATGGATGGGCATAGCCATGTGATTGCTTCAACCAATCCCGCTGTTGTCCAATACGATCCAGCGTATGCCTACGAGATTCGCCATATTGTGCGCGACGGTATCGTGCGGATGTACGGCGACGGTTCAGATGGTCGCGATCAGAACGTCATGTACTACATCACCGTCTACAATGAGCCGATCCATCAGCCAGCCGAGCCGGAGAACGTCGATGTTGAGGGAATTCTCAAGGGTATCTACCGCGTCGAATCCCCAGAAGGCGAGGGGCCGACGGTTCAGCTTTTGGCTTCGGGCGTAGGCGTGCCGTGGGCGCGTGAGGCTCGCCAGATGCTGCGTGAGGATTGGGGCGTTGCCGCTGGCGTATGGTCTGTGACCTCATGGTACGAGCTGCGCCGCGACGGGATGGAAGTAGATGAATACAACTTCCTCAATCCGGAAGCTGCACCGCGCGAAGCCTACGTGACAGCAAAGCTAAAGAATGAAGCTGGTCCGATTATCGCCACCTCTGATTTTGAAAAGCAGGTGCAAGATTCGATCCGCCCGTGGATTCCCTCGGATTATTACGTGCTTGGAGCTAACGGTTTCGGCATTGCTGATACTCGTGCAGCCGCCCGCCGCCATTTCCGCATTGACGCTGCCTCTATGGTGGTTCGCGCTTTGCAGGCACTCGCTGATCGAGGCGAGATTGGTCGGCATGTGGTTGCCGAAGCCATCCGACGCTACGAGCTGCTCAACCCAGAAGCTGGGGAATCCGGCACGGCCAACCCGAACGAGCCAGCCGTCTAAGCTCACGTTACCGTGTTATAACGCGGTTATGACAGTGCGCTAACTGCATAGTAATGGTCTGTGGGGCTGAGAATCCTGATGATTCTCAGCCCCACAGACCATATTTGGCTTACGTCTCTTGATCCCTATTTTTTCTTCGGCGAACTCTCTTCACTATCTATTGCCCAGACAATAGCCGCCGTCTTATTGAATTCAGACGTGAACCCTATAGCTCTTTCCTTTGCTTACTATAGGCTTTGCCCTGACGCACCATGAGAAGCATCGAGCAGTAACACAGCACAATCAGCGCCCAGAGTTTTACCCACCCAGCAGCACTTAGCGATTCGTGGGCGGAGATTGCGCGAAGCTGAGGATTCTGAGCATAGAGGCAGAGGATAAAACCCAATGCTGCGATGAGAAGCACGAGATGATTAGTTTTCTTCGCAACTCCAGAACATACGTAAAGCACAATCAGCGCTGGGATCAGGAGCAGGAATCGGAAATCAGACTGGCGAATTCCGTCGAGAATATGGGTGGAGTACCAGGCCGCGATCATCGCGACCGTCCATATTACAGCGAGTATGAGGCCGAACCCCCAACGCAGATTAGACATCACTCCTCCTCTTCACAATTTTGTAGGCACGCGGTTACCCATCGCTATAGGCGCAATATCTATTATTAATTAGAGAATTGTACAGTCTGAATACGTAGCGTATAGCAGCCGTGGGAAATCTAACCCGCTCCACCTTTGACTTGCTGACCCAAGAGGCGAATAGTGGATCTAGTGCCCTACAGCAGATGCGTCGCAGTGCAGGCTCACAACTCATCTTTTCCCGTTCGAGCCAAGCTCTCCTCGTCACCGGCAATATCACGGGCACGCAGAAGATAAAGGAGCACTGTGCATCTATTTCGAATCGGCTGGGATTACCTTAAACGCCACAAGGCGGCATTCTTTGCGATTATGGTCCTACAAGCATTCCAGGTTCTACTTTCCCTGGTGCTTCCGGCACTCAATGCAAAAATTATCGATCAAGGTATTCTCGGCAACGATATTCCGCTGATTTGGCGCTATGGCAGCATCATGTTGGTCTTTGCGTGCCTCCAGATCGCAGCCATGGCTGGAGCAATCTATCTCGGTTCAAAAACAGCCATGCGGCTTGGTAGGGAGCTACGCGCTCGGACGTTCCGCCATGTTCAGTCCTTCTCCGCAACCGATCAGCACACTTTTGGCGCACCGACGCTAATTACTCGCACCACAAATGACGTCAGCCAAGTACAAATGGTGATTCTTTTGACCTTCACCGTCATGGTGATGTCGCCGCTGATGGGATTTGGCGGAGTGTTTATGGCTATTCAACAAGATGCAGTACTTTCCTTACTTCTTGTTGTCATCGTGCCAGTATTAGGGCTTCTTATTTTCTTCGTCATGCGGGCCCTATCCCCTCGTTACAAGACTCAGCAAACCCGTATCGACCGAATCAACACCTTACTCCGCGAACAACTCACCGGCGTTCGCGTGATCCGCGCTTTCGTCCGGCAGAAAACTGAAGAAGATAAGTTCACCGACGCCAACCATCGGCTACGCTCAATCTGGCTTCAGATCGGTTTCCTGTGGGCATTTCTTATGCCAGCGGCTTTCCTCGTTATCGGAATCTCCTCGGCTGCCGTCGTCTGGTTTGGCGGGGTGCGCATCGATTCTGGTCACATGCAGGTGGGCACCCTGACGGCATATATCAGCTATCTAATGATGATTATGATGTCGGTGATGATGTCGGGCATGATGGTTATGCTCTTCCCCCGCGGCGAGGTTTCCGCAACGCGAATCGACGAAATCCTCAACACCCGCCCTTCAATTAAAGGGCCAGATTCTCCCCGCATGTTGCCTGCTGAACCGCTGAGCTTCACCTTAGATGACGTAGGGCTACAATACCCAGGAGCTGAACGCCCGGTACTCTCCCACATCTCAATGACCCTAAGCCCGAGAAAAGTCTGCGCAATCATTGGTTCAACTGGATCCGGAAAATCCTCAATTGTACGCCTCTTTCCTCGCCTTATTGATGCCACCAGTGGTCAGGTACGCGCTGGGGATATTCCCGTCACTGACTGTGATCTCACCGATCTTCGCCGCCGTATCGCCGTCGTGCCCCAAAAAGCATTCCTCTTTTCTGGGACGGTAGCGTCTAATGTTGCCGGCGTCGTCTCCCCCGATACCCCAGTGGATCGCGAACGCGTTGAAACTGCGTTGAAAGCAGCCCAAGCATGGGATTTCGTCTCCGATCATGCCGAAGATATTGACACTCGCGTTGAATCCGGAGGTAAAAACTTCTCTGGTGGTCAGCGTCAACGCCTCACGATTGCCCGAGCTATCTATCGTTGCCTGCCGGATGACGGCGGTAGGCACGGAGCGGATCTGATTATTTTTGACGATTCTTTCTCCGCACTCGATTACGCAACGGACGCCCGCCTGCGCGCTGCCTTACATGAATATATTGGGGATATTGCGATCCTGATTATCGCTCAGCGAGTCTCCACAATTCGCTATGCCGACGAGATACACGTTCTCGAAGCTGGGCAGATTATCGGTTCAGGCACCCACAACGAACTTATGGATACCTGCCAGACATATCAAGAGATCGTTTCCTCCCAGCTCAGTGAGGAGGAAGCACGATGAGGCCAGCAGACCCAACCCAGAATTCAGCTCGCGATACCAAAGGTGCGCTTAAGCGCCTTGCCCGCCTACTCAAGCCCGAGTGGCGGCGTATCCTCGCAGCCGTAATCCTCATGCTCTTTGCCGTAGCCAGCTCGGTATTCGCACCGAAACTCCTCGGCGATGCCACGAATGTGATTATTGATGGGATTCAGCATGGCGGTGTCGTTTTCTCTCGCCTAGGCAAAATTTTGCTTCTCATCGTCATCTTGTATGCGATCTCTGCCGTCACAAATTTCACCGCTGGAATCTTCATCCGCCAAGTGGTCCAAAATTTGGGCTATCGTCTGCGCAAATCGGCACAGGCGAAGATTGACCGCATGCCGCTGTCATGGATTGATAAGCAACAGCGCGGCGATCTGCTCTCGCGCGTGACCAACGATATTGATAACATCACCCAAACTCTGATGCAGACCCTAAATCAGGTGATCCATTCAATCTACAGCCTCATTGGCATTATCGCCTTGATGATATGGATCTCTGCGCTGCTCACAGCGATGATGTTGGCAGTGCTGCCTTTCGGCATTGCGGCTCTCCTGGTGATCTTAAAGAAAGCTCGCCCGCATTTTAGGGCACAGTGGAAGCTCACGGGTGACGTATCCGCCATCGTTGAAGAGTCCTTCACCGGGCTCGATGTGGTCACCGCCTACGGTTTAGAAGATGAGTTCACTGAGGTGTTCGATGAGGCCAACTACAAGCTCTATGAGGCAGGATATAAAGGGCAGTTCATCTCTCAGCTTGCCCAGCCGACAATGGGGTTCGTGGCAAATATTGGCTTCGTTATTATCGCTATCGCCGGTTCACTTTTCGTCCTCAGCGGGCGGATGACGATCGGTGGAATCCAAGCCTTTATCCAATATTCACGCCAGCTCAATCAGCCAATCTCCACTCTGGCCTCGATGGCGTCAATGCTTCAATCAGGTGCGGCCTCCGGCGAACGTATCTTCGATTTCCTTGACAGTGAAGAGATGGCACCCGACGCTACCGCCACCTATGAAGAGCTCGTACCAGCCGAACAGCGCAAAGGCACAATCGTTTTCGACAACGTCCACTTCGGCTACGATCCGGGGCGTACCATTATCAACGGGTTAAGTTTGACGGTCCAGCAGGGTCAGCAAATCGCTATCGTCGGCCCGACTGGAGCAGGAAAGACGACGCTTGTTAATTTGCTGATGCGTTTCTATGAGATTGATTCCGGAGCGATCACGATTGACGGAGTACCTGTCAATACGTTCTCTACTGATTCGCTGCGCGGTCAGATCGGAATGGTACTCCAGGATACCTGGCTGTTTGACGGCACAATCGCAGAAAATATCGCTTTCGGTAAGGACGGCGCAACCCACGAAGAGATCGTCGCCGCCGCAAAAGCCACCGGGGTTGACCATCTGGTTCGCCAGTTGCCCGCCGGATACCAGACCCATATTGATGACGAAGGCGGCAATATTTCAGCCGGCGAAAAGCAGCTCCTTACCATCGCTCGTGCGTATCTATCTGATCCAAGTATCCTCATCCTTGACGAGGCAACCTCATCAGTTGATACCCGCACCGAAATGCTCGTCCAACGCGCAATGAACGAGCTGCGCGAAGGACGCACCTCCTTTGTGATCGCCCACCGCCTCTCAACGATTCGCGATGCGGATCTGATTATGGTGATGGTTGACGGTGACGTGGTAGAACAAGGTACGCACGAAGAGCTCCTAAAGCGCGGCGGCGCCTACTACGACCTGTATCAATCCCAATTCTCTGGGGCTGATAATAGCGACGATTAGCCTACGCGCGGGATGTAGCGGGTGGTGTATGTGTTGCCGGAGCTTTCGTCAGCTCCGGCAACACATACACCACCTGTTTTTCGTAGGCCTACCGGCCGGTATCTGCCTACGAAAAACAGACCGGATAGCGCCCATCACCACAATGATATGGGCGCTATCCGGCCCGCTACACTACCGATCAGAATCCTAGCTAGCTGTAAGCCGATTCCCCTGGGGAGATCCCTACCGATCTCCCATTACGAGATCCAGTAACTGCTGCGGGGTATGCACGACCTTCCAAGCCTGGGCCTCTTCCTCGGGCCAGCGATCTCCCCAGGTAACGAGGACCGTCCGAATCCCGTGCGCGCCAGCACCCAGAATATCGAAGATACGATCCCCCACCATCAGCACGTCCTCGCGCACCGATTCCCCTGCCAAAAGCTGCGGAACGTCCTGCGCCTCAACTGCTGAGCCTGCCCCAGCGTCTATTACTCCACGGCGATGGAGATCATCTAATGCTGCCGCAACAACGTAGGCCTTACTCTGATGGACCTTTTCGTTCGACGCCCCGCGAATCACATCAAGGTATTGACTCAAGCCGAGATCCTGACAGATCCGCTGTGCTACTTCTTGCACTTTTGATGTGGCAAGCGCAGTCGCATATCCAGCGTCCCGGACCTCCTTAAGCAGCTCGACAACACCTGCGAATACCTGCGTCTCCTTACACATCTGCGCATAGCGTGCCCGATAGTCGTCAATATATCGCTCAATATCGTCTTTCGGCACCCCTAAGGTCGTAAATGTTGACATCAAAGGCGGCCCTACAAAGCGGATATACTCCTCAGCCGGGCGATCCTCACCAGCCAGCTCACGCATCGTCGCCGCAATAGTGCGAGTAATAATCGGCGCCGAATCAGTGAGGGTCCCATCTAGATCAAATAGCAGTGCTCGTAGCATTAGATTCCAAACATTGATAGATCGCCAGCACCCTCACGGGCAATTTCCACTTCACCAGAGGATAGATCAACCACTGTGGTTGGCCCGTCCGTTCCCACTGGGCCATCCACTACCACATCAATGAGATGCCCAATTTCATCGTTGACGATCCAGCCCTCTGCCAGTGGCTCATCGTGGCCCGGCAGAATCAGAGTTGAACATAGCAATGGTTCACCTAATTCACCGACAATTGCCTGCGCAATTTTATGTTGCGGAATACGAACACCCACCGTTGCTTTCTTCGGGTTCAACGTCATTCGCGGAACTTCTTTCGTCCCTTTCAAAATAAACGTGTACGGCCCCGGAGTTAAGGCCTTAACCAACCGAAAATGCCGGTTATCTACGATGACGAGTTGCCCAAGTTGTGCGAAATCATGGCACAACAAGGTGAAATGATGTTTTTCCCCTACCTGACGGATTGCGCGAATCCGATCAAGCCCCGCCTTATTTGCCAAACTACATGCAATGGCATATCCCGAATCCGTCGGCAGCGCAATGACTTCTCCTTGACGAATCCGATCCACAACTTTCATAACATTACGCGGCTGCGGGTTATCTGGATGAATATCAATAAAGGTTGCCATTTTCGTTCTCCTCTCCGAACGCGGCTATGCGCCTATTTAGTTCCGCTATTACCTGCGCTGGCGCACCGGAATCTGCCAGCAGGGATACGTAGTGCTCCGCTTCATGTCGGCGCTGAGCTGACAGTGCCGTATCAATAAGTTCCACCGCGACCGCAGAAGAATGTTCTACCGGATTCCAGCGGCCAAGCCCTAACTGAATGGCTGCGTTACTGTGCCCTAACTCGCGCAAAAGCCGTATGCCATGAGTGAGGGCAATCCCTGTTGGTTCTCGATCTGCCGCCATCTCGCAATAGCGCTGAGCCATATCCACGTCAGTATCCTCACACAGTCGGGCTAACTGAATCAGCGGATACCATGCCCTCGGATCAGCACCAATTTCTTCACCTAAGGCCCATAAGACTAGGTCCATCCGCACGCCATCACCTTGCGAGCTTTGCCCGATTAGCGGATCAGCCATTTGGTGCATGTCATGCGCCTGCCGAATAAGCACTGCCAGCTCATCAAAAGCGGCCGTATCGTTAGGATCTTCAGTTAACCGATCACGCAGTTCTACAGCCTGACGAACACTGATAGAGTTGTGATCGTCCGTATTGAGAACCTGACGCATAAGATCGATAAAAGCCATAGCTCTACCCTATCCGATTCGCCCATATACTGCCCGACACGAAAACCATCAGGAATAACATGCCCTCTGTTCACGATCTTGCCCTCGCCAGAATTCGCGTTGTTCTTGCCGAGCTTGCTCCCGAGATTCCAGCCGATGAGATCATCCCGGCAGCTGATCTATATGACGATCTTGGTTTGGATCAACTCAGTGTGTGGGCATTAGGCGTCGGCTGCGAAAAGATCGCACATATTGCGATAAACGATGCTGATATGTGCGCGCTTCGCACGGTTGCACAGCTATGCCGCTTGATTGAAACTGAGGTTCCAGAAGAATATGCCGATATTGACGAGCTGAACGAGAATACACTGCCTGGCTCGCTACCCTCTGACTCATTATCTTCTAGCTCGCTACCTTCCTCCCCCTCTCGCACTTCCAGCTCGTCGAATATCTCATCTCACCCAATACCGGCCACGCGAAAGGCCGATAATTCCGAGGCTCATTCTGAGCACAATGCGCCGCAATCACGATCCGATTCGCCATCTGGCAGCGCGACTGGCGGCACAGAATCACCTGAGAGCACTTCCGCACAGCCCCTCAGCTCTGACGGCGATATTGCCGAGGCGATGAATGATCTGGCGCGGTTCTTCAATGGCGAATAGCGGCCAGGAACTACTCGAAACACTAAACGACGTAAAGTAATCGACAGTCAAGCCCTCGCAGCACGCCAACTATAACACCCATTTTCCCTGCTATCACAACGAAAAATCGGGAAAATCGCAATACATTTCACCCAACCTCATAGGTAACCACCACCAATTAAAACCCGACTTTCCCGCACCACAACAACAAAAACCCCATACAAAACCCGCACATTCTGCCCTATAACCCTATTGCCCCTCTTTTTGCAGCCCATTCATCGGCATTCTGCTCCAGCATCGCGCCACCAACGCCGTGGCTGCTCACAATAGAAAGGGTGCTCTGCACGCACAACCAGAGCACCCCATCGCGCAGGAATTATTCACTATGTTCCCGCGCCCTTAAGATAGTCAGTATCTTTCTTACTCACCCCGCAGCGTCAATGCGGAACTGTTTCATAGTCGTATTCGAGAACGCCGAACACACATCAGCATCAAACTGTGAACTGACCTTGCGTCCACTTTGCGCTAAGTACATATCCACCGTTTTAGCCGTTACCGCCCCACATCCGCTATAAGCTCCAACCTGACCCCAGCTCAGATCCGCTGATGCTGTGTGATTCGGCTCGATGGTAACAAAATCTTCCGACTTTCCCCCATCCCATTCAGGAGGGAACCCCACTATTGCCCCTGACGCATCTCGAAACTGCATAGCCGGGGACGCCGGAATAGCACATGCCTGCGTAGAGATATTCTTAGCATCCACACGGTAGTGAATAGATCCCGCCGCTCCTGATCCCGGCGGATTAACGACCTGCATGTGCAGTTGTTCTGGGGTGCAAATCGGCTTGCCATCCAGGGTTCTCGTGATGACGCTTTCATCTGGAGCTAGCTGCGCCGGTGCTGAAGGATTCGCCGCCGAAGAAGATACCTGCTGTGTCGCGTCAGAAGACGGAGTTGCCGCCGATGGTGCCGACGAGGGCGACGGAGTAGCTGACGAAGAAGCCGCCTGCGAAGAACTCGACTCTGATGATGGAGCAGATGTTCCCTGCTTTATCTCAGAAGAATCGCTACATGCAGATAAGCTGAGCGCTGCTACAGCGATAAGGGTAAACACATAACAACCACGCTGTCTTTTCATGGCGTTATCCTACGCCGCCACACGACGAGAGTCGAGAGAATCAACCACTGAAAATATCGCTCATTTGGGTACACCTTGGGCCTACCAATGCGTTAGACCAGCGCTGGTGAACCACCTCAGCTCACCCGATGCAACCACCGTACCGGTGCACCTGCCCCAGCGTAACGGAATACTTCCAGCTCATCATCCCACGCTTGGCCCAATGCCACGTCAAGCAATCGCCGCAGCTCCTGCGGATCACCGTGAGAATCCTCGATAGCTGCTCGAATTCGATTCTCTGGTACGACCACATTCCCTAATAGATCAGTCTGCGCATAAAAGATTCCCAATCCGGGAGTACACGACCAACGCCCACCCTCCGTCATCGCAGTGGGTTCTTCTGTTATCTCAAAGCGCAGGTGTTCCCAACCACCTAATGCCGAGGCGATTTGGGCCCCAATTCCAGCTTCACCCGTCCATGAGAGTTCGCCGCGATTCATATTCGGCAGGGCTGGCTGTTTCGTCCACTCAAAGTGCGCACGATATCCGAGCACGCTTGTTACCGTCCATTCAACATGCGGTTGAACCGCCGGAGGGACGGAATGAATGAAAATAATTCCACGAGTGGATTTTGTACTCACCATGACCTCCTCTTGGGTGAAATTCCCCGTAACACCCACCAAGGTCAGGCACAACTAATGTACCACACTCGTATTAATCGTCATAGCTTCGGCGACCCCTACGAGCTATTAGCGACCGCCTCCACCTGCCGCACTTCACAGACCCTTCAGCGCTTGTAGCGCCTTCTTCCGTTCCGAGCGAGCAAGACGATCAATATACAAGCGCCCATCTAGATGGTCCACCTCATGCTGGATTAAGCGCCCCCAAATCTCTTCACCCTCAACAACCACGGGATTACCCGCTAGATCAATCCCCTCCGCACGGGCATACCAGGAACGTTGGCACGGAAACCATAACTGCGGGACGGATAAACACCCTTCCTCACCGTCTTGTATCTCCTCTGACAGCTCGACGATAACCGGATTGAGAATGTAGCCCTTTTTCCCGTCGATATTCCAGGAAAAGGCACGATACGACACCCCGATCTGGTTCGCTGCCAAGCCGGCCCGCCCTGGCTCATCGACAGTCTCCAACAAATCAGCCACAAGCTGCCGAATCCCTGGCGTCACTTTCGTAATCGGATCACAGGGAGTACGCAGTACGGGATCACCAACAATGCGAATATCGCGATAGGTCATAAAGCACTTCCTTCATCCATATCAATGCCTACAGTCTCACGTAACTGCGCATCAAGAACATCTATAGCAAGTTGATCGCTGGCATGCATCGACCCATCGACAATGATCTGGGTAAAGAGCGAATCATCGGCATTACGACGCACATATCCGCGTGCCACTGCGCCCGTAGATAACTCGGTAGTCATCATATAAACAATGGAGCGTTCAATACGCTCGTAGATCATCGTCACCATTCGAGGATCAGTATCCGGATGAACACGTAAACACAACGGAGCCATATCTGGATCGACGAAAGAAATATCGAGCCGACGCAGTTCTTCATCCCAAGAAGCGCTCTCGCAATCCGACCAGGCATATTCCCGCATATTTTCACGATTTTCAGCTTGCGTCAGCACCACGAAAATGCCATCCCACCCTGCAATCCAGCCAGAAAAATCCTCTGATTTCTCCGCAGTCAACACTAGATCGTCAGAAGAATCAAAGGTTACAACCGAGGCCCCCTGGTAACGATGCACCGGATCAAGTTCCATAATTTTCGCCGCGGCTGCCGGTTTACCCCGCCCTTTCGTCAAAATCTCAGGATAGGAGCGGTGAACCAAAGACGAACGCCGGAATTTCATATCGCTACCCCATCACCGACGCTAACTGCACAGGAATCTCAGACCACAGCACAGCACCACTGCAAAAAGATTGGTTATCGCTATGGCTCGCTTCAAGCGTCAGCTCACATATATGCCCTACTGTTATGTCACATAACTGATCTCCATCGGCTGCCCGAACAGCGGAAACCTCCGAATAGGGCGCAGAGCTATTGCTGTTATCTTTCATTGATCGCACATGTGAGCCGGCAAAATATCCCAGGATCATCAAGACAATCCCCGCAATGAGGCCGAACAGAAGAATTTTTCGTTTCTGAGCACGCAGTTGCTCCTGAGCAATCCGCTGTTCTTCGGCAACTCGTCGTTCTTCCTCAGATACTGGCAAGGCAGCGGAGACCTGCGAGGCATTGTGGGATGACGGTTCAAAGGCGAACCCTTCTTCAGCGTTATCCTCACCAGATTGGAAAGCACCCATACTCTGCCTTTCCCCAGATGACGAGCCTGCCTAGCAGCGTGAACAAAGCTATCCGCTGTGCCCCCAGCAGGACTCGAACCCGCGACCCAAGAATTATGAGTTCCCTGCTCTAACCATCTGAGCTATGGGGGCTAACGCATGACATTCCTCAACGAAAAATGCCTGCCCAGACAGTTTACCTCACGCAGGCGGCCACATCGAACCAAAGGGATGTGCGCTACGGAATTGACATATCTGGCACAGATCACCCTCATACGCCGGATGACGTGCCCCGCAGCGCTGACAAGAAACCGTCTCAAGATGAGCAAGAACACGTTTTTCCCGTTGAAGCATGTCCGATAGCGGCAAGGCATGATCCGCATTTAAGGCGTGCAATGGGCACAGTACGAGGCACTGACGTTCCCCACGGCATCTATTCGCATGATGAACAAGGCGCGAACCCGTAGCGTCATGACGCAATTCCAAAGCCTCATGCGGGCATGCCTGCACACATACCCCACAGGCGTTACATCCCTGCGCACGCAAATCAACCGCACCCAAGGGGGCAGCCATTGCCTGCCCACTGTGAATCAAGCCGCGAGCGCGCAGAACGTCGATAGCGGCCAAGGTGCGCGTGGCGTCATCTGCTCGAATGGGAATAGGGCTGCGATCGCTCAGCCCCAACCCCAGTATCATCCGCCGAGGCAATGTGATCTCGCCAAGGATAAGCGAGACGTGCTTACGTCGTATTCCACGGGTAACGGGGCTGGCACTACTGACACACGTGGGCGTGAGCGACTGCCATGCGAGTAACTGCTCTCGACAGCGCTCATCATGCTGTGGGCATTCCGCCACGCCAACATGCCCAACGCCTAGCGCGCATAGCTGGGCAGGCAAACCAATAGAGGCCTCATAGAGGCAGGTATCCCACACTACGAGGGTAGTGCCAGGCCCGTAGTATGCCGTCGGTGTTTCCCGGCAACATAAGACGATCTGCCGAGGTGGATCATGGGCAAGGATCCAGCGCAATAATGCGGTTACTTCCTCACCCATATCGCCTCTAACACCTTGAGCTTTCCATTAAATCCATCCGCTTATGTGCGTCGAATTTGTTTCCTACCGTTGAGCATACAATCTAAGGCCTGCTGGCTGTCAGAGGAAAATCTTGGTCGATTTCCCAGGTGCGCGTGCCTCTACCGTTATTCCCATTCAGCACGGTTCGGATCGATCCCATGCGCTCGGGCATTTGCTTCAATCGCTTCACATACCCATTGCGCAAGACCTGCGCCGCGTTGCTCGTAATAGTCTGTGAACCGCGGATCGTTCACATACATTTTCCCGAGTAGTACATGCTTAGAATACGTAATCTCGAAATGATGTTTGGAGCAGAGCTTTCGATATTCTTCAATCACAGATACGGACTGATCCGCATCGGGAGAAATGCCGGCAGAGCACAGTTCACTCATTTTCTCTTCGATTTTCTGCATGCGTTCTCGATGAGATTGCCAGTCATTATTCGTCAGATTGGCTAGATTAGCTTGGGTTTCTTTCCAGTCAGAAGTTTCACCCCATTTTTCTTGAGCCTCGGCTTCCCATTCAGGTAACCACTCTTTGCCCATGAGTGTCGCTTTTTCTTCAACACTTAACGTTCTACCCTTCACACATTCCTCCAGTAACTGACGAACCGCGTTGATTTTCTGTTGTAACTGCCTAGACGTTTCCGCTAAAAGTTCCAACTGAATCCGCAGGTGTTTCTCTTCACTGTGCGAACTGCCCAATAACTCTTTGATCTTCTCTAGGCTCATGCCGGTTTCTCGATACAACAGCGATTGTTGTATGCGCTTAATATCTTGCTTTGAGTACAAGCGGTATCCGTTTGGCAATCGCTCAGAGGGTGAAACGAGCCCTACATGATCCCAATGATGGAGCAGTCGAACGCTCACTCCGCACAGCTGTGCAACCTCTTTCACGAGCCATCCGTCTCTCATCATTCCCCTCCTATCAACATGCCGTATTTTCATTAAAAACTATTCGGTTACGTTAGGGTCAAACGCTTTCACAGGCGCGAGCAAAAAATAATCTCTCCTGCCTTTGTGGGGGCAGACCGAAGAAGCCAACTGCTTGGGCATGCACTCGGCTAGCACCTTATTGCTTACCCGCCTTAGCCTCAGGGTTCCATTCTGTTGCCAGATAACACGCGGATATTATCTGCACAGTGCGCACCGCCGTAGCGGGTCAACGCATAGCAGAGCATGAGTTCAATCAGTTCAATTCCGTATTACGCTCGCGGTATTTTTCCCAACGCGCTATTCGTTAACCTCGTATCCGCTCATTCACGGAAACAATCGGCATTTTTCCTCGCCAGTGTATCTTTCTCAGTACTCGCACCTTGTACGGCCGTGTTGAGTAAACAGATCCCAGCGGATGGCTGTTATTCGCCATTCTCTTTATCAGCCAATCCCCTGACCGTCATTAGCCAAACTATTAGCTCTCATTCGCGCTATCAGCACTGGCGCAATCACGTGGAGAATACCGACTCGAACTATCGTCAGCCATCAATGTCGCTAACGCTAACTGACACATCGCTTTGAACGTCGTACTTGTCGTCTCGCGTGCCAGTTGCTCAAGCTGATCGTAAATCCATTTCTCCACATGGCAACGACGAAACTCGTACAATACTGCGCTAACTGGACGCGACGATTCGCAGTTATCTTCGCACGTATTCTCTTGTATTCCATTCCCCGAGGCGCCCTGATTATCTCGCTCATCTGATCGCTCACGGCTTCGTCGCTCGGTGGCACAAGATTCATCCGCAGGCCGAATAGCTGGCGCACACTGGGCAGGTGCTGAATTCTCTGGATCTTGTTTTAGATAATCCTGTTTCACCGGATGCGCATAATCCCCAGATGCTTGCGGGTTGCCCCCACGCTGCTCCAAAGGCTGGCATACATTTGGCGTGCTCCTCCGATTCTCCTGAGCCTCACGCGCATACAGGTATGCCAAAAATCCGAGCTCGACAGATACATGATCGAGTGGAATTCCAGGCATCCCCAAAGGGATATATCCGGCAGCTTCATAATCACGACGTCGTTCTTGCGGTAGAAAAACGCCGGACTGGGGCGCCCACTGGCGTTGAGTCAACATCAACACCTGAGTTCCACTACATAGGCGCCGGTACTCGGCTGCAACAATCGCAAGTGGCTCATCACTACACGCTAATTGCGCTAGCGCTGCCTCAGTACCTTGTGTGCGAACAGGATACGTCTGGCTCATATCCGCACGTCGAAAACGCTCGATAACGTGAGCCTGCGGTGGCTCTACGAAGAAACGGCTCACCGCATGTAGCGCAGTAGACATACCAAATGCAAAGACGCTGCGTTGCGGCATCTGCGACTGCCAAGACATTTGATCTTTCACCACCTGATCCACGGTTCGATTTCCTGCTCCTGTTCCGCCAGATACTACCCGATCACCACCCTTGCCACTCTCTTATAACGCGATAGATCACAAGCACCGGAAACTCACGGCGATACTCACGCAACAAAACACGCCCAACGAATATCTATCCCATGAGCACATTTTCCGTCCTCACCTCATTTTACTGCCTACCCGCTGGCTGAGCACTGCACTAAATATGTAGGATCAAGCTATGGAGTTTTTTGGGATCTCAGGTGGGGAATGCATCATCATTCTCATCGTGTGCATTATTGTGCTTGGTCCCGAAGCAATTATTCAAGGGCTGAGAACCCTGCGATCAGCTATTAATGCGGCAAAAGGTTTCTCTGCCCGAGTACGCGAAGAAACTCGGTCCGATCTCTCTGCTACTGGGCTCAGCGATCTGACGTCCTCTCTGGATTTCAGTGGGCTTGATCCTCGGCAGATGATTCGCAATGCCGTTCGCGAGGAAATGGATGCGTGGATGAAACAAGCACAAAGCTCGCCTGCCACGCCATCACAATCTCCGCCTGCAACTCCGCCGATCCCTCCCACTGCCGCGCCAACACACCCAGCCTAGCTCTGGCTTCGAAAGGACTCGCAATGAAACCGGTTCACGTTATCATCGTTATTATCGTCTTGCTTATCCTCTTTGGTACTGCCAAACTGCCCGATATTGCCCGCTCCCTCGGTCAGTCTGCCAAAATCATTAAGAAAGAGATGCGAGAACTAGGCGAGGACGAAAACAAAGCTCTTCCCCCAACTCAGCCAACCGCAGGAAGCTATCCACCCCCCGCCTATCCAGCGCCGGGAACTGGAGCATATCAACCTGGCTATCCTTACCCGCAGCCGACTGCACAGCCCGCCGCTAATCCTGGCGCGTATCCGCCGGCCGCAGCTCCGGGGCAACCGGTCGGCTACCCCTATGGCTATCCACAGCCGGGCATGACTCCCCCAGCAGCCGCCCCTGGATATGAGGTAGGAAATACCCCAGCCGGAACTAACCCGAATCAGCCTGCCACGCCCCCCAATCCAACTGACGAAACCCCCAACACAAACGCATAATTCTGCACTCGGAAAGAGATCTCCCGCCGTGAAACGTTCCCGTAATCCTGAAGGTGTCATGCCTATTCGCGCACACCTAAGGGAACTGCGTAAACGTATCCTATGGAGCTTATTTGGGATATTCTGCGGAGCCATCGCCGGATGGTTTTTATACGATCCGGCGATGAAGTGGATTACCACTCCTCTGATTGAGCGAACCGACCATGCCGCAGTCCTTAATTTTGAAACCATCGGCGCAGCTTTCGATCTCAAACTCCGACTGTCTATCTGGATTGGCGTACTCATTTCCAGCCCGTGGTGGGTTATTCAGCTCTTCGCCTTTATCTTCCCAGGGCTCAAACGACGCGAGAAGCTCTACGTCCTCATCTTTGGCTTTGCCGGTATCCTTCTCTTTGCTGCCGGTGCCACCTCCGGGATTATGATGGCCCCCCGAGCAGTCGAAATCCTCGCATCGTTCACCCCAGAAAATGCCGTGAACTTCCTGCGCGCCACGACCTACGTCACCTTCTACATGCGGCTCGTTCTTGCTTTTGGATTATCCGCATTACTGCCTGAAGTCCTCGTCGTCCTGAATTTCATTGGGATATTGTCGTGGCGGGCTATGCTGCGGGCATGGCGTTGGGCGGTTGTTGTCTGTTTTGTTTTCGCAGCTATCGCTAATCCTCTTCCCTCACCCTGGCCAATGACGATTCAAGCCTTTATCCTCATTGCCTTGTATATATTGGCGGTCGGGATTTCGTATATCCACGATCGGATTATTGCCCGACGCCGGGCACGTATCGACGCTGCACTAGAGGCACACGCTGCCTCTTCGGTTAATACTGACGGATACGCTAACGAACACCAGTCCTATACCGATGGACGGGGTAGCGCCT
This sequence comes from Trueperella sp. LYQ143, assembly GCF_046599595.1. Classification (NCBI taxonomy): domain Bacteria; kingdom Bacillati; phylum Actinomycetota; class Actinomycetes; order Actinomycetales; family Actinomycetaceae; genus Trueperella; species Trueperella sp. LYQ143. The sequence goes on along the minus strand of NZ_JBKIWR010000002.1, from coordinate 173,597 downwards.
CGCACACCGGCTACCCGCCCTACCAGGTGGACGCCACTGCGCCTTATCCCCCAGCCAGCTCAACACGTACCTCAGGAGCTCCGGCAGGGCAGCCCGAGGCCTCCGAGGTTCACTCCGATATACCTATCATCCAGCCTGCTCCGCTCTACACCACGCCGATTCCCCCTCCGCTCATTCCACCAACGAGCGTGCCTCCTGAGGAGGCAACCGGAGCATAGCCCTCACGGCGGATCCTCCAGGATTTGTAACGATCTCCGAGCAGGGATTTGAGATCTCTGAGCAAGTTTTCAGGATCTTTGAGTGCAGGGTTCTTTCCTTCCTCGCTTACGCCGCCGTCCGTCCTCTCTCCGCAGCTTTCTCACTCGCTGTTTTAGCTCTTCTCTCTCTTTTTTCCCCCCCCCATGTGGAATTTTCCTTTGCTATGTAGATATGCCGTTATTTTTCTGTGCAACACATATATTTTCTCTGCCGTTGCACATCTGACACGCTAGCTGTTTCGACCCAGTAAACTGGCATGTGAATAGCACTGCTATTAACTGGTTCATACCGGAAGGAAAGCTATGTCTAACGAAGAGAAGAAGATGGCTGTCATGGATGCGTGGCTTGCCGCAGTTGCTGAAGAAATCGGTGCTCCCATTGACGTGATCCGCACCCACCGAGACGAATTACTCAACCTCGTCTCAACAATCGCTCACGGCCCCTCCCGCCCTGGCGCCCCTATGACGATGTTCCTCCTGGGCATGTGCGCCGCACAAGAGAGCGATGTCAGCGCGCTAACCGCCAAAGTCAGCGACCTCGCACAGCGCTACACACCTGCCGAATAATACAATCATCGTGGCGGCACCGGCGCAGTGATAACAGGATACTGCGCCGGTGCCGCCACATAGGTTTTGCTACCCGATATTGCTATAAACCGCTATCCTCTCGCGGCATACCAGCGCTCACTGCTCTCGCACGCCACCCCATTGCTGCGCCAGCGCCAGCTACGGTTTAACGTCCCTTCCGCGTTAATATCCCAGCCCATCATGCCAGCGCGCCACCGCGACGCACTCCGTCTTTACGTATCAACCTCATCAAAACGCCGACGCTGAGCTTCCAACTCAATAATTCGCGCCAACAACCGCTCCTGCTCCGGCGAATCAGCACCAGAGCGCTGCATCTGCCCACGCACATCGGCAATCTGACGAGTAATCCCCTGACGAATCAACGACATCATAATCCCGCGAACAAACGGCCACTGTGCCTCCACACCCGAATGAGGCAAAGGCTCAATCGCTAGTTGGGAAATCCCCTGATGTACCACCCCGTCAGCTTGCTCTAATACCTGTGCAACAAACCACTGCCCAGCTTGTTGTGCACGCTGCCCCGCATCCTGCACACCTGAATCACGTAGCTGTTCATAGCGCCGCTCATACATAACAACTCCACCAGCAGCCCGAATCGCATCATGAATCGCCTGATGCATCGGAACAGTAAAACTGCGCGCCGGTAACTCCTGCGCATTCGCCGCCCGAGCTAAACCAGGAAGCTGCAACATCGCCGCCAACGCAAGCCGCTCCGTGCGAGCCACCGGATCCTTCACCGCAGATAACTGCGGCAACGGCATATCCGTGCCCCGCTCCACTATCGAACCATCAGCGTGCTCTAACATCTGCACTGGGCGGCCAGCCGTTTTCACCGTCTGCTCCACCAGGCGCTCATCCATTGACAACCAACCCGCCAACTGGCGAATATACTCCGCCCGCAGAACCCGATCCCGAATCGTTGCAACAATCGGCGCAGCCGCCCGCAAGCCTGCCGTGCGCCCCTCCGCAGTATGCAAAGGAATAACACGAAGTAGCGACTGAATAACAAAAGCGAACAACGGCTGGCGGCGTTCAATCATCTCACATACCGCTTTATCGCCATACGTCATCCGCACCTCGCACGGATCCAATCCGCCCGGAGAAATCGCGATAAACGTCTGCGCTGCAAAGCTTTGATCTCCGCTAAAGGCTTTCAACGCAGCTTTCTGCCCGGCCTCATCGCCGTCGAACGTAAAAATAATCTCCCCGCCGATTACTGCACCCGAGGAAAACTGCAGACCAGCCGCCGGATTCGCAACATCACGAATCAACCGACGAACAATCTTGGCATGCTCGTCCCCAAAAGCCGTACCACATGTTGCCACCGCATACGGCACACCAGCTAAATGCGCGGCCATCACGTCGGTATAGCCTTCCACAATAACGATCCGACGATCCTGCGAGATTGCCTTTCTCGCCAGATCTACCCCGTACAACACTTGGGATTTCTTATAAATCGCCGTCTCAGGAGTATTGAGATACTTCGGGCCATCACCAGAAAGCTTACGCGCACCAAAACCGATGGTATCGCCAGTAATGGAACGTATCGGCCACATTACACGACCACGAAATCGGTCATAAAGCCCGCGCCCGCCCTGGGAAGCCAGCCCAGACGCCGCAATCTCTGCCTCCGTGAAGCTATTGCGCCGCAACTCTTTTAACAGACCATCCCAACTATCAGGAGAATAGCCGACGCGAAAATGCGCGATAGCCTGCGCATCAAAACCACGCTCTGCCAGCATTTGCCGAGCTGGCTCAGCCTCGTCGGTACGTAACTGGGCAACATAAAACTCTTCGGCAATACGGTGCGCATCCACCAACCGCGAGCGGTTCACGCCCGCCGGTGACTCTCGCCGCTGGCTTCCCTCTTCATATTTCAGCTCAACCCCAACTTTTTGGGCCAATAACTCCACTGCTTCAATAAAGGGAATGTGCTCAATGCGTTCAATAAACTCAATCACATCGCCGTTAGCCTGACAGCCAAAACAGTGCCATCGCCCCACCTGAGGGCGCACATTAAAAGACGGCGTTTTCTCGTCGTGGAATGGGCACAGCCCCTTAAGAGACGCAACCCCGGCGCTTTGCAAAGACACATATTGACCGACGATTTCTTCAATCCGCGCGCGTTCGCGCACCTCATCAATACTTGCCCGTGCAATCAACCCAGCCACGGCGCTATTGTACCGTGCCAATCACAAACACCACAGACCATGCCTCTAGTGGCGTAACATTCCGCAATAGCGCGAATGCCATTCCCGAGCTGACTGATCCGTCAATGACGCCAACTGATCGACCACAACCCGCCACCGTGCGTCATTATCCCGCGCTTGTTCCCACATATCAGCAAAATGCGGCTCAAGACGCTCCTGTGGGCACTCTTCAATCACATCAGCTAAATCCATCAGAATTGTTCGCTGCTCAATATAACCTTGGTCGCTCTCCCGAGGAGCCATCACAAAATAGACCGCAATCCCTTTAAGGAACATAATCTCAGCCCGAGTTTGCGCTGGCACAACAACATTGCCCGCATAGCGGGTTAAGGCATGGTCATATTTCTCCCGAGTGGCCTGGCAGATCGCAGAAATAAAGCGCCCAATAAGATCTGACGTTAAATCCTTCAATCGGGCAAGATCTCGCAGCGTCCCCGCATAGGAATGCGGCCAGGAAGGCATGCTAAACAGCCGATTTGCCGCAGCCGCTAACTCCTCGGCGCTCACTTTCTCCCCATACCAGCCCAAGGTGGCCGTGATAACGTCATCGACTCCAGATTCGTGGCGCACCCCAAAAGCATCGGGGTTGAATTTCCGACGGACAATCGCATCCTCAATATCGTGAATCGAGTAGGCAATATCATCCGATAAATCCATGAGCTGAGCTTCTACGCACGTCCCCTGCCGATCGCCCCGCACCCAGTCAAAGGCATCTAGTTCCTCGTCATACACCCCGAATTTAGCTGCCGAAGGGCCCGCCGGATTCTTCCCATTAACCCACGGATACTTGATCGTGGCATCAATGGTGGCGCGAGTCAGATTTAATCCGACGGAACGCCCCTGCGGATGAAAACGTTTCGGCTCTAAACGGGTAAGCACCCGCAGCGTCTGGGCGTTGCCCTCAAAGCCCCCAATATCGGCAGCGATATCGTTAAGAACCGTCTCCCCATTATGCCCAAACGGCGGATGCCCAATATCGTGAGCTAGACATGCCGTTTCAACCACATCCTGATCTGCACCCAGGTTCTTCGCCAGCGAACGCCCAATCTGCGCCACTTCCAGCGAATGGGTCAACCTATTGCGAATAAAGTCATTGGACTCCGGACCAAGCACTTGCGTTTTCGCTGCTAGTCGACGTAACGCCGAAGAATGTAGCACTCTGGCACGATCCCGTTCAAAATCTGTGCGGGACGGATTCTTGGCTCGTTCACAGACCCATCGTTCCATATCAAAACTGGTGTACACAGGTTAACTTTAACCGTCCGTGGCACAATAGGGCATATGGAATTGCCAGTAGATCATCTCAGATCCACATCGACGACGCAGCTATATCGTGCGCCGTCCTTTTCCTTTCCCGGTTTTGATCATCACGTGTGGTATCACGTTCAGCCCCATGAAGTCCCTACCATGCAGGCCGCGATTGATATTATCCGCGCGCAAACTCGGTTAGGAATACAGGTTTTCACTTTCCCGGCGGTGTGCACCGACGCAGACCCTCATTACTGTGCCGCGGTCATGGAAAAAGCGCAACAGCGCGGGGTGCGTATCTTGGTTCATATTCCGGTAACAGACTCTGACTCAAATACTCCGGATCACGTCACTTCTTCCCAGCGTCACGACATCCTCAACGAGTGGATCTCTCGCGGAGCAGTCGGTGTTGACCTGGGCGAGATTGACTTAACGCAACCACAAAACCACGAATTTGCCCAACATCAGGCTTTACATCTTTTACAGGCAGAAATACAAGGAATTAATCCCGACGCTATCGTTTCGCTCTTCTTGCGCGGCCCCAGCCTCGAAGCAATCACTGCCCATGCCCTTGAGGATTATGTTCACGTTTTGCGCTACGAAGTCACCAATGCCCCGTCAATTCATGCGCGATCTTTATCTGATCGACTCTTTGAAGCAATTGCCCTCTCCGATGCGGTTGGGGCCTTGCCATCGTGGAATTGTTCCGGGGGGCTATACAACCTTACGGGAGGCCGGCTCAGCGCCTCAGCAACCTTACTCATGCGCTGTTTCTTGCCAGGAATTTTACACTTCCATGAGCACGTCGAAGGCTACTCACCCTCTACCCGTCATGCGCTGCGGATTCGTCATTCTCTCAACCTATATCGGGCAAATATGCTCATTGATGATAGCCAGGCGGATGACGGTTTTATCTGGCTCATCACTGATCCCGTTGACATGCTGATCAATTTCGGCCCGTATGACTATCATGTGCCCAACGACGGACGAGTTCTCGTCTCATCCATGATTGCGCTACCGCAAGTGGGCAACGATTTAGTCATTCCCCCTGGCGAAGTTGCCTGGCGGCGACGCGACCAGTAAAGCACCAAAAATCCTACTGGCAAAACATCCTATTCTCGCCTGCCGTAGCGCTTGGCAGGTTTGCGCGCGCAAACGCCACACGCCGGTTAGCTTCTTACTAACAATGCTTCGGGCGTCATCTTTGCCAGTCTTTAGTGATCACAGTGCAGCTAATAGAATCCAATCCCTTGCGTCGGTTCTGATCGCCGTTTTTACTCCTCCCCACAGAGGGCTATCCGCCAGAAACGTTTATCTCAGCCTCCCGTAAGGCCCGTTGATGTTCCTCACTCAGTTCGTGCGAACTCAACCATCCCTCTGGCAGATGGGCTCGTTTTTCCCCGCCACTGCGCCCGCGTTTGCCTTCCGCGGCACTCGGATAGGGCTGATCCTCAAGCGCTGCCAAACGTTCATGCAGCTCTTCCCGACTGGAAATAAGCGCTAAATCGTGGCGCGCCGCACCCCCGACGGAAAAGCCACGCAAATACCATCCAACATGTTTGCGCATCTCGCGCATTGCCCGATCTTCGTCATGAAAATGCTCAACAAGGAGGTGGGCATGCTGCTCAATAATCGCCGATACATCACGCAGAGTTGGGCGTGCCCGACGGGAGGATCCGTGATAGTCCGCGTATAGGTCATAGAACAGCCACGGACGCCCCTGGCAACCACGCCCAACCACCACACCTGCGGCTCCGGTTTGCGCAAGCATGTCACGAGCGTCAGCAGCCTCAAAAATATCGCCATTACCAAAGACCGGCAGTTGCGTGTATGCCACCAGTTCAGCAATCCGCGACCAATCTGCCTGCCCGGAATAATGCTGCGTTAAAGTTCTCGCATGTAGCGTCAATGCCGCAATACCTGCGTCCTCGCACATTCGCGCCACATCGCGGAAAGTCTCATGCTCGTGATCGATCCCGATACGAAACTTGGCAGTGACGGGAACACGCCCGCCACTTGCGCGTTGCGCCGCCCGAACTGCCGCCCGCACAATAGCGGAAAATAGATCGTGTTTCCACGGTAGCGCCGCCCCGCCCCCTTTACGAGTCACTTTCGGTACTGGGCAGCCGAAGTTCAGATCAATGTGATCTGCCCAGCCGTGAGCGATAAGCAGTTCCACCGCATTGGCAATACTGCGCGGTTCAACCCCGTAGAGCTGGATCGAACGCACCGGATCACCAATATCAGGCTCAATCATTCGCAGGCTTTCCGGGGAGCGTTCCACTAGCGCACGGGCAGTAATCATTTCGCAGATATACAAACCATCACAGGCATACGTTCCCGCGCGATCATCATTGTGTTTGGGGTGCCCTAACTCGGCTGCCGCCGCTGCCGCACTGAGCCGGCACATCTGCCGGAAAGGCGGATTCGTCACCCCAGCCATTGGGGCAAGCACAATCGGGGTTCCCAGCTCTAAGGCGCCAATGCGAAGCGTTCCAGCTTTGGTCTCGCCTGCTTTGCTAGGCGGATATTGCGCTGCCCTTTGGCAATAGCGATCATCGAAAGCGGAATTCGTAGTCGGTTGGGATGAGTGGATCCAGCCGGTCATCTTTTGCACTAGGCGGTTATCACCGTCGTAGTCACGTTCTATCCGCGCTGGGGCGACGGGGAAAGGCATCATTGATTAGCTCCTCGCGTCGGGGCAACTGGAGCGAGTCGCGTCGCGATAGCCGTTGTCATCGGGATAGCGAGCACAAGGCCAATTGATGGAACGAGAGTGCGGACGATCTCCTCAGCGATCTCGCCAACAACCATTAGATCTAAGAACCCACGTTCAATCATCGCCGCGCTCATTAGCAGCGGTAACGCCGATCCGACGTAGGCGAATGCCAGAGTGTAAACCGTTGAGGCAATATGGTCGCGGCCAATCGTCATAGCCTGACGGAAAATTGTGAAACGGGATGCCGACGGATTCGCCCCATGTAGCTCCCATACCGCTGATACTTGCGAGATAGTGACGTCATTGAGCGCGCCTAAACCGGCCAGAATAATGCCGCACACCAGGATATGGTTCATCTGCAAATATCCCAGTTGTCCATAGAGCGAAACAGCCCCGTCGGAAAGCGTTCCAGTGAGATTTGCCCAACGCACGCACACCCCCGCAAGGATTCCGGTAATAACTAATCCGCACAGCGTGCCAATGACGGCTGTCGTTGTGCGAATCGAGATACCGTGTGCGCAGTAAATAGAGAAAAACATCATCGCACCGGCACCGACGATGACCACTAATATTGGCGGTTTACCCAGAATCAACGCTGGCAGCATGAAGAATGCGACCACGGCGAGAGACGCAGCTAATCCCAAAATTGCAGCCAGGCCTTTACGGCGCGCAACCAGGGCAACAACGAGAACATACAGCGCCGCCAGGGCCGCCAGCGGTATTCCCCGCTCAAAATCGACAAAGATATACGGGGTTCCTGAATCTATCGCGGCCGCATTGAAAATAGCACTGACGCGATCTCCTGGCTCTAGACCGTTCGAGACAATATCAAACGGGACGTGCAGCGGAACAGTGACGCCCTTATCGTCAAGCGTCATCGTCACAGATGTATTGCCGAGTTTATCTACTCCGCCAACTTCGGCAATCTGCCCGTGAACAATGCTGCCGCTGGTCAGCGGGGTGTGCACTGCTGGGCGTTCGGCGCTAGGCCATAACAATAGGCAGCCGATTAAGGTTGCCACAGCCACCGGAATAACTATCGCCGCTAAAACGATTCGCACCCGGCGGCGATCTGCCGGCGTCAAATTCAGCCGAGCATTATGGTTATGGCTGTGCGGGGGCACCTGCTCGCAGTCACGCTCAGAACCAGAGGTGCCCAGGCCCTCGGAAACCGTATCCGCCGCCTGATTCACTAGCAGCCGACCAATTTACCAGCGAGGTAGCTCTCCACGTCATCAATCGGAATTCGGATCTGCTCCATTGAATCGCGATCACGAATCGTTACCGCGTTATCTTCCAAAGAGTCAAAATCGACAGTGATACAGAATGGCGTGCCGATTTCGTCTTGCCGACGGTATCGACGCCCCACCGCACCTGCGTCATCAAATCCAACATTCCAATTCTGACGCAAAGCCGCAGCTAAATCTTTAGCCAACGGGGAAAGCTGCTCAGAGCGCGATAGCGGAAGCACTGCCGCTTTGACGGGAGCTAGCCGCGGATCCAGCTTAAGCACCGTGCGCTTATCGACGCCGCCCTTCGTATTTGGCGCCTCATCTTCCGCATACGCCTCAACGAGGAAAGCCATCAAGGAGCGGGTCAGACCGGCGGAAGGCTCAATCACGTAGGGAACGAAACGTTCACCACTGGCCTGATCGAAGTACTCCAACCGCTTTCCAGAGGCCTCAATATGGGACGTTAAATCGAAATCTGTACGATTTGCAATGCCTTCCAGCTCACCCCATTGGCTACCTTGGAACCCAAAGCGATATTCCAGATCAACGGTGCGCTTGGAATAATGCGAAAGTTTCTCTTTCGGATGCTCATAAACTCGCAGGTTATCCGGGTTAATTCCTAAATCGGTGTACCACGCCAGGCGCTCGTCAATCCACGCCTGGTGCCACTGCTCGTCAGTGCCTGGAACGACGAAGAACTCAATCTCCATTTGTTCAAATTCTCGGGTACGGAAAATGAAATTGCCGGGAGTGATTTCGTTACGGAAGCTCTTTCCCACCTGGGCAATACCAAAAGGTGGCTTCATACGAGCGCAGGACATGACGTTAGCAAAATTCACGAAGATACCTTGCGCTGTTTCTGGGCGCAGGTAATGCAATCCGCTCTCATCATCAACCGGACCAAGGAAGGTCTTTAATAAGCCAGAGAAGGCTTTGGGTTCGGTCCATTGACCACGATTGCCACAGCTTGGGCATGGCAACTGGGTTTTATCCACCTGCGATTCATCGATGCCCTGCTTGGCAGCATAGTGCTCAATAAGTTCATCTTCTCGCAATCGCTTATGGCAAGCCAGACATTCAATCAGCGGATCAGTAAAGGTGGCAACATGCCCTGAGGCTTCCCAGATCGCTCGGGGAAGGATGACCGAGGAATCAATACCGACGACATCCGCACGCGACTGTACATTGCGCCGCCACCACTGCCGTTTGATATTTTCTTTCAGTTCCACGCCGAGTGGACCATAATCCCACGCCGAGCGCGTCCCACCGTAGATTTCTCCCGACGGGAATACAAATCCACGCCGTTTGGCGAGAGAGATAACATTATCCAGACGCGAAGGTGCCGGCTTGGCCACTGCGATTGCTCCTTTGATTGCCGCCCACATCTGGATGATGCAGGCTCTACCTCCGTTAATTCTACGAAAGATTGCGCACTGCGGTCACGCTCCGCCCCAGACCGATAACAGTGCATACCATCACAAACTCCGAACTAAGCAGGCCTGAAATTGACGGTATTACCCCCACTAGACAAGAATGATTCTCATGAACATTAAGAAGTACTGTGCCCTGGCAGCCGGCGCGCTTCTCGCCCTAGCTGGCTGCTCCGATACCACCTCATCGTCAGAATCCGGTAGTTCCTCCGCATCGGGGACCTTGGCGGTGACCACCTCGTTCTACCCGCTCGCCTACTTGGTAACGCAAATCGGCGGAGAACACGTCACCGTCACCGATCTCACCCCACCCGGATCCGACGCCCACGATCTTGAGCTATCTCCCCGCGAAATAGCTGATATGCAGAAAGCAGATCTGATTTTCTATGTTGCCAAGCTCTCTCACGCCATTGACGACGCGGTAGAAAGCTCCGGCGTGAAGAACGCCGTCAACATCGGCGATTCCGTGAATTTACTGGAATACACCGAGATTACGAAAGCTACTGGCGCACAGGCTACTGGCGCACAGGCTACTGGCGCACAGGCTACTGGTGCACAGGCTACTGACGAACACGATCACGAACACGATCATGCAGCCGGCAGCACCGATGAACATGGCGACCACGACCATGACAAAGACAGCGCCGAAAAAGAATCCGGCAGCCACGACCACGACTCTGCCGATGCCACCCAAGACAAGCATGACGAACACAGCGACCATGACCACGATGGTCACGACCACGGGACTCGCGATCCGCATTTTTGGACCGACCCATCCCGTATGGCACGTGCCGCTGACACAGTAACTCAAGAGCTCGTTAAACTCGATCCCGATCACAAGGCTGACTACGAAAAGAACCTGGCCAGCGTCAAAGACAAGCTCTCCAAGCTCTCTGCAGACATTGCAAAGATCACTCCCAGCCAGTGCCGCACCAATGCTTTCGTCGTTTCTCACCAAGCATTTTCATATCTCGCAGTCCAAGCAAAACTGACCCAAATTGGTATCTCTGGTTTTGACCCAGAAAGTGAGCCATCACCAGCTCGAGTACGCGAAATCAGCGACTTAGCGAAAGCACACAAGATTGACACCATCTTTGCTGCCACCGACGGCGAAATGAAAGCCGCCAAAGCCATTGCCGACGAAGCAGGAGTTAAAGTAGAAATCCTGGACGCACTAGAGAGCCAACGTGACCCTTCAAAGGATTACATTGCAGTTATGTCCCATAATATTGAACTGCTGCAAAACTCTATGGGCTGCCAGAAGTAAGCCTTTCTCGAACACTAAGGAATAATCCGTGACTCACGCAATACAGACCAGTGGCGTTCACGTCCACATCGGAGCCGCACATATCCTCCGCGGGGTTGACTTCGAACTAGCGACTGGACGCACACTGGCTGTATTGGGGTCCAATGGCTCAGGCAAATCCACTCTCATCCGCGCCCTCGTAGGTATTATCCCCACGAGCCACGGAACCATCCGCCTCCTCGGCCACGACATCACCCAACGCTCGCGCCTCCCCTGGGCCAACATTGGGTACGCCCCACAACGCATTACTGCCACCTCTGGCGTGCCTGCCACCGCTTTGGAAACTGTTATGGCTGGTCTTATCTATGGACGCCGCATGCGCCCTGGCCGCGGCGCTCGCACCCAAGCTCTCGAAGCCCTCGATATGGTTGGCCTAGCCCACCGCGCCACAGATGCGGTACACACCTTCTCCGGTGGGCAGCAACAACGAATCCTCACCGCTCGCGCCCTCGTGCGCAAACCCGATCTTCTTATTCTCGACGAACCATTCGCTGGTGTTGATGACACCTCACGCGAGTCAATCCGTCGCGTCTTACACCGCGAACAAGAACGCGGAACCACAATCGTCCTCGTACTGCACGAAATTCAAGAACACCTCGCTTTACTCCATGAAGCGCTGGTACTTGACGCCGGGCGCGTCCTAGAGCACACCAGCGATCTGAGTCGAATCGCTGGACGCACCGGGCATAACCATCCAGGCCACGACCATCTCCACCCTCACAGCGATCCTCGGCAGGATATGCATATCTCACAGGAAAGAGGACTGCTGTAATGCTTATCGACATGCTGCACTCGCCCCTCATGCAACGCGCCCTCATCGTTGCGTTCCTGGTCGGGTTATCCGCCCCAGTCGTCGGCACTTATCTCGTCCAACGTCGGCTGACCTTACTCGGTGACGGAATCGGGCACGTTGCCCTCACCGGCGTGGCCTGCGGGTGGCTTGCTGCCTCCGCCGCCGATGCGTCTTCGCGCGACGCCTGGGCGATCCCTGGTGCGATCCTGGCCTCAGTGTGCGGGGCCCTGCTCATCGAATGGATGCGCGCTCGCGGGCATGCATCCGGCGATGTCGCTCTGGCTATTTTGTTCTACGGCGGAATCGCCGGTGGCGTCCTCCTCATCGGAATGGCCGGTGGCACCACCGCCAACCTCAACGCCTACCTCTTCGGCTCGATTTCCACCGTAACTCAAAGCGATACCTACGTTACGATCGTTCTCGCCGTCATCATTTTGCTTATTGGCATCGGTCTGCGACCCGTCTTATTTACCTTGTGCCATGACGAAGAATACGCCCGCTCGTGCGGTATTCCCACACAGCTACTATCCGTCCTTATCTCCGTCACCGCTGCGTTAACAGTTTCCTTGGCCTTGCGTATTGTGGGCGCGCTACTGGTCAGCGCGTTAATGATTATTCCGGTCGCAATCGCACAGACGGTCACTCATTCCTTTAAGAGCACTATGCATATTGCGATGGTCGTAGGCGTGATAGTTGCTGAAAGCGGGCTAGTCATTACCTACATCAAGCCGTGGTCACCAGGGGCAACTATCGTCGTTCTCGCCGTCATCATCTACGCCCTGGCAACGCTGAGCCGCCCACTATGGTTACGGCATGGTTCAGGAGCGCACATTCATCACCATCCGCACCCGCATATCACACCTGACGTGACGGTTCAGCCATCCGACAACTCCCCCGTATCGCCTGAGGTGCGGTAATATCTGTGTGGGAGGCCGGTATGAGGATGACGCAACAGCGCACAGCAATTCGTGAATTACTTCGCGAGCGGGAAGATTTTCTTTCTGCCCAGGATATTCACGCACTGCTCCAACAGCGCGGAGCGAGTATTGGATTGGCAACCGTCTATCGCAACCTACAGGCCATGGCCGAAAGCCGAGTTGTTGACGTCCTGCGCAAAGAAGGTAGCGATATTTTGCTGTATCGCTACTGCGAGGATGGCGGTCATCACCACCATCTCGTCTGCCGTTCCTGCGGGCGAACCGTGGAAGTATCTATGGAGGCATTCGAAGAGCTCACTCATACCATCGCTCAAGAACACGGCTTTACTGCGATTGCCCACGATCTTGAGCTTTATGGGCTATGCGCCCAGTGCAGCCAGCATGTTCCCCAATCCGATCCCTCTTATGGCGGTGGTCGCCACGAGGATCACAGCGCACATGCTGATATCCACACGAGCTATTCCCGAGTATAAGGAAACAACATGGAGCAGATTGACGTGCGCGTCCCGATTACCCTCGGGCAGTTCCTTAAAGTTGCGAATCTGGCAGATACTGGCGGGCAAGCACGATTAATCATTGCTGAAGGCCTGGTTCGAGTCAATGGCGAGGTGGAGATGCACCGCTCTCATAACCTTGCCGACGGAGATATTGTCAGCGTTGATCGCCTGACCTTGCAGGTACGCGCCTGCAACTGAGCATCGTCTGCATTTGCCGATTAAACCTTTGCCTATGGCAGGTAACTAACTGGCTCAGGAATAGGTAAGTCCAGGTAAAACACCACCAGCCTTGCTTCTACTCCAAGCCCTACCCCAATGCCAGCCGTTTACCTCAAGGGCTCATTTCGCACAGTTATTTCCATATCTCTTCCCACCTTTTACTCCACGGCAGTAAAAGGTGGCTCATTTCGCACAGCCGGTACGTTCCAATACCCCACGACTCCGGCACGCCCTATTCCCGTTACTCCAAGCCGCGCCGCACCCGTTCGCTACCTACTCCGTACTCGCTGTTAATGCTGCCACGGTTTTTTTGTTGTTATCTCACGCAGCTCAGCGAATCTCCATATTTTATTGTTAATACCTGGTTGGCTCCTGCTGGGTCGCGCACATTCAGCCAGCACAAAATCAGACCCGCTCCCTGGCATGCCATCCATTGGCATTAGCGCCTGTAACCATGTGCGCTCAAAGAAAGCCCAGCCGCCCAGCGATCTAATCCGCCTAATCCGTTGCAGCCGGTAAAAGCATATTTCCGCTAGCACCGACGGCAGATAAGCAGCACTCACTCGTCATGCCTGATCTCGTTCGCCGTTATATCCGAGCCACGGTGACGCCGAGCAACATAAAGCTTTTCTCCCTGACACCCTGCACCCACAAACCGTGGCAAACGCAGTCCCCCCCCCTGCGCGCCCTTACCGCTATATAAGCGACACCCGCCACGCCAATATCTGCCAAAGGCACTAGGGAATCCATACAGCCCGACGCTGTACACACATTCCCGACATCAAAGCACGCAGTTACGCCCGAAATACACCTTCACGTCAGCAAATAGCGGCGGCGAAGGAGTGACAGCATAATCCGATGAGAGCTCCAAAACCGTCGTTTTATTACCCTGACGCACATGCAAATGCACCGGAGTAACACCAGGGTAGCGCTGAAGAATATCGGCGAGCTGATCCATCTTTTCCGGTATGCACACCCGTTCATCCAAAGCAATACTCACCGGTGTATTCGCATCCATATCGGAAATCTGCGGGATCGACACCCCAAACGCATTGAGTCGAACTGACTCGTCATCTTGCACCGATACCCGCGCCTGCACCACCGCAAGGTGATCCTGGGCCAACGTGGCAGCAAATTGTTCGTAGGTCTTGGGGAAGAAATTCACTTCCACAGGGCCAGTCATATCCTCAATCGTCACCGTGGCCCAGGGTTTGCCCGTTTTTTGTGTGATCCGAGTTGCCACATTGGTAATCAGACCAGCAATCGCCACTTGGCGCCCGTTAAGATCCTCATCAGCGTCAAATAACGACACCACCTGCGTATCAGCAAGGCGATTAAGTAATGCCTCCATACCAGAAAGCGGATGATCCGAGACGTACAGCCCCAGCATTTCCCGCTCATAGTTGAGTTTATCGCGCTTAGGCCACTCCGGCAGATCCGGCATAGCGACCGTCGGGGCGGCAACATCTCCGACACCGCTACCACCAAACAGATCAAACTGCCCAGCCGCTTCCTTATGCTTAATTGGCATAACCGCATCAACTGCCTGCTCAACAATGGCAACCACAGCGCGTCGGCACTCCCCTAATGAGTCAAATGCCCCTGCCCGTGCCAGACATTCAATCGACCGCTTATTACAGGCACTGAGCGGAATTTTATCCAAGAAATCCTGGAACGACGTAAACGCCCCATGCTTTTCGCGAGCGCTAATAATGCCCTCGACCACGTTCTGCCCGACGTTGCGCACCGCACTCAAACCGACGCGGATATCTTCGCCAACCGCAGCATAATTTGCCACTGATTCATTGACATCCGGCACCAGCACGTTGATCCCCATGTGGCGGCACTCTGCGAGATAGGTAGCTACTTTCGTCTTATCCGACATCTTCGACGTCAGTAGTGACGCCATGAATTCGGCTGGGAAATGGGCTTTCAGATATGCCGTTTGATAGGAAACCAAAGCATAGGCTTCCGAATGAGATTTGTTAAAAGCATACGACGCGAATGGCAGCAGAATATTCCACAGGGTATCGATGGAATCCTGAGAATATCCGTTGTTGAGCATGCCATTAGCAAAGGCTTGATATTGCTTTTGCAGGACGTCTGCTTTCTTCTTTCCCATTGCCTTACGCAAAATATCTGCTTGACCCAGGGTAAAGCCAGCGAGTTTCTGGGCAATACGCATGACCTGTTCTTGATACACGATCAAGCCGTGCGTTTCGCCGAGAATCTCCTCCAGATCTTCAGCTAGCTCTGGATGGATTGGGGTCTTTTCTTGTTTGCCATTCTTACGTAAGGCATAGTTCGTATGAGAATTTGCGCCCATTGGGCCCGGGCGATACAAGGCAGAGACGGCAGAAATATCGGAAAAGGAATCCATCTTCATCAACTTGAGCAAGGTTCGCATTCCCGATCCATCGAGCTGGAAGATTCCTAAGGTATCTCCCCGCCCTAATAGTTCATAGGTCAGCGGGTCATCCAACGCCAAGGTATCAACATTAGGGGCCTCTTTACCGTTAGCTCGGATGTTCTCCAAAGTGTTTTCAATGGTCGTCAGGTTCGATAGACCTAAGAAATCCATTTTGATGAGTCCGAGTTCCTCACATTCGGGATATTCGAACTGCGTCAGAATCGCTCCATCCTTTTGGCGCATCATAATAGGGATGACATCCGTCAGCGGTTTGGAGGACATAATCACGGCGCAGGCATGCATGCCGGTTTGGCGAACCATCCCCTCAATACCACATGCCAGCTCATAGACTGAACGGTATGCCTCCGAGGATTGGATGAGTTCTCGAATCTCCACTGCTTCGGCATAACGTGGATGTTTTTCATTGAATAGCTCATTGACCGGGACGTTCGTGCCCATCACTGCCGGCGGCATAGCTTTGGTGAGCTTATCGCCGACCTCATAGGGATGACCCAGCACCCGGGCAGCGTCCTTGAGAGACTGCTTAGCTTTGATCGTCCCAAAGGTGACCACCTGGGCGACTTTATCTTTCCCATATTTCTTTTCGACGTATTCGATGACTTCCCCGCGTCGGCTTTCATCAAAATCAATATCCAAATCCGGCATCGAAACGCGCTCTGGGTTCAAGAATCGTTCGAAGAGGAGGCCGTGTTTGATCGGATCTAGCTGGGTAATCCCCAGTGCATAAGCCACCATCGAACCAGCACCAGAACCACGACCAGGCCCTACACGGATTCCGCGTTCGCGCGCCCACCGAATGTAATCCGACACGACGAGGAAATATCCTGGGAAGCCCATCTGGACGATGACGCTGACCTCATAATCAGCCCGATCACGCACTGGCTGTGGGATGACCTCGCCATAAATCCGATGCAAGCCATTATCCACTTCGCGGATGAACCAGGACGTCTCGTCTTCCCCCTCAGGCACAGGGAAATTCGGCATGTAGTTAACGCCGTCCGCAGTGGTTTGAAAAGAGACGTTACAGCGTTCAGCAATCGCGAGCGTATTGGCACAGGCCCCATCTAAATGCCCAAAACTATTCCACATATCCTCCGAGGAACGCAGATAGTATCCGGTGCCTTCAAATCGGAATCTATCGGGATCATCAAGGCGGGCATTTGAATTAATCGCCAACATAGCATCTTGTACCCGAGCTTGATCCTGCGTGACGTAATGAGAATCGTTTGTTGCAATTAGCGGAGCACCGATCTTACGGGCAATATCGAGCAAATCATTGCGCACCCGACGCTCAATATCCAATCCGTGATCCATGATTTCGACGAAATAATTATCCTTGCCGAAAATATCTTGAAACTCACCGGCCGCAGCCAATGCCTGCTCAAATTGCCCCAGGCGCAAGCGGGTCTGGACTTCTCCCGACGGGCAGCCCGCCGTTGCAATGACACCCTCGTGATACTTGTCAATCAGCTCGCGGTCAATACGTGCGGCCTTGCGGAAGGTCCCCTCTAAGGAGGCAATAGAGGCCATCTTAAAGAGGTTGTACATGCCGGTGTTATTCTCAGCAAGCAGGGTGATATGGGTATATGTACCGCGAGCCGATACGTCATCTTTGCGCTGATCTTCAGTTCCCCAAAAGACGGCAGTGGTATCTTTGCGCGATGTTCCCGGCGTCATATACGCTTCGATACCGATAATCGGGTTGATACCAGCGCTTTTTGCGGTTTTATACAGCTCATACGCGCCATGCATATTCCCGTGATCGGTGATCGCGACCGCTGGCTGACCTTGCGCTGCTACCTCCGCAACGAGCTGGCTAATCTTCGCAGCTCCATCCAAAAGTGAGTAATCCGTGTGGACATGCAAATGCGCGAAGTTTTTGGCCATAGCTCCAGTCTATTGAGGATCGGTGAGCAATAGCTAGCGCACACTCGACCCAGTATTACTCACCACGCAGTTGATCTAAGGCACAAGTGAGATCCTGGGCATAGGGTGCGGTGAACTCCACATATTCGCCGGTGCGCGGATGAGAAAATCCCAGCCGTACCGCATGCAACCATTGGCGGGTCAGCCCTAATCGTTGGCTGAGCGCCGGATCTGCCCCATACATATCGTCACCCACACAGGGATGTTTTATCGCTGACATGTGTACCCGAATCTGATGCGTGCGACCCGTTTCCAAATGGATCTCGCACAGCGAGGCACCTACCAGTGACTCAATGACATCGTAATGTGTAATGGCGTGTTTGCCCTCAGCTCGAACCGCCATCTTCCATTGATGACGCATATCGCGAGCAATCGGCGCTTCAATTGTTCCCGACATGGGATCCGGCTGCCCTTGTACGAGCGCATGGTAAATCTTCGTGACCGTCCGATCGCGAAACGCATTCTTTAATACGGAATAGGCCTGCTCTGATTTGGCAACGACCATCGCTCCCGTCGTGCCGACATCAAGACGGTGAACAATCCCCTGACGCTCTTGCGGGCCAGAGGTCGTCAGCCGTACACCACAGGCAAGTAGCGCCCCAAGTACATTTGGGCCATCAAAATTCTGGGAAGCGTGCGCGGCAACCCCAGCCGGTTTATTGATGACGATAATGTCTTCGTCATCGTACAAAATATCCAGGTTCGCAACTGGCGTCACCACAGGGGCAGTGCTAGGTGCTGGCGGCATATCAACTTCCACAAAAGCACCAGCATTAACTTTCGTTGAGCTCTTTACCGGGCGAGTATCAACGAACACTTTATCGGCCGCAATCAGATCCGCACATACCGCACGAGATAAGCCCGACATCCGCGAAAGTACCAGGTCAATTCGCTGACCGGCAAAGCCATCAGGAACGATATATAACTTCACCAAATACGTCCTTTCGCTCTTAGGTCAGTCGATCTGCACTGGAATGCTCAGCATGTGAATGGGGGCAAGAACACAACTAGCGCGTTGCTATCTCATCGTCTGCCGTATCATCTGTTAGCGCCAGCTCACCATCACGTTCTTCGGCTGCCGTATCCTCAGCAGTTGAGGCATTGCTGGGTATTTTGGCAGCCGTATCGGTATCCTTCGTCGGCTCATCATCTTGCTCGATATTATGCGTCGCAATCTGCGTCGGTGCTAATAGCTGTAACACCACGACGAGCACTAACCCAGCAACCAGGGCAATATCAGCAACGTTGCCAATAAACCAATCGCCATACTTGATAAAGTCCACCACATGCCCGACGCCGACGCCTGGATCACGGAATAATCGGTCAATCACATTGCCGATGGCGCCGCCCCACACTACAGCCAAGGTCAGAGCCATCGCGGTATTCGCGCGCCGGATAAGAACCGGAATGACGCCTACCGCGATCAGACCAATAATAGTGATAATCCATGTTGCTGAGCCGCCAACAGAAAAAGCAGCTCCCGAGTTGAACGTCAACCGCAATGACAACACATGCCCAAGAATGGGAATCTCGGTGCCATCTGCCAGGGAATGTAACGCCCAAATTTTGGTTAGCTGATCGAGAGCTGTCACCAATATAGCCACAACAAGTGGAAGAAAACGTGTTCGCATGAGTCCGTGATAGCCAGAAGGAGGACACCGTAGGTGCCCTCCTCCCGGACCAATAATTAGTTGTTCTGTGCTTCGACGTTGTGCAGCAACTGCTCAAGGTAGCTGCGCAGACGGGTACGATAATCGCGTTCGAAGTCGCGCAGTTCGGAGATCTTGCGCTCCAAGAGATCCTTCTCTTCGTTGAGCTTGTTGATCGTCCGCTCCCGCAGATCCTCAGCCTCGGTGATGATACGAGTACGATCAGCCTCAGCTTCCGCGACAATGCGTTCACCTTCGGCCTTACCATTGGCGACATGCTCATCGTGCAGGCGCTGAGCCAAGGTGAGCACGGAGGCCGCATTGACTGCCTCGGAGGTATCACCGCTTGCAACCGGCGCGAACGCAGCGGTCGATGCAGCATCCGAGGGCTGTGCCTGATCGGGCTGAGCCTGCTTGAGGCCAAGCTGGTTCTCCAACTCTGTAATGCGGGCATTAGCTGCCTGCAGTTGAGCCTCTAAGGACTGCTTCTCTTCGGTGAGGCTGGCGATGGTCTCGGCCACCTCATCGAGGAAGTAATCGACCTCGTCCTGGTCGTAACCCGCTTCGGATTCCTTTGACTCCTTGAAGCGGACATTAACCACGTCGTGCTCGGTCAACTGAGCCATGTTCTACTCCTCATAACGTTTGGAAAGTCGATGCTCACCGTGTGGGCATCGATCCGCTTAGATTACGCGAGGATGCCGTGTGCGCGAGACGCACAGCGAATCTAACCGGAATGCCTCACCAATTTATCACAGTTCAATAACGTGCGCGGTAATCCTGCTGGATTTCTGCGTCAGTGCCAGAACTCACACCGGAGAATCTGACCCGAGCTCTATCCTCACACCAGCACCAAACTCATTTGTTGAACTATCTGAACAGCAATAAATAACACGAGAAAACCGAAATCGATCCCCACGCCACCGAAATTCAACGTCGGGATAAACCGACCGAGAAAACGTAACGGCGGATTCGTCAGGCGATACACCATATTTGCCAACACCAGCAACACCCCACGGGGATACCAGTCGCGCGCCAGCACTTGAACGATGTCTAAGATGACGCGAGCGACCAAAATGAGGGTATATACCTGGCAAATCCAGAAGATAGTTATGCCCAGAATAGCCATAAATTCACAGTGGATTAGGCGTAATCGTGCGTCGATTCCGAGCCGTGTGCGTCAATCTTCACCGTATGCGGAGAGAGCAAGAACACATCGTCAGAAATCCGGCTGAATGCTCCCTGCAAACCGAAACACAACCCGACAGCAAAATCAACGATACGAGTTCGCTCCGCATCAGCAGCTTCACTGAGGTTAAGGATCACGGGCATACCGGAGCGGAACTCCGTTGCAAAGTCCTTTACATCGCGATAGGAGGAAACCCATACAGTAACGATCCGAGCAACTTCCGGGGCTTGAGTAACCGGATGAATCGTTGAGACGGAGGCGTCCTCGTAGTACTCCCCGTCCTCATACTCGGCGTAATCCTCGTAGTCCTCGTATGAATCCTCAAGCGGCATTGCTTTTGCCGTGATTTTGTCAAGAAATCCCATGGCTGGTGTCCTTTTCCGTTGGCTTCCTCCAAAATAACTGAGAACACACCGAAAAGTGCACACCATCGCCGGTGTGTCATCAGCTCAATGCTGCAATGACGGCAAAACGCCCCGTCGCCTGCCCCTGATGCGTGGCCCGGCGGTGAGAAAAATAATCCGTAGATTCATACGTACACACGCTACTGGTACGAATACGGCTTACCTGGCACTGCCTCAGTTGCGCGACAAGACCGGAACGAATATCAATACCGGCACTGCCCTGTGCCGTAATAGCGCGAGTATGCGGAAACTGACGCCACAGCTCATGTGCCATCTGATCGGGCAGCTCATAGCATTTTCCGCAAATAGCTGGCCCGATATAAGCCTCCAGCTCTGCCACGCCACGATCACGTAAGGCCTGAACAACTCGCTGAGCAATCCCCTGTTCAAAGCCGCGGCGCCCGGCATGCACCACTGCTGCGTATCTGCCCTGGGTATCGGCGATCACGAGCGGAACGCAATCTGCAACCATGACGGCACCTGCCTGCCCTGGAGCAACGATAATCGCGTCTGCTTGCCCCACGCTGAGATACCCTAATGGCCCCCACTCAGCCTCATCAGCCGACGCAATATGGGTCCCGTGGACCTGGCTCATCCAGGTAATATCACATCCTACGAGCGCAGTTAAGGAATCCCGATTAGCCCGCACAGCCTCCGGATCATCCCCAACATGGAAACCGAGATTTGCGCTGGCATAGTCTCCGACGGAAAAACCGGCGTGACGATTGGTAACACCAATGCGCACGCCGGCCGGAGAGCACGCCGAGCTAAGCCACTCGATGTGCGTCATCCCTATTTAATCCTTATTCATCACCGAAGAGGAAGGGCGGAATATCTAGATCGGGACGCCGCGTCGGACGCTCTTCCACCGGCGGAACCAAAGAGATTGGCTCTGCTTCGGTGCGAGTGACCCGCGGGCGCACAACCGGAGTCTCCACTGCTGGCGGCTCAACTACCGCCTCTGCTTTATTGACCTGCCCCGGCAAACGATCCTCACCCTCAGTCTCCGGAACCACGGGAATCGGAGTTGTTGACGCATGCTTCGCCGTTGATGGAGTGTTCTGGATGAGGTAATCCGCAGCCTCATCAAATCCAGCGGCAATAACCGTCACCTGGACCTCATCACCAAGGGATTCGTCGATATTCAAACCAATAATGATATTCGCGTTAGGATCGACAGCTTCCTTCACCAACTGCGAGGCCTCAGCGTGCTCCCGCAGCGTGAAATCCGTTGACGCAGTGAAAGACAAAAGCACGCCATGCGCACCATCAATACGCGCCTCCAAAAGCGGAGAAGAAATCGCGTTCTCTGTTGCCCGCAAAGCGCGATCTGGGCCGGTTGCTGAACCAATACCCATCAATGCCGTGCCAGCACCCTTCATGATTGCTTTGACGTCAGCAAAATCCAAATTGATCTCACCGGGCTTCGTGATGAGGTCAGAGATGCCCTTCACGCCATCATAGAGAACCTTATCGGCCATTCGATAAGCATCCATGATGGACAGATCTTCTTCCGTCGTCTCCAGCAGACGATCATTCGGAATAACAATCAACGTATCGACAGCTTCACGCAGTTCCGTAATACCAGAATCAGCATTACGGGTACGCTGTAAGCCTTCATGGGAGAACGGACGAGTGACCACGCCTACCGTCAACGCGCCATCTTCACGGGCTGCCCGTGCAATCACAGGCGCCGCTCCCGTTCCCGTTCCGCCGCCTTCACCAGCAGTCACAAAAACCATATCTGAGCCACGAATAGCCTCGACGACGAGCTCCAAGTTCTCCTCAGCGGCACGCTTACCCACCGTCGGATCCGCGCCTGCTCCTAAACCATTGGAGACTTTTTGACCAATATCGAGCTTGACATGAGCTTCCGATTTCATCAATGACTGGCTATCGGTATTGACGGCAATAAAGTCCACGCCTGCCAGGCCATCTTGAATCATCCGATCAATTGCGTTGACGCCACCGCCGCCGACGCCGACAACCTTAATATTCGCCGTGTTGTTCATTGCAGAGCAC
Organism: Trueperella sp. LYQ143; assembly: GCF_046599595.1. Taxonomy (NCBI): domain Bacteria; kingdom Bacillati; phylum Actinomycetota; class Actinomycetes; order Actinomycetales; family Actinomycetaceae; genus Trueperella; species Trueperella sp. LYQ143. Next base: position 150,539 of record NZ_JBKIWR010000002.1, on the reverse strand, counting down.
ATCGTCTTTCCTTCCAAACCTCAAGCTGTACTTGAAGTTTTACGACTCTAACCTCGCGGAAAAAATAGAGAGCATTTGCCGTAAAATCAATGACCAAAGCGGCGTGTTGCTAATTTCGTCGCTGCGATTTTATCGGCATAGCAGGCAGGACAATCAGAATATTCGCCGTGCCCCTGCAAAAATTCCTATCAGCGGGATCGAGTACCTCATCTCAACAACACACATCCGTGCGTGCGCATAGGACAGCAAGTAATGACGTGAAACCATACTGGGGAAACAAGATGAGGAGGACTACTGCCCCATATTGACGTAGCGGCTAGCATTGGGATGATCCTGCTAAAATTCCGCACAAACACCAACGGCCAGCATAATCACATTGGCTATTGCGCGTTCAAGTGCAGGTTTAGCTCATATCGTCGGCGATAATATCGCACAAAATCCACCGCAACTCCAGCAAAACTGCACACAACAAAATGCGTAGCGCAACAACTCAATAGCGATTATTTATTTACTTACCGGCGCATCTGGCACAGAAACGTCATAATAATGTGCCGGATGGGTCACAAGCGCATCGAGGACTCGGGCTTTGAAATCAGCGCGTTCCACGCCACCCCAAAACACTGTTTGCCCCTCATTTAAGCGCAGGGTCATCAGATTTCCCTTAGCCACTGACACATTCGTTACACGCGAGCGCGTCGGCGCAGAAATCGTCCGTAATACCTGTAAAGCTTCCGCGATTCCCGACGTGCGATCCACACCTTCGGCCACCTCAACATGCGGTAACGTATTGGCTCGATCCGGGCTGAGCCGCAATTGCGTCCCATCTCCAGCCACTGCAATGCATGTTTTATCCTGCGTCAAGCACGCCACTGGAATCTCCTCGGTAATATGCACCCGCATACCCGACGGATATTTCTTCGCGACGTCAACAGCCGCGATCTCCGGAATCTTCTCCAAAATCTCCGCTTCAATACTCGATCCGCGCAGTGTTACCAAAGATTCGCCATCATACTGAGCAAGAATTTGCTCTAATTCGGTGTGATTGACAATGGTGTTCTCCGCATAACCGGAAATCTGTTCGGCATGATAGTGGTAGCGCAACAGCGGTGACGCGCATAGCACCCAGGCAAGCACGCCTACGAATACGACGATTCCACCAAGTATTGCCACCCGCTTCGAGCGCAGCCGCCACCGTTCGCGTTCGCGTTCGCGCCGACGTGCCGCCACCTCATCAGAGATGGTTTCCGATGAACCTTTCTTGGAAAATCGTCTGCCCCAGGTCGAACGCAGATTATGCACCCAAGCGCTCACACCTGTTTTATCAGAATCCTCTGGCACGGCGCTTGTTGTTTCCACCTGTGCGTGCGCAGAAAGCTCCTGGGAATCACCAGCAAAAGCATAAGAGAAGGATTCTGCCCTCACGAGCTCCGCATCATGTGCTACCTCGTCGGTATCTCGCGTTACCTCATCGGCGGCAGAATTTTGCTCACCCGATACGGAGAATCGGCGTCGCCAGCGTGCCCACGGAGCACAGCGGCGCGGCTCATCAGAAACTGCGCCCTCATCAGGAGCAGACTCGTCATCGTGCGCCTGGGCGTCACCGGAAAAGAACCCACCGCGCAACCACCGTTTTGCCCCTCTTAACGAATCATTATCAGTTTCGTGTAGTGTATCCGAGGTAGACGCACCCGCAGCCGGAAGATCTCGCGCGCGGTGCTCCTGCCAATAATCAGGATGCACACTGGGAGCGCTCGGCTCGTCCTCCCAGTCATCTTCATCATCTATCCACTCGGAATACTCGCCGGCAGCCGTCGGAATATAATCCTGAGGCTGGGGTGTACGCGATGATTCAATCTCCCCTCCAGCGAGGCGCTCTGCCGGAGACTGTGGCGTCAAACGTTGCGGTTTGCGTGGCTGGCGCGGTGCTCTCATCGCACACCGTCCGCGATCTCGTCAGCTAACTCCGTGACGTCACCCGCCCCCATCGTCAGGATAATATCCCCCGATTGCGATAACTGAGCGATACGCGCTGCCGCTTCATACCGATCTGGAACATAATGCGCACCTGGTAAATGGGCTGTAATCACATCAGCTTCAGCCCCCGCCGACGGTTCTTCCCGTGCGGCATATACCGAGGTAACCACCACCTCGTCAGCCAATGCTAATGCCTGCGCGAATTCTTGAGCAAAAATCTGGGTCCGAGAATACAAATGCGGCTGGAACAGGACACACACTCGCCCACCCGTGGCGGCAACCTGCTCACGCGCAGTTATCAACGTTGCCCGAACCTCGGTGGGATGGTGGGCATAATCGTCAATAATCCGGCGCCCAGCTACCTCAGCACGCTGTTCAAAACGCCGACCCGTCCCACGGAAAGCCGCCAATGCCTGCGCCATCTGATGCAGCTCTTCACCCAGTTCAACACCTGCGAGCAGAGCTGCCGTGGCGTTCAATAGATTGTGATTGCCGGGGACGGATAAGTGCAGTTCTGCCGGCACCCCACGGAAAGTCACCCGCGCACGACTCGGATCGAGAATCTCAATACTGGCATGGTGCTCTAACCCAGCACCTACCCCATAAGTCCATGTACGAATTCCAGCAGCTCGCGCCTGCTGAGCCAAGGCCCACGCCCCTGGGGAATCCGCACAACAAATCAGCAAACCACCAAATTCAATGCGATGAGCAAAGTCAACAAAGGCCTGTTCAAAAGCCTCCTGCGAGCCATAGTGATCCAGATGATCTGGCTCAACATTCGTGACGATGGCAATGCGCGGAGTATAGTTCAAAAACGATCCGTCGGATTCATCAGCCTCCGCAATAAACACCGGACCGCTACCCAAGTGGGCGCCACTCAACCCGCCAGCAAGATTGCCGCCAATAGCACGCGAAGGATCTCGCCCCAGGCTCTCTAAAGCCACTGACAGCATTGCTGAGGTTGACGTCTTTCCATGCGCCCCAGCAACCGCCACAAAATCTCGATCACAGGCCGCCCGCGCGAGCGCTTGGGAACGATGGATAACCTCTAGCCCCAGTTCTCGAGCCCGCACCAGCTCCGGATTATCCTCCCTAATTGCCGAGGAAACCACAATGACGGCATCATCGGGAACATGCTCGCCTTGATGCCCGACGTACACCGTTGCCCCAGCAGCGCGCAACCGATCTAAATTGGCCGAATGTGACCGATCTGAGCCGCTGACGTGCTCGCCACGCGCACAGAGTAATTGCCCAACAACGCTCATTCCAGCGCCACCGGCACCGATCAGATGATAGATCATTGCGTCACTCCCACGAGCCGCAGGGCCATTTTGGCTAATCGCCCGGCAGCGTCCAAAGGGGAAACCCCACGGGCTTGTTCTGACATCTGCGTCAACGTACCACCGTGGAAGAGCGGCAAAATCTGCTCTCGAACGACTTGGGCAGTGAACTGTTTATTGCGAATTAGCATGGCGCCACCAGCGTTAACAACGTCTTTTGCGTTCAGCTCCTGTTCGCCATTACCGATAGGAAGTGGGACAAACACTGCTGGCAGGCCCACCGCAGAAACCTCCGCCACCATCCCGGCGCCAGCTCGGGTGATAACCAAATCGGACGCCGCATAGGCGTAATCCATATCCGTCAGATAATCCAACACCACATAGCGATCATCTGGTGCCGCACTGCGCACTAACTCATCCTTACCGCGGCCAGTGACATGAATAACCTGCACACCAGCCTGACGGATCTCGTTTGCCACCTCACATAGCACTTCATTGAGGTGCTGTGCTCCCGAGGATCCACCGGTAATGAGCAAAGTGGGCTGCTGTGGGTCTAACCCAAAACGCTGCGCAGCCTCTTTACGAATAGCCGCCCGCCCGCCAGGTCGCGTCGCCAAATGCTCAATTTCCGCCCGCAACGGTAGACCCACACACACGGTAATCCCCCGCTGAGCTCGCAACGGAGTCGAGGGGAAAGTTAAAGCCACCGTCGCCGCAAACCGAGCGCCGAGCTTATTTGCCAAACCAGGGCGCGCATTGCCTTCATGAACGATAACCGGAATACGCCGCTTACGCGCAGCTAAATACACCGGAGTTGCGGCATACCCGCCAAATCCGATCACCACATTAGCGTGATACCGATCTAGGATTTCACCGGCGGCCCGCACCGCTTGAGCCAAATGCCGTGGCATACGAAGCAGATCCGCAGAGGGACGCCGTGGCATCGGCACACGCGGGATCGTCTCCAACTGGTATCCCGCCTGCGGGACGAGATCCGTCTCTAACCCTCCAGCCGTACCCACCGCAACGATCTGCGTCTGAGGGGATAACTCGCTAATCGCATGGGCAGTAGCCAACAAAGGATTAACATGACCGGCTGTGCCACCGCCAGCTAAGACGATACTCGCACTCACGACTGCTTCCTCCTGACTAGCGTCCGTACTCCTTGAGCAAGCCTACCGCGAACTCGCCAGCTATCCTTGACACCGGGTACGCCCAGAGCGCACGCACTAACACAACCAACCATCATCAAGGTAGCGATCATCGACGATCCACCCATCGACACGAAAGGCAGAGGCACACCGAAAACCGGCAATAAACCCGTAACCACGCACATATTCGATAAGGCTTGCCCACACAGCCACAGCAATGCGCCAATAGCTAAAAGCTGAGCGTAGCGATCCTGGTGGTACATAGCGATCCGGATGAGCGCCCAGCCCAACGCTAAAAACAAGACAATGACGGTGACGACACCAAATAATCCCAGCTCTTCACCAATGACCGCGTAAATAAAATCGGTATGCGCTTCAGATAGATCACGCCATTTTTCTTTGCCTGCGCCGATTCCAACCCCCGTCAGCCCTCCCGAACCGAAAGCGAACTGCGCGTAGTCGGTCTGGGTTGGAGAATCAATATCTGGCAACGTAAACAGCCCGGAGATGAACTCCCCCACGCGCCGAATACGCGAGGGCTTGGAGAGCAGCAAAACACCAGTGGCTACACCGGCAACAAAGAGCAAGGAAAGCATGTGCCAGCCGCGCATTCCCGCCAACCAGAACATCCCAATAGCGATAAGCGCATAGATGATGGCCGTTCCCATATCTTGCCCGGCAGCAACCAGACCAACAGCAATAGTGAAACCTAAACCAGGGATGACGAGAGTTCGCAGATTCTTAATTTCCTCAAGCTGTAGGCGGGCCAGCATGTGCGCTAACCAGACAATCATTGCCAGTTTGAGGAACTCAGAAGGCTGGATGACGACAGGGCCCAGATGTAACCAGTTATTATTTCCGTTTGCGCCTTCGCCGCCTTGGAGCAGCACTCCAGCTTGCAGCAAACACCCTAAAGCCAAAAACAGATGTGCATAGCGTCGGGTGAACGTATAGGGAATCATCGCCAAAATGATCCCGAAGAAGATCCCAGCGACACTCCAAATCATTTGCCGAATCGCGATAGAAAACAGGCGCTGCGTCGGATCAGCATCCACTAACCCAATGGAAGCCGGAGCTGTTGCCGAAAACACCATGAGCACGCCCAATAACGTCAGCACTAAAGTAGATAGCAGCATGACAACGAGGGCCTGCTGGACTTTATCCCGCCGTGCCCGTTCCGTATCTTCGCGTGCCGCTCCCACCTGCGTCATCCGTTCTGAACCAATCCCTCCACCGACGCGGTAAAACGCTGCCCCCGCTCGGCATAGGAGGTGAACTGATCTAAAGAGGCACAAGCCGGAGCCAAAATGACGGTATCACCTGGCTCGGCATAACCCTGGGCTGCAGTGACCGCCTCCCCCATCGGGTCAGCGCTATCGGGGGCAATATAGGTTACTGGCACATCCAGTTGGGCAAGCGCTGCCCGCCACGGCTCTTGATCGACACCAATGACGACAACAGCCCGCAGGCGATGTGCAACTTTTGCGACAAGTTCGTCAAAGCGTGCCCCTTTGGCCTGCCCGCCAACAATCCACACCACACGATCCAAGGAGATTAGCGAGGCAAAGGCCGCATGAGCATTCGTTGCTTTTGAATCGTCAATGTAGCGCACGTCGTCAACCATGCCAACCGTCTCAATTCGATGGTGACCGATCTGGAAGGATCGCAATGCTGTGCTAATTAGTGGACTATCCACCCCTATTGTGCGCGCCAATCCGGCTGCCGCGATAGCGTCTTGGATGATATGGGCGCCCAAAGCCCCTTCTGGACTCAAATGCCGGATGTCATCGAAAGTAAACAAAACCTCGGCATTCTCAGGTGCCCCCGGAGCGTAGACGCGGTCCAATACAAGTTCTTCTACTATCCCCATCTGATATGCGGCAGGCGCACCCAGCGAAAGCCCTATGCAGCGCACGTCATCCGGCACGTGCATTGCCACCATCTGTGCAACATAGGGGTCCGAAACCGGCATCAGCACATGGTCAGCTCGCTGGAAAATACGAGCTTTTGCGGCAAGATATTCCTCTCGACTCCCATGCCATTCCAGATGGTCGTCAGCAAAGTTCAAACAAACCGCCGCATGTGCTGCCAGCGATTGCGTTGCTGCCAGTTGGAAAGACGATAACTCCACGGCAAAAGCCTGAGCAGCCTGTGCTGAGCAATCTGATACTGCGCTCACTGCCGGATTCCCGACGTTGCCAATCGCTTGTGCACGCAAACCAGCCGCATTCAGGATATGCGCCAGCATCGACACGGTAGTCGTTTTCCCATTTGTACCCGTCACGCACAACCACGGCGCATAGTTTCCGGCATCATCAACGGCTCGCAACTGCCACGCCAGTTCAATCTCTGAATACACTCGGATGCCTGCCGCGCGTAGTACCTGCCAGACTATTCCCGTCTGTTCAAAAGCCGGAGAGATGACGACCTCATCGGGTTGCCAGCACTGAATGAGCTGAACTAACTGCGCAGGATCATCATGAGAACCACAATCAAGCTGATGTTCGCTAATTGCCGCGCATTGCGAAAGTGCCTGCGAACGCCCATCCCAGGCGCTGACGATTGCTTCAGTGTGGTCCAGCAAAGCCTGAATTGCTGCTTGACCCGACAGCCCTAAACCAAGTACTGCGACTCGCTTCCCAGAAAACTGGGCTGCACCAGGAATCCGTGAATTCATTGCCGTGCCAACCATTCTGCGTAGAACAACCCCATGCCAGCCGCCGCTAAGAGAATCTCAATCAGCCAGAACCGGACAACAATTGTGACCTCTTTCCAGCCTTTAAGCTCAAAATGATGGTGGAGCGGAGCCATACGGAACACCCGTTTCCGGGTTGCTTTGAACACTCCAATTTGAATCACATCGGACATAACAACAATCACGAATAGCCCGCCGATGAGAACAGCCAAAATTTCCGTTTGGGTCAAGATCGACACACCAGCGAAAGCGCCCCCAAGGGCAAGTGATCCCGTATCCCCCATGAAGATTGCTGCCGGAGAGGTGTTATGCCATAAGAAGCCTAAACATGCGCCCACAATCGCAGCGCAGATAATGGCGACATCGCGAGGATCTCGAACGTCATAACAGCCTCGATCTGGATTCACAATTGACTGGCAAGACTGATAGGACTGCCAAATCGTCATCACAGTATATGAGCCGAAAGCGATAACTGAAGCACCGGCCGCTAAACCATCTAGGCCGTCCGTGAGATTGACCCCGTTGGACCACGCGGTGATAAGGAAATTCGACCACAGAATAAAGAGCATGACCCCGACGGTAATGCCCGCAAAAGCCAGCGACATTTTGGTGTCGCGCACAATCGAGATATGCAGTGTTCCCGGAGTCCGATATAGCTCATTGCGGAACTGCAGAGCGCCGACCGCAAAAGATACGCCCACTATCCCCTGACCAATAATTTTTGCCCACGGGGAAAGCCCCAAAGATCGTTCATTGCGCACCTTGGCAAAATCATCTAAGAAACCGACGATTCCCAAGCCGACGAATAATCCAAGCAGCAAAACACCAGAAGCATTTGGCATTCGCGCTGCGGTGATATTCGCGGTGATGTACCCGATGAGCGTAGCAAAAATAATGATGATGCCGCCCATAGTAGGAGTTCCACGTTTGACCAAATGCGTCGTCGGCCCATCTTCTCGGATGAATTGGCCATACGATCGCTTGCGCAATAACCGGATGAATAACGGCGTACCAAACAGCGAAAGAATCAGTGACGTGGCAGCCGCAACGAGGATTGAGAGCATCTCTAGCTAGCCTTCCTTACCAGCGCATCTGCAATGCGCCACACTCCTGATCCATTAGAACCTTTTAGTAAGACTACGTCATGAGGACGCAAAATCTGGTGAAGTTGCTGCGTTGCCGTATTCACCTGCACGTGATACACCTCAATACCGACCCTTCGTGCCGCTTTTTCACAGGCTTCCATACCCGAGCCGACAGTGACCAGCACGTCAATCCCCTTCTCGTGGAGGACCCGCCCTAATGCGGCGTGTTCTGCCTCCGATTCCTCCCCTAATTCCAGCATTTGACCGAGAATTGCAACTGTGCGCCGGCCAGCTCCCAGCATGGCCAGTGCGGCAATCCCAGCACGCATAGAATCTGGATTAGCGTTGTAGGAATCATCAATAATGGTGATCCCGTCACCCTCCGAAACCGCCATACGGTGCGGGCTTCCTGGCTGGCAATCAGTGAGAATCTCCGCTATCTGCCCCGGAGTCATCTGGCAGACATGCCCGACAGCCGCCGCCGCACAGGCATTCGTGACGTGATGTTCGCCCACCAGCCCTAATCGCACCGGCGCGCACCCACGTGGGGTATGTAGCTGGAACTGCGCACACCCACGATCCGTTATCTGAATATCAGTGGCATACACATCGCCTTCTGCCCCGAAAAACACCACCGGAGTATGTGCCATATCCGCCATCTGACGGACCCGCTCATCATCACGATTCAATATCACCGTGCCTTGCGGGCGAGTGCCGGTTACGAGTTCGCTCTTGGCACGAGCTACATTCTCAATTCCGCCGAATTCGCCCAGATGTGCGCGGGCAACGATTAGCACAACAGCAATATCCGGCGGGGCAATCGACGTCAAATAGTCGATATTGCCAATATGATCTGCGCCCATTTCCAGCACGACGGTCGCGGTATCCGCGCCGACCTGTAAAACAGTTAAGGGTAAGCCTAATTCGTTATTAAAAGACCCTGGGGGTGCCACAATCGGCCCCCGCCCAGCGAGCAGCAGCGCGAGGAGATCTTTCGTCGTTGTTTTCCCGACGGATCCGGTAATCGCAACGACGCGCATATTCGGATTCGCTATTCGCGCACGCACTAAATTCTCGCGAGCTAACCGCCCTAATGCGGCAATGGGATCATCAACGACGATCATGCGCTCAGGCGGCACGCCAGCATTCCGAGCGCGTTGTTCATCAGCCGTTAGCACCGCCCGCGCACCGGCAGCCAGCGCGTTCGCACCCAGATCATTACCGTTGACCCGTTCGCCAGCAATAGCTACAAAGAGCTCTCCACCAGTAACCGTGCGGCTATCTGAGGTTACCGCGCAGATCAGTTCCTGAGCGCACGGAGAAGACGGCTCGGGGATACGCCCGTTGGTATCCTGTGCCACTTCGGCAAGTGAAATAGGAATCATGATGTGCTCTCCCGTGCCTGTTGACGCTGTGCTAGACATTGGCGGGCGACCACTCGGTCATCTATTTCCACTGCCGTACCAGCGACATCCTGAATGGTCTCATGCCCACGTCCGGCAATTAAAATAGCGTCCGTATCGTCAGCATAAGCAATGGCCGCCGCGATTGCCTGTGCTCGATCAGGGATTTCCTTCCATACTGCCCCAGGCACGATTCCAGCGATCACCTCAGAGCGAATCTTTGCCGGATCCTCACCGTGCGGGTCATCATCAGTCACGATAAACATATCGGCGCACTGGGAAATAGCCTGGGCCATCATCGGGCGCTTTAATTTATCGCGATCTCCTGCCGAGCCACTGACGACGATCAACCGACCGTCCGGGCGTTGCGCACGCATTGCCGTCATTGCTTTTTCAAGTGCGTCAGTGTTATGGGCAAAATCAACGACGGTATAAGGGTGCTGCCCCACCGCTTCCATGCGCCCGGGCACTACCGGAGAGATTCCACGACGGCTAACAATATCGCGAACTAGCTGTGGATCTACTCCGCTGGTTAGCACCATAGCTAGCGCCAGAGCAGCATTCGCCTCGTTAAAGTCGCCAGCTAAATCCGTGCGGATTTCCATTGGCTCATCCACAACCGGACCCGTTAAATACGGACGCCCGTGCCGATGATGCACCTGCCATTGGGCCGCTTTCCCCGTCATAGATAAAGCCGTTATGGCATCGGGGCGTACAGCGTGGGCTTGACGGTACAGCCGTTCGCCCCACTCATCATCAATCGTCACTACTGCACGCTGGCAGTAGGAGGGCTCAAACAGCTTCGCTTTAGCCGCAAAATATTCTTCAAAGGTCTGGTGGAAATCCAAGTGATCCTGCGTCAGATTAGTAAAGCCCGCAACCGTAAAACACAACGGGCGGGTTCGCCCTTGCGCTAAAGCATGCGAGGAGACTTCCATAACGAGGTCTGTTCCCTGATGTTGCCTCAACTGAGCAAGCATCTTTTGCAGATCAACCGGCTGCGGAGTGGTCAAGGCAGCCGGCACGTCACTCCCAGCGATGCGGACGCAAACCGTCCCAATCAGCCCCGTTGTTCGCCCCAAGGCACGCAAAATATCGTCAATCATGAAGGTTGTTGTGGTTTTGCCGTTCGTCCCCGTCACTGCAAAACTATGCAAATCAGCGCTCGGATAGCCCAAGACGATGGCGGCAATCTCCCCTGCCCGTTGGGGTACCCGATCCACAATCACCCGCGGAATATCCGCCGGAATCATCAATGCGCCGGCTGGATCTGTGCAGATGGCCACTGCACCGGATTGCCAGGCTGCCTGCGCAAATGTGGCAGCATGGACTCGCGCCCCTGGCCCAGCAATGAACAGATCTCCGGCAGTGATCGTCCGATTATCGGCACTCACACCACGAATAACGGCATCGTCGCCATAATGGCGCGTCCCCAGGTGGCGTGCCAATTCACTCAGCCGTATGCCGGAATCATATTTACTTCCCATTAGCAGCTAACTCGCTTTCCGACCACGGCAATCGCACTAGCGGGACAGTTGACGGCGGAATCTTCATCTGCCGCATGGCAAACTCTGCCGTATGGGCGAAAACTACCGCTGCCGTATCGCCACCATAACCAGCACCGCGCGCGTTATAGACGATAGAAGCAAAAATAATCTTAGGATCCTCAGCGGGGATCATACCCACGAAGGTACCGGCTCGCTTCGTCAGGTTGCCGTTCGCATCCGGGACCTGCGCCGTACCTGTTTTACCGGCAACGTTATACCCCTTTACCCGCGCGAGATAGCCGGTGGAGTTAATATCCGTCACCGCCTGCATCATCTGAATCATCGTCTGTGCAGACTGCGCCGAAATCACTTGTCGGGATGGCGCCACCGGCGATGAGGAGAATTGCCCATCCACGCTTTCCACCCCATCGACAATATGAATCGGAATGAGCACTCCACCATTGGCGATAACAGAACCGATCTGCCCTAACTGCAGGGTCGTCAGATTCCAGGCTTGACCAAACATGGTCGTGTAGTGCCCGCGTGGTCCCCAGTTTTCGTATGGGTGTAAAGTACCTGCTTGCTCTCCGGGCAATTCGATTCCGGTTAGCTGCCCCAACCCAAATGCTTTCATATACTCGTAGCGTTTAGCATCTGGGATGCGATCACCAATTTGCACTAGACCAGAGTTGTACGAATAGGCCAAGATACCGGCTACCGTCAGGCGTTCTGCCGGATGGGGGTTATTATCCGAAATGACCTCACCATTAGGCATTTGGATCGGCGTGGTCGATAGGAAAACATCACGCGGGGTCACAGCACCTTCATTAATAGCCGACGAGAACGTGATGAGTTTTCCGGTCGATCCGGGTTCGACGAGGGCGGAAACTGCCCGAGAATTCCAATTCGACGGATCGGTTGCCGCAAGATTGGACGGATCTGGCGAATTAGAATCAGCTAAGGCCAAAATACGGCCGGTGCCGCGCTCGATAACGATTGAGGTTCCCCATTCTGCTCCTTGAGCACTGACCACACCATCCAGCGCATCTTGGGCTGCGCGCTGCAAATCGCGATCAATGGTCAAGTGAACGGTTCCACCGTCTACCGCCGGAGTTTCATGCCGTTCGGCTTGTGGGAATACCGTGCCACTAGGGCCAACTTCAACTTGAAGCTCACCTTCCTGGCCAGCTAATACTTCGTTGTAGCTCTGCTCAATACCGGCTCGACCCGAGATCGTATTAGATTCTGCGGTCTGGCCCAAATATCCCAAAATTGTGCCTGCGGTCGTCCCGTTGGGGTACTGGCGTTGCATGAAGCGCTCTGGATAGATTCCTCGTATTCCCAGGGCATTGACTTCTCGCCATTCATCGGGGGAAATATCCGAGGCAACCAGCTCCCAACGGGACGCCTCGCTCTTGACTAAGAGTTTCCCGCCCAATTCGGCTTGATCGATATGCAGTAATGGGGCAAGTTTTTTTGCTGCTGCCGCCGCACCAGCACCATCGACTTTCCCGTCATCGTCATACGAGACGTAATCTGCAATCTCGGTTTGATCTGCCCGCACGTTATAGCGCTCGATAGAGGTCGCAAGAATCGCTCCGTTTGCATCGACGATGTCTCCCCGCTTGGCTTCCAGCGGATAGGTGCGGGAACGGAATTCCTGAGCTGTCTGCGCTAGGGTATCTGCCTGCACAACCTGGAGGTAGAACAGACGCCCACCCAGAACCATCGCAACGACGAGGAGCACGACGAATAACGGCCGCAATCGACGGCGGGTTATCATCCGCGCGGCGCGGTCAGCGCCCAGCCCCTTCCCCAGGCCACGACGATAACTCTCGATAAGGATTGCTCCTACCGAGCGGTCAGTGTCAGCCATACGGATCCTTAGTTGTTCGATGCTGGCGCGGGAGCAGTAATCACCCCGGTTTCGAGGTCAATATGCAAAGCTGCACCAGCCGGAACAAGACCCAACTGCTGCGCCTTTGCTTTGAGGACGGCCGGCGTCGAAACGGTGATCGCTTCTTTCTCCAGCGTTGCTTCCCGAGCAGAAACTTCATTGAGTTCCACATTAATGTTCTTTAGATCGTATGCACCCTGCACCATGCGCGTGTTGAGGTGAAATGCGACGCCTAATGAGCCGAGAAAGAGCACCAAGCACAGCAACACAGTTCCGAAGAAACCGCGCGCTGGAGCGGGGGCTGGCACAACGCGCAGCCCAGGCATTTCGATGACTGGACGTGAGGCGGGAACTGCCCATCCGGGTTTGTGTTGTGCTGCGATGCTCATGAGACACCTCGATAGTTATCCGGATCATAGAGATGATCGGGGGTGGAAGCGATGCGTTCAACCGCCCGAACCCGCACAGAAGCGCTACGCGGATTGGCAGCGATCTCTGCCGCGTCTGCTTTTAACGCACCGCGATGTACGGCGCGTAAGAATGGTTTATGGGAGTCGAGCTCGACAGGTAATCCCTTCGGAGTCGAGGACGTCATCCCCTGTGTGAAGGCATCTTTGACAATGCGATCTTCAAGCGAGTGGTAGGACTCAACGAGCACCCTGCCACCGATGTGAACAGACTCAATGGCCCGCCAAATGGCTGCGGATAGCACATCCAGCTCTGAGTTCACCGCAATGCGTAACGCCTGGAAGGTTCGCTTCGCCGGATGCCCACCAGAGCGACGCGCTGGTGCCGGCATCGCCTGATCGATAATAGAAACAAGCTGACCAGTACGGGTGATTGGCTCATTCTCGCGGTATCGGAGGATCTGTGCCGCAATTCGTGAGGCACATTTTTCTTCTCCGTAGCTACGCAAGATGTGCGTCAGCTCGCCATGCGAAACCTTAGCTAACAGCTCAGCAGCCGATTGCCCCTGAGTAAGATCCATCCGCATATCCAGTGGAGCGTCATGCGCATACGAAAAGCCACGCTCAGCATCGTCAAGTTGAAGTGAGGAGACGCCTAAATCCATGAATACTGCATCAACGTATCCGTCGCGGCCGTAGTGCGCAGCAACCCGATCCACCTCGTCGTACGTGGCGTGCACTGCATGAAAACGCTGCCCGAAGGGTGCGAGCCGCTCGCTAGCTAGGCAGATAGCTTGTGAATCCCGATCAATACCGATGACCTGCAATGCGGGAAACTCCGTCAGGAAAGCCTCCGCATGCCCACCCATACCCAGTGTGCAGTCGATTAACACAGGGTTCTCACCGCTGAGAGCTGGACGCAATATATCAATACAGACTCGGGCGAGGACCGGAGTGTGTAAGGCATTATGAGCTGCGGTACGCACCGATCCTCCTTTCTGTATCAATCGTGGGTGTTATTGGTCCTCCACCGTTGCCCTGAAGTTGGGGAATTACCGCAGGACATCGGTAGAAGGCCAATCACACCCCGTGCGTTAAAAAACTCCGGGGATGAGTTCGTCTTCGCGGTCAGCGAATTCGGACTCATTGGACTGTAGGTAGTCATTCCATGCCGTCAAATCCCACACTTCGATATGAGATCCTGATCCGATAACCGCGAGATCTCGCTCTAGCCCGGCGTATTCGCGCAGGGCGACGGGAATAGTGATTCGCCCTTGCTTATCGGGGATTTGATCATTAGCTCCAGACAGGAACACGCGAGTGTATGTACGCGCTTCCTTGGACGTCATAGGAGCGTGCTGAAGCCGAGCCACAATGTCTTCGAACTGTGCCATCGGAAAGACGTAAAGGCAGTGCTCTTGCCCTCGCGTCATCACCAATCCACTTTGAAGCTGATCGCGATATTTGGCAGGGAGGATCAGACGCCCCTTATCGTCCAAACGCGGTTCGTATGTACCAAGGAACAATCTGACACCCCCTTTCTTCAGCGTTAACCCCACTTTACTCCACTTTGCTCCATAATCAAGCGCAAAACACAGTTTCTCCCTCTAAATTTCCGCTAAATATCAAGGGAAAATACGGTGGAGTAAAAATCACACCTTGTGCCAATCTTTTTTTTCACAACACTGCATACAGCTTCATACGCCCACCGCCTGACAATCTGAGGAAAAGGCGCCAGATTAGGGAAAACTCGCGGGCCTGCGCCATCCCAATCAGAGTATCCACACGCAGTGGAGCAAAGTGGAGGTCAATAAAAAAAACAAGCAATCCCGTAACGACCAGATCTCAGCCACTAACGAACTAGCAGCTAGGCGCCTTAGATAACCACACCGAGACGGGCAGCAGCACAGCATATCTGTATCAACAGGCTCCTCGCCTGCCGTATAGACGAGAGGCATACGAGAGGAGACGTCAGAACTCGAACGCAGTAATATATGTGGAAATAAAATGAAACGAGCACGTATTGTGCCCGTTTCTCACGATATTCAATTACCTCAGCTCAATTATCCGGCTGTAACAATCTAACTAGTGGTCCACTGACCACCCGAACCATTAAGCTGCCAATCTATCTACATATTTACTGTTAGCCTCCGCAAAAACAGCGTTCCCTTTTATTACGCCCTTTCAGCCACACCTACCCAAGGCTGTATAGCAGTAAGGACATAGGCGAACATTCATCGGCTGAGGTTTTACTGCTGCTGACGCTTACGCCACTCCTCCATCTGCTTTTCCATAAAGCTCAGCGTCGAACGTTGCCGCTGCTCGCGCGCCACTGCTGGCACCCGCTTTGCCCCGCACGATAAATACCACATTCCAGCAAAGACGACGAAGAAGCCCAGCACGCCGACAATCACGCTCTCAATGGACACCCCGCCTAATACAATCAGCAGACCAACCACCGAAATAATCAGCCCTAAAACGAGATGCTTAGGAGAAAACGCCATCTGGGTCGCCCCAGTAGATTCCTTCGTCGGCGCTAAAGAATCAGCAAGAGACGGATCATCATCCTTTAACTGTGCCTCTAGCTGCTCTAGCATCTTGCGTTCGTAATCAGATAGCGCCATCTGTGCCTCTCCCCAATCGATGTACTGCTAGGATACCCCATCGAATCGGCAAGGGCAGGTTTCCTTATGCTCCACGCCTAACCGCATACCTTTCCGCACACCTATTTTCCTTACCTGACTACCGCAATCCCTAGATTTACCGTTCAGGCACGGCCTAACACATCTTTGATATTCGGCAACAATAAAGACGCATCGCGCCGCGACTGCAATGCATCGCCCAAGACAGCAAAAGCTATATGTTGCCAGCAGAGCGCGGTCACCGTCAGCTCTTATTGCTGCATATAGCCGGTATCGCGGTTAGTTATTGCCATACCCTTTAGGATTCCATACACCAACATACGCACCGACGAATCCTATGCTTTCATACCAGTGCCGAAGCAGAAAGGAGCACCACCATCCGCGATCCGCACCGAGTATCCCGCAGGTTTCAGCCGCACTCCAACCGTCTATTCTTTATTATTCTCTAACGGCTGTTCCCCAACCAAGGATCCTGGCGTCAACATACGATCACCAAATTTCGAACGGATCGAATCCATTACCCACTCCGCTTTCGCCTGACGCTCATCCGTATCCAACATGAGCTGCACCCCGCGATGCGGATCAGCAAAATTCTCCGCCTTCACCCCCAGTAAACGAATCCCCGGCTGGCGAATATCTACCTCGTAAAACAAGGCACGTGCCGCATGAAAAATATCCATTGCCAAATCCGTTGGACTCGCTAGCGTTACCGATCGAGTAATCGTGGAAAAATCATCTGCGAAACGTACCTTAATCCCAACAGTCCAAGCCGTCAGCGATTCATGACGAAGCCGAGCCGCTACATTATGTGCCTGCGCAAGAAGCTCCCGCAGTGCTTGCGCACCGTCGATCGGATCGAAAAAAGTCTGTTCTCGGCTGATGGATTTCGCTACACGTTGCGGCGTGACCACTCGAGGATCACGGCCCATCGCGAGCGCAAATAATTGCGTTCCCAGCGCTTCACCTAACAAATGGCGTAGCGCATCGGGACCGAAGGCCACCAAGTCAGCTACCGTGATGATCCCCCGCTGCTCAAGTTTGCGACGGGTTTTCTCGCCCACCCCCCACAAGGAGCCAACCTGGAGCGAGTGCAGAAAATCTTGGGTGCGCTGCACCGGAATCAACAACATCCCATCAGGTTTGGCATGAGCCGAGGCAATCTTTGCCACATGTTTCGTTGCCGCAATGCCGATAGAAGCAGGAACTCCCTCCTGCTGGCGAATACGTCGGCGAATATCTTGAGCAATCTGCGTGGGAGATCCGAACATTTTTCGTGCGCCGGATACGTCAAGGAAAGCTTCATCCACGGAAAGCTGTTCAACAAGCGGAGTGATCGAATCAAAGATCGCCATAATTCGTTTCGACACCGCACGGTAACGCTCTGCACGCACTGGCAGGATCACAAGCTGAGGGCACAGCCGTTTCGCCTGCGCAACCGGCATAGCCGAATTAACGCCAAACTGTCGCGCCTCATAGGAAGCCGCAGAAATTACCCCGCGTTCCCGGCCGCCCACTGCAACCGGTCGACCCCGCAATTCGGGCTTATCAAGCAACTCTACGGAGACGAAAAAGGCATCCATATCCACATGCAGGATCGGAGTGCCTGAATCATCGGCGCCCCAATCGCGTTTCGCGCCTGATGTGCGCGGCGCACGTGACATTACCTCGTCCTCCCTGAATCCGCACGTTCTGCTTCATCCGCTCTGTGTTTCCTCTTCCTTTAGACTACCGCTATGGCTCGCAAACACCAGACTCACTCTCCAGAAAAAACATTGCCGACGCATACTCGCACAGCAATGTCCGACGTCACCCTAAACTCTTGCGGAGATTTAGTCACTATGTATATTGATGGCGCGGAATCCTCAGCTCTCGATCTGAGCGATCCAACCCACCTGGAATTTGAATACATGCAACATATTTTGTGTGCCGTATCTGCCGTCCTACCGGAGGTTTCTCCCTTACGCGCCTTGCATTTAGGAGCTGCTGGCTGTGCATTAGCGCGCGCTATTGATGCGATGTGGCAGGCGAGGCAACTCGCTATCGAAATTGATCCGGAATTAGCTCAACAGGTACGCCAATGGTTCGACCTTCCGCCCGCGCCACGACTGCGAATCCGCGCTCAGGATGCCCGCATAACCCTGGATACTAATAGCGGTTCGTGGCACGTCATCATCCGCGATACCTTCCACAACGGGCAGGTTCCACAGCATTTGCGCACCATACAGGCCCACGCTCATGCGGCCCGACTGTTAACAGAAGATGGCGTATATTGCGTCAACATCGCTGACCGTAACGAACACAACGGCATCGCACCTGCCCTACCAGAGATTCGGGCAATCGGCGAGGTTTTTCCACATCTTTTGGCAATAGCAGACCCAGCAATTCTCAAGAACCGACGGCATGGCAACCTCGTTGTTATTGCAGCGCATCGCCCATTGCCACATGACGCTATTCAAACTGCTATCCGGCGCTGCCCGTTACCCGCGCGTATCCTCAAGGACGCAGAGCTACGACGTCGAGCAGAACATTGCGAGCTCCTCACCGACCAGGCAATAGGCTGGCCTTTTCCCAGCGCTCAGTAAGGAATCTTCACACATCCCCGACGCACAGCCTGCGCCTGTCTCATCCGTGCTCCTCCTCGTCGCGTTCTTCCGCTCATCCTTCACGCCGCCAAGGTTGTGCTTTCTCGAATAATCGCACCCCACCTAAAACAGGTAGCCTCAACAGATTTCCGCACTGGCACAACACCGGCAGGGATTTCCCTCTTTCCCCCCCCCTGAAACCGCTTGGCACTGACGCATAACGCCTCAGGCCCAGCACCGCGCTGGCAACCAGCCCGAGGATCAGTCGCGTTATTTCACAGAGCCGCACATTCATACCACGCACCGAAGATACAGCGCGGGCAATCCGACCCCGCCAGTTAACTCCCTACTCTGGCTGCTCCTCGTGCGCTGATCCCCGCACACCAGCGCGTTGCATGAACGCAAAATAACGCCGAGTACGCTCCTGGAATCGATCCTCATATCGGGCGATAACCTCACGCAAGGGCGGCACAACAATGCCGCTTTCTTGCTGGCGACGCCGAGTCCTGCGGCGCGCACAATCAATTCCCACCATACCGATCAGCCATACGATCAACTGGACGGACATCGCCACTCGGAAATCACGAGGCTGCAGTGGCGCTCCTGCCGATGACCAATCCAACAGCACCCCGATTAAACCGGCAACAATCAGCCCAGCAATGAAACCGCCCATATTAGCCAGCCCATTAGCAATCCCCATTCGCTCAGCCGGCACTGCAGTACGCACAAAGTCAAAGCTGATTGATGATCCAACCCCAGACATGGCGAGCACGATGAGGAATCCAACCGTAATCCAGGTCGGAGTTGGGGCGGGCAGAAGGAGAACCGTCGTCCACGCTGCCAACATCATTAACGCAATGCCATTGACTAGCCACACCCGTCGTAAATAATGTTTCGCCGTTAAATGCCCAATAACCGGACCAAGGATCACAACAGCAACACTGACGATCACCAACATAGCTGCCGCTTGGGACTGAGAGTAGCCATCATATATCTGTAAGAACGGCACTCCCCACAACAGAATGAAAACCGTGTTAGGAAAATTGCACGTCCAATGGCTCCAAAAACCTAACCAGGCAGCCGGCTCACGGAGAGTTTGGCGGAATGGAGCATGCGCGCGTGAGACAACCGCGGCTGACAGTTGCCGCGCAATCACCGCGTCATCATCAGGAAGATTCGTGTATTTCCACTGCCGAGGGGTATCTCGGATGATGGCCACCCCTAAGATAGCAACCACCACACCTAAGAAAGCCAAGGCCACAAAGGCCGGATTCCATCCCATATTGGTCAAAATCAATGCGAAAGGCACAGCCGAAATAAGCTGCCCACCTGCCCCGACAATCCCCGTCAACTGGGTCATCAGTGGGGCACGTCGAGGCGGAAACCAGGAAACAATCAGGCGAATAACCGCAGTGAAAGCCGTGGCGTCTCCTACCCCGATAAGTACCCGAACCGCCAGCGCTAAGCCAAGAGATTCAGTGACCGCCATGCCTATCTGACCGATGGCCACAATTAATGCCCCACCACTGAGCAGCACCCGCGCACCAAAACGATCCAGCAGCATACCTACCGGAATCTGCGCAAGGGCATAAACCCCGATCTGCACAACCGTAAAAAGTGACAGTGTTGAGGCGGTAATCCCAAAGCGATCAATAGCGGTCAGACCCGCTACACCAAAAGAAGTGCGCCCAGCAACGGCAACTGCATATATTGCTACCGCCGCAAGCCATACCAGCAGAGCCACTTTGTGGCGGCGAATCATTGTTCCTCGCTCTGCGTATTCGACCCGTCTTCGGCGATGTAGTGGTGGCGTCCACGACGCAAGCGCACGCCATCGCGTCGGCGCTCCCCAGCTAGATCGTGCGCGGATTTCCCGCTATTGGTTGCTTCACTTAGGTTCTCTACCAACTCATCTGATACGTCATCTGGTTTTGCTACCGACCCAATATTTTCCGCATCAATATCTGCAATATGCTCAAGCGGGTCTTTATCGTAAGTCGCGAGAAATAGCTCGGCCGCCTGACCAATTTCTTCTGCACTGGGAACTTCGCAGGTAATCTCATCGTTGCGGGCAAATTGTTCGCCACGCTCGTCATATTCTCGTTCTAAATGGTGGACGAACTCCTGGAAAGCGCTCGCTCCTGCCGTCTGCTCCTCCAATGCGTCGCGCTGGAGTAATTCCAGACGCTCCATATCTCCCACTGGTAACGTCGGCCCACCAAGCTGGGCTAACATCCGAATTCCCGCAAGAGCACCGGCAAAATACACATTCGATGCAGTATTGAAATACATCGGGACTCGCACTCGGATATTGGTTACATCAATACCCGCTTTCTGAGCTAGCAACTCGAAGAAATCACACACCCCCGCCGGATGCACAATCTCGCCTTCAAATAACGGGGCTTGTGGATTTGGCTTCGTAGAGCGAATCACCATATCGACTGGTCGCGTATGGGGAACAGCCGCAGGAATACAGGCAACAGTGAACACTCGCTGGACGCCAAATAACGCGATGATACGTAAAAATTCCTGCGCAACTTGCATCCATTTGAAATGCGGCTCATGACCGGCCAAATATAGGAAAGGAACCCCGTTGACGTCCGTGGCCAAGGTTAAATTCATACGTGGAATGGAGATCCCCGCTATCGCACCATCAACTACCTGTAAAGTCGGTAAATCCGCCCGATAGTCGTAGAGCATATCCGAGTTTGCTTCCCCAATTTCCTGGCTCGATAACGTCTGGCAGATAGAATGGACCGCACCACAGATCTCACCGGCATCTCGCCCCAGATCAATCATGTTGATAACGAGGGTATCGACATGCAATCCTTGAGCGATTTCATCAATAGAAAAGATCTCGAAATCCACTATTGCCCTCCAGACGTCTCCTATATAGCCAATCATAGTTTCCGAATCGGGTTAAGCGGTGTCCACGTTATCCGTCTCACCCCGTTGTGACCTGCATGTTTACTGCGGCTAGGCGGCGTGAGCTTTCTGACGTATTGCTCGCTCGGATTAAGGGATGCATCGAGCCTCGAAATCGGGAATAATTGACTGCCGTATTCGCGACAGGGAGGCTAAACTCGGTGACTTCACCCGACCGCCAGAAAGCACAGACATCGGCACACACATCCTCGGCAGACGAGCACGCCGCACAACGCGCACTGGCCGAGGAACAACACTTCGTCGATCAGGCATATCGCGCTTTTGACCGTCAATACCAGTATTATCTCGATCGGCTTTCTGAAGTGCGGGCGCAAACAGGTCATGAATCACCTGGCGCACGCTCCGAACGCGACTCCTTCGCAACCCACTACGAAGACAACCTCATCCGACTGCGTAACTTAGAAAATCGCCTTGTCCTTGGGCGTCTCGACATGCATGAGGATACTGTTTTCCATATTGGGCGAATGGCTCTGCGCGATGAGGAACACAATATTTTACTGACGGATTGGCGCGCACCCCAATCCCAGCCGTTCTACCAAGCGACCGCCGCGCAACCTGGTCAGGTGCGGCGCCGCCGTCACATCCAGACTCGCTTTCGCACTGTTACTGCAGTGGAAGATGAATTACTTGAAAATGCTTCGGCTGACGATGACGGGCTAAATCTCACGGGCGAAGGCGCGCTAATGGCCGCTATGAATTCGGCCCGCGACGGAAAAATGGGTGATATCGTCGCCACAATTCAAGGGGAACAAGACCGCATTATTCGCGCCCCCGCCAAGGGTGTTCTTGTGGTGCAAGGTGGGCCAGGAACCGGAAAGACCGCCGTTGCCCTTCACCGCGCCGCTTATCTGCTATACACCCATCGCGATCGGTTAGCGCACTCTGGCGTGCTTATTATTGGGCCCTCTACCGTATTCTTGCGCTATATTGACCAAGTCCTCCCCTCGCTCGGCGAATCTGATGTCGTATCGACAACGCTCGAACAGCTCGTCCCTAACGTGGAGGTCACGGGCACGGACGATGCTCGCGTCACGGAAATTAAAGGGCGACTCATCTGGTCAACAATTGCCAAACGCACAGTGCGCCAGATCCTACAAAAACCGCTTGATAGCGCCGTATCCATGCGGATTAACGGCATTAACGTCATGCTCACTCCGGATATGGTTGACGAGGCTCAACGCAAGGCCCGACGCAGCCACAAGCCGCACAACGAAGCTCGCGATATATATGCCACCATGTTGGTCCAGCAACTTGCCACCCAGTTAGCCGACGCTCACGGCCGCAGCGTCGAAGAAAATGATTGGCTGAGCAATGATGTGGCACAAAGTATTGACGCCCGACGCGAGATTAATCTGCGTTGGCTGCCCTCCTCGGCAACAACCATTCTTGCTCGGCTCTACGCCAAACCTCATCTGCTAGCTCGCGTTGCCCCGGAACTGAGCCAGGCGGAACGCGACGCCTTATATCGTCCGTTAGATGCCCCCATGACCCGTGCCGATGTGGCTATTATCGACGAGTTTGAAGAACTGCTTGGCCCACTGCTGAGCAACGCTCAACGTCAGGCTCATGCCCGAGAAGAAGCTGAAGATCACGCCCTGAACGAGTATGTCTCACAGACGATGTCTGCCATGAATCTGGGAGGCGGAATCGTCAGCGCCCAACAGATGGCCCAACGCCTGCACGTCAACCGTTCTGATAGCACGCTTGCCGAGCGAGCCGCGAGTGATCGCCAGTGGACGTACGGGCATGTTGTTGTCGATGAGGCTCAGGAGTTAACTCCCCTGCAGTGGCGGATGATTGCCCGACGGAATCCGGCTATTTCTATGACAATCGTCGGCGATGTGGACCAGCGAACAGTTGGTGCTCCGGAGGGAGGCTGGCAGGAAGCCCTGGCCGATATTGCCCCCCACTGCCATATTGAACCGTTGACGATCTCATATCGGACTCCTGCCCGCGTACTGGAACGTGCCCAACAGGTTATGGAGCACGCTGGATTTCCTGTTCGACCTATACAACCGGCCCGCGATCTACCACACAGCTATCGCGTTCATGGTGGCGGCGTGGAGCTTTTGTGCGATCTCGTGCAGAATGCTGTGCGCGATCTGGATAACGAATACGGCGCTGACCGTGGATCCATCGGCATTATCGTCCCCGAGAATCGCACTGACGAGGTGGCACATTCCCTCCAGAGCAGTGCACATCTCAACAACTGGACGCTTAACTGCGGAGGTACGGACCTCTACGCGAGAATACATATTGTCACCCCACGGATGTCGAAAGGCTTGGAGTATGACATCGTCATTCTTGTCGAGCCGGCCGAGATCCTTGCCGATGGTCCGGGTGATCTCTATGTCGCGATGACTCGTCCTACTCGACGCCTTGACGTCATCTCGACAGGCGATCTACCGGCTGGCTTCACTCCTTAATCTCACCACTGGCTCCAATCACTGAGGAAGGCAAAGGCATGACCCGAATTCTTCTCCTGGAAAATCCCCACGACATCGCCGATTCCTCATTTAGCCGGTACGGAATTGAGGTTGACCGGATCGCCGGATCCCTCAACGAAGATGACCTTATTGCCCGACTCGCTGGTTACGATATGGTCGGCATCCGTTCAAAGACACGCATCTCTCGTCGGGTGATTGAATCCTGTCCAGATCTCGTGGCCATTGGTGCTTTTTGCATCGGAACCAACCAGATTGATCTAGAGGCCGCCTGCGATCATGGCGTCGCAGTATTTAATGCGCCGTATTCCAATACTCGCTCAGTTGTAGAGATGGCTCTGAGTGAAATGATTGCCTTAATACGTAATATTCCCGCCCAAAATCATGCTCTCCACAATGGGATATGGAATAAGACTGCTGCCGGCTCTCACGAAGTCCGAGGAAAGACGCTCGGCATTATCGGCTATGGTTCAATTGGTTCACAGCTATCTGTGCTTGCCGAAGCAGTGGGAATGAACGTCATTTTTTACGATCATGCCGAACGCCTTGCGTTAGGAAATGCCCGTCGCGTAAACACATTAACAGAGCTGTTGAGCACTGCTGATGCCGTGTCTGTGCATATCGACGGACGCCCAGAAAATACGGGATTTTTTGATGCAGAAAAATTCGCTTTGCTTAAACCAGGGGCAATCGTATTGAATCTTGCACGGGGTCACGTGATGGATCTTGATGCGCTACGCGAAAAACTCCTGGATGGCTCGGTGGCCGGCGCAGCAGTTGATGTTTTTCCAGCGGAGCCGTCTGGCAATGGTGAGGCTTTTTCGTGCCCGCTTAGCGACTTGCCAAACGTCATCCTCACTCCGCATATTGGTGGTTCTACATTGGAAGCCCAGGAATCAATAGGCCAATTTGTTTCTCATAAGCTCCTTGATTACTGGCGAAAAGGCTCCACAGATATGTCGGTGAACATTCCAAATATTGCCAGTGCCCCTACCGCGCAATCCAGCCATAGGGTCGCTTGGGTACATTGGAACACTCCTGGCGCTCTAGCGGATGTCAATAAATTATTTGCTGACGAGAACGTCAACATTACCTACCAGTCACTTGCCACACTTGGCGAATATGGATACATGGTGACGGATACTGACAGCGAGATTCCACCTCATATTTTGGAACGTCTCAGCCAGGCAAAAGCCCATATTCGTCTGCGACTTCTATGCCGTCCATAAACTGGCACGTTTTGTTGGCTTACTGCACTGCTTGCGAAGCGGCAATGTTATATCAATGTGCTGGTAACGTAATGTGGCTGTACGACATGCAACGCGGTCGGATATTACTTTTCGGGATGAGGCTGGCAGCGCATTGTAACCGTAGCGGCAGGCCAGCAGCCTAATATTTTCTCTCTTGCTATGCCGGCACATCAAGGTGCCGATATGCCGATATGCCGATATGCCGATATGCCGATATGCCGATATGCCGATATGCCGATATGCCGATATGCCGATATGCCAGGGTATCCCATACAGGCGCTTCCCATACAGACATGCCTCCTTTCCTTCTCCTTTCCTTTTCCTTCTCTCCCCCTCCCACTTTCCTCCTCTTCACGCTTTCTCGCTCTTTTTCTTTCCCTATTCCTCTTCCCCTCCGAAAGCAGCACAACCTACTACCTCCCCTCCTGCACATCACGACATTGCAGGTATCACAAAAACTATTTCTCACGAAATCTGGGAACGAAGCGGGATTTTCACACCTCATGGCATAGCCCTACACCAGAAACCCCTGCCCCGTGACTCAGTAGCAGAGCAAGCAGGTCACGCCCATAGCTAACCTGTCTTCAGGGCGTGCACGCCGGTTCGCAGTGCATTAGGCTACGGAATAGTAACTAGAAATGTTAGCTACTGATTTGAGAAGGACATCTCATGGACCATATGGAGCGCGCACACTCGCACTACAGCGAAGGCGTCCCCACGCATATTAATCCTGTTACTGAGCCAATTGGCGAGCTTTTGTTATCTGCGGTCCGTGATTTTCCGCAGCGATGCGCCATTGATTTCTTGGCCCGCGAATACACGTATGCCGAAATCTTGGATGAAGTTCAGCGAGCAGCTCAAGTTCTTGCGATGTGCGGGGTCCGAAAAGGCGATGTCATCTCCCTTATCTTGCCTAATTGCCCGCAGCATTACGTGGCTTTCTATGCGGCAATGATGCTTGGCGTAACTGTGGCAGAGCATAATCCCTTGGCACCGCAATCCCAGATTGACGCTCAGATCGAGCGAATTGGATCGCGCGTTGTTATCGGCTGGGAGCAAACTATCGAAAAGCTGATTATTGACAACAACTTCAAGGGGCGCACGTATCTCGCTGTCAATCTCACTAAGGCACTGCCAAAGAAGTCGCAATTCCTTCTTAAGCTCCCCATTAAGGCTGCACGGGTTCAACGTCGTAAACTGCGTGGCGAGGTTCCTCCTGGTGTCCATTCATGGGATAACCAGGTTAAACACAATGCACCTTATCAGTTCACCGACGAGGACACTCCTGCCATCACAGATACTGCCGTTTTGCTCATGACGGGTGGAACCACCGGCACTCCAAAAGCTGTGGAACTATCCCACCGAGCTTTGCTTTCTAATACCGAGCAAAGCCGCCTATGGCTGAATGCATATAAACGCGGCGAAGAAACTGTCGGCGCTGTTTTGCCGTTCTTCCACGCTTTCGGTTTGCAGTTGTCGATGCTGGTGTGTGTATCTATGGCCGCTACTCAGGTCATGACTCCTAGTTTCGATGTGGATATTCTTTTTGCTGCACATAAGCGTCATCCCATCACGTTCTTCGGCGGCGTGCCTCCTATGTTCAAACGGATGCTTGACGCGATTGATAAGGGCGCAACCGCTGATTTATCAACGATTCGTTATTCGGTGTG
This sequence comes from Trueperella sp. LYQ143, assembly GCF_046599595.1. Classification (NCBI taxonomy): domain Bacteria; kingdom Bacillati; phylum Actinomycetota; class Actinomycetes; order Actinomycetales; family Actinomycetaceae; genus Trueperella; species Trueperella sp. LYQ143. The sequence continues at coordinate 123,626 of NZ_JBKIWR010000002.1, read as the reverse complement.
TGGAGCGATGCCTCTTGATCCCGAATTGGCTCGGCGCTGGGAGGAACACTCGGGCTACATTATTGAGGGCTATGGTATGACGGAGGCTGCGCCGGTGATTTGCGGATCTCCAACTAGCTCTCATCGCCGTCCGTCAACGCTGGGTATTCCTTATCCGTCAACCGAGGTCCGTGTGGTTCATCCAGATAATCCGACGGTTGATCTGCCTGATGGAGAAATCGGTGAGATTATTGTGCGCGGCCCGCAGGTTTTCTCCGGGTATTACAAGGATTCAAAAGAAACCGCAACAACATTAGTTGATGGCTGGTTGCATACCGGCGATCTAGGCATGTGGGATGACGGTTTCCTGGTTATGGCTGACCGGCGCAAAGAGATGATTATTAATTCTGGGTTTAACGTCTATCCTTCTGAGGTTGAGTCTGCGGTACGCGATATGCCTGGCGTTGTTGACGTTGCCGTGGTGGGTATGCCTACTGATTCTTTCTCTGAATCAGTTGTTGCCGCCTTGGTGCTAGAGCCCGGAGCAAATGTTGATCTGGAAGCTGTGCGGCGGTGGACTGAAGACAAATTGGCGCATTATGCAATGCCAAAATCTATCGCTATCCTCGATGACCTTCCTCGTTCTCAACTGGGCAAGGTGATGCGTAAAAACGTCAAGGAAAAGCTGGCGACGCTGGAACTTGTTGCTGGTCAGTGGCGAGAGAAAGTCAGCGAGGCGTCATCTAAGGCAGCTCAACATATTGATGGATATGTCAGCACTGTTATGGATCGTGCTGCTGCGGCTCGATCAACTATCACCTCGTTGACGACGCATCACTCGAACCCTGATGAGTCTTCAGATGAGAGTGCTGGTAACAAGGAAGATTCTGAGCTCTCGCAAGAGGGTTCTTCGCCTTCTGATACAAACTGAGCGCTTATATATCTGTAGTTGGTTGTGGTGGATCTGGATAACTGGCAAGTATATCCAGATCCACCACAACCAACCAATCGTCTCTCTCCTACTTACTGTCGAGCTTTTTTAACTGACTATCGTAAATGCCCTACATCAGGGAAAGCTCTGTTTATTTCTCTCCCCCCCCCCCCCTTCGGCGCACCATTCCAAAGCCACGCCGAAGGGAGTACTGACGAGAGCGCTATCATCAACCAAAAATTCCTCGCGCACGTGATAACGCTTCATTGATGCGCCGTAAAACAAGATCGCGCATATACGGGGTGCCATATTTTAGTAGTGCCATCTCTCCATTTAGGAGTTCTACCGAGTAGGAACATCTGGTTTTCAGTACCTAAAGTCTATTTTCCCCGATTGCCTATTGTTTAACTGTCTGACTCCGCAGAAGATCGCAACGTATCAATCGCTGCTTGAAAATCATCTAATGAATTGAAATTCGAATACACCGAAGCAAATCGCAAATATGCCACTGTATCTAATTTACTAAGTGGCTCTAAAATTGCTAATCCAACCTCTTGGGAGTCTACCTGAGCCGCACCTGAACCCCGCAAAGTTTCTTCAACCTGCTGAGCTAAAACTGCAAGCTGATCTCCAGTCACCGGCCGCCCTTGGCAAGCCCGACCAACACCGGAAATAATCTTCTCTCGAGAGAATGGCTCAGTCGCTCCGGAACGTTTACACACCATCAGGGTTGCTTTTTCCGTCGTAGTGAAACGCCGACCACATTCAGGACATTCTCGGCGACGACGGATCATCATTCCGTCTTCCGAAGTGCGCGTGTCAACAACACGGGAATCGTCATGGTGACAAAAAGGACAGAACATGTTCATAAAATACCGCCTTGCCCGCCATGCGGCAAACAAAAATCCTCATTAGGCAAGAGCAATACATCGGATATCAGCGAAAACTTCCACACTCTAGTACGCCGGTAGGATCAACTCCTGCCCAGCAACTACCGAAGCTGACTCCAGCCCATTGAGCTGAGCAATATCCGCAACGACTTGCTCCGGAGCAACATCCGCATCAATCGAATTGGCAATCGACCATAAACTCTCCCCCGATCCAACAGTCACCATTTCACCCGCTGAGATTCCGGGAGACACCAGATTGAATAACATCATGCCAACCAGCACGCCAAGCATAAGGACCGCTGCACATAACGCACTAAAACTTAACGCCCGAACTCGAGCCGATGAACAGCGCAAAGTGGCGCGCGAGGCGGCATCCTTACGTGGAGCCATTAGATAATTCTCTATTTGGTGCCCACGCCTATTATGTATCGCCGATGTAGATTCTGCCGCCGCTCCAGCATTTAGTAAAGCTTTATTACCCCGAGGAGCATAATGCGCAGCGCTTTTTCTACGAGACACCTCCACAAATTCAATGCGAGCTGACCGAGAATCATCATCCACCGCGTGCTGCTGTTGTGCCCAATCAATATCCAAGGAACTCGGAGCAGGAACGACTGATAGTAATACAGCCCGATGCGCATTCGAGCATGCTGAATGAATCGGAGCAGATTTTGCCGCGAAAGCTTCTCCGGCATCACCATTCTTTCCAGCTGCTACTGACACTGGGCGGATAATGCTAGAGCTCCGAACATTCTTGCCAGTTGCCGCACCCACAGCAGAACGTTTCCCGCGTGGCAAATAAACGTCATCAGCCTGCAGTAATGCTGACATAACAGCCTCCTCGAACACATGTTCATCGAACGTATGTTTGAATCATAGCAACCCACACTTGCAATGTCTAGAACGCGTGTTCGATGTAAATTAGAACACATGTTTGAATGCACGAATAAAATTAGCTATAATTAGAGGCGAGCAACACATAACAATATGCGGTACATGAAAGCCATATTGGTTTCCATCGCATTGAAGAGGACTAGGGAGGGAAGCCGATGCCATCGCCACATCACGCAATAACCGAGCGCCAAGCGGCCATCTTGCGCGTCATTTGCGATAAAATCTCAGCTCACGGCTATCCGCCAACCGTTCGAGAGATCGGCGATGCGATTGGATTGAAATCCCCATCCTCTGTCAAGTACCAACTCGATCTACTCCATAACGCTAATCTCATCGTGCGCGATCCGCGCCGCCCACGCACTTTAGATGTCACCGAGCTTGGTCGTACGCATGCTGGAATCACGGAACCTATTAACCATCCACGCCGATCTACTCAAACCGATCAGGTCGTATCAAATTCGGTAGCTTCTACCGCAATACCATCCTCCGAATCCATCCACGTTGCCCCTTATAAACAACCTGATAACTACCGCATCGACGACACGGAGTTCATCGTCAGCGATCCTGTTACTGTGCCAGCCGTTGGTCGTATTGCTGCCGGCGGTCCGATATTGGCAGAACAATGCGTTGATGACGTATTCACCCTCCCCCGTCAATTGACCGGCACCGGAGATCTATTCATGCTGAAAGTAGTCGGAGATTCCATGATTGACGCCGCAATATGCGACGGCGACTGGGTTGTCATCCGCAGGCAATCTGTTGCTGAGAATGGAGAGATTGTCGCAGCCATGATTGATGGCGAAGCCACCGTCAAGGCTTTTCAACGTAAAAGCGGGCACGTTTGGCTTATGCCACGCAACTCCGCTTACGCTCCTATCCCTGGCGACGAGGCAAGCATCCTCGGTAAAGTTGTCACCGTGCTTCGCGCGCTCTAAGGATCAATACTTTACCCAATCCCATTTACATGGCTCCACTAGCCAGGCTTTTACCTCCACCAAAGTCGATACCTATCCTCGGGTGGCGCCCAGGTACAAATCATTCAGTAGGATTACTACTCCCTATCCTCTTGGCCATCTTCATTATCTTGACCATCAACAATGTTCTCAGCAGAATCATTCTGGCGCGATTGCCCCGAACGCGCCAGGCGGCTGAGCTGCTCTAACACATAATCGCGATCAACAGTGCGCCACAGTTGCGGCATAGACGCAATAAGATAGCCAGCATAGCGCTTATAACGCAACCGAGAATCCAATACCGCAACCACTCCACGATCTGTTGTTCGACGTAATAACCGCCCCGCGCCTTGCGCCAACAACAGCGCCGCCTGGGGAACAGATACCGCCATAAACGCATTACGCCCCGCACGTTCTGCCGCCTCACAACGGGCTTGCGTTAGCGGTTCATTCGGACGCGGAAAAGGAATTCGATCAATAATGACAAGGCGATTCGTATCCCCTGGCACATCCACTCCCTGCCATAGTGACATCACACCAAATAGTGACGCGTGATAATCACTTTCAAACTGCTCAATAAGTGTTGATAGCTGGTCATCACCTTGACACAAGACCGGCGTATCAACCAAAGGTCGCACATAGTCAGCCGCTCGTTGAGCAGCCTCTTTCGATGTGAACAAACACAGCGCTCCGCCTTGGGAAGCCTGGATCAGATCCACGATTTCCTGCCGAAACACATCGTCATACCCTCCCTGCCCCGGCGGAGGTAAATGCGCAGCAACATAAAGTATGCCCTGACGATGCGGCGTAAAGGGCGAACCGACGTCAATGCCTTCCCACGGCCCCTGCTCTGGATAACTAAAACCCACTTTGTGGGCCATCGCATCAAAACTCCCACCCAAATGCAAGGTAGCTGAGGTCAAGATAGCCGGACGTTCTGCAAATAGCGTTCGCGCAATTCGCCCCGAGACGTCCAACGGAGCAAGATAGATAGTGCGCACCTCGCCATATTCGCCTAACCATGCCACCAACGAGCCGGACGTCACCGCCTCAGATAAACAATCCGTACAAAAGTCAGCCAATTGCATTGCCCGAACCCGCAACCGCTTCTTCTGGGCTGTTGCATCTTCAGTATTCTGCGGCATACCAGCAATATCACTCAATGCCTCTTGCACAGATCCAAGAAGTTGCGTCAAAACCTCACGCAATCCATCCGGAATCTCTGTCAGGCGCTCTACCGGCAGCGCATTAAACATTGCGTCAATATCGTCAGCAATTTCCAAGATCGAATCCGCCGAAAGGCCTGCTTGCCTGAGCAAACGTGCGAAAGAAGCAAGATCGAAATGAGATAACGAACGCGTCAATTGCGTTGTTACTCGCTCAACAAGATCATGGGCCTCGTCAATAATATACGCATCTGCTTGCGGCATAACCGGCGTTCCCGTCGTCTCAATACCAAGTAATGCATGATTAGTAACGACGAGATCCGCCTCCTGAGCAGCAGCTCGTGCCTGCATGGCAAAACAATCCGCAGCAAAAAGACAGGTCGTACCGACACATTCCTGTTTAGAAACAGAAATCTGCTGCCACACCCGATCGCCAACCCCCGGAACAAGATCGTCACGATCTCCAGTTGAGCTGCTAAGCGCCCACTGCCGAGCACGCACCACCTCTTCGCCCACTGCGCTCGCACCGAAAACACCCTCATCTCGGGAAATTAGCGAATCCTCGTCGGGCGAACCCGATTGAACTCTGCGCATACAGGCGTAGTTATTCCAGCCCTTTAACAGAGCCACCTCAACATGCTTGCCGTAACGCTGCGCGATTGCTTGCACAACCGCCGGCGCATCTGAGGTCATAATCTGGCGTTGCAAAGCCAAAGTTGCGGTGGAAACAATGGCCCGCTGCCCAGAAAAAGCAGCCCACGTCAGAGCTGGAACAAGATAACCAAAAGATTTTCCCGTGCCCGTTCCTGCCTGCACCATAATGTGTTGGGAATCAACGAGCGCCTGATAGACCTTATCCACCATGACAGCCTGACCGTCACGATATTGGCCTCCCATTAGCTCAATTAACACATTGAGAACTTCACACGGGTCGCATGCGGCCAATTCCTTAGCAATTTCCTCGGAAACTTCCTCAACAGATTCCTCGGTATCCCTCTGAACTTCAACCGGCCGCTCGGCAGACTCCGCCGTAGATTGTTCTGTAGGCTCCTCACTCACCAGATACTTCTCCGTATCCACGGCCTGCTTCCACTAGCCCTGCCTGATGCAAAACTCCCCATAACTCATGGGTCACTCGCGCCCGCATGTGCGTCCCGCCAGATTCATAGGATTGCATAAGAATCTCAGCATCTTCATGCAATCGATGCACCAGATCACCGCGATCATAGGGCACGAGAAGATCCACGGAAATCGTCGGGTGCGGCAACAGGGACTCAATACGATCGCGCAACTCCTCTATTCCTCGCCCGTCTGCCACAGAAACAACAACTGCCTCCGGATAGCGGGTGCGTAACAATGCGATATTAACTGGATCAGCGATGTCAGCTTTCGATAAGGCAATAATCTCTGAAATCTCGTGTACTCCATCAATATCTGCTAAGACGTGATGTACCGCATCAATCTGCCCTAAGGGGTCATCATGTGCCGCATCCACCACATGCAATAAGACGTCAGCGTCTGCTGCTTCTTCCAGGGTTGAGCGGAACGCCTCAATCAGTTGAGTTGGTAGGTTACGCACGAAACCAACCGTGTCCGTCAAGGTATATTCTCGCCCAGAACGGGTATAAGCGCGGCGTACCGTCGGATCTAAGGTTGCGAATAACGCATTTTCCACCAACACACCCGCACCCGTGACAACATTCATCAGTGAGGATTTCCCTGCGTTCGTATAGCCCAAGATCACAACAGAGGGAACTGCGTTTTTCTGCCTGCCCTGACGTCGGGTCTGACGAGAATTCTTCATCTGAGCAATTTCTCGCCGCAATTTAGCCATACGCTGACGAATACGGCGCCGATCAAGCTCAATTTTCGTTTCACCTGGACCACGCGAGCCGATACCGGCACCACCGGCAACTCGACCACCTGCTTGTCGGGACATCGACTCACCCCAACCACGCAACCGAGGTAGCAGATATTCCAACTGAGCAAGCTCCACTTGCGCTTTGCCCTCCCGAGATCGGGCGTGCTGGGCGAAAATATCTAAGATAAGAGCCGTGCGATCAATGACTTTCACGTCGATCACATCTTCTAACGCACGACGTTGCGAAGGCGCCAATTCGCTATCGACAATAACCGTATCAGCGCTATGAGCATGAACAATCTGCGCAAGCTCACGGGCTTTTCCGGAACCTAAATAGGTTGCCGGATCAGGATATGTACGGCGTTGCAATACCCCATCGCACACCGTTGATCCTGCCGTATGCGCTAAAGCCGCTAATTCCCGTAGCGACTCTTCTCCAGCTTGCATATTGCCGTCCGTCACAACGCCAACCAGCACCACCCGCTCTAGGCGCAACTGCCGGTATTCAACCTCGGTAACATCTGTCAGCTCGGTCGATAACCCCGGAACACGACGCAAGGACGAGCGTTGTTCCCGCTCAAAGCCATCGCCAGCCCAGCTTCCCGAATATGCCGGGTCAGCTTGCAGCGCAGTACCGTCATGAGACAAGACGTGAATCGGACGAGAGGATTTCGCGTTAATAAAGGACTCCTTCATTGGGTTACCTCTATTGTCTAACACGTGGGAGGTATTGGAAACAAGGACGCGGCTCAGACACCTGAAGTCACACCAGGTAAGGTATATCTCGTGACTGAGCACTATTTTTCTGCTGAACCGATTTCTGATTCGCATGAGCGCGAGCTAGAGATTGATATTGCTGGCCATTCTTATCGCATACAAACCAGCTCGGGAATATTCTCTCCTGACGGGCTAGATAAAGGTACTGCTGTTCTCCTGCACAAGGGAGGGCTACCCGAGCTGACCACCGGAGCACGTATCGTTGATCTTGGATGCGGCTGGGGGCCACTGACTTTAGCGCTAGCTGCCCACTACCCCGATGCCCATGTCTACGGAATTGACGTTAATGCTCGTGCGCGAACCTTAGCTGCGCATAATGCTGCTCGTGCTGGATATAACAACGTCACAATCACTGAGGACGCCTCGCTAACTGACATTGACTTGTTGTGGTCGAATCCTCCTATCCGGATCGGCAAGTCAGCTCTTCACAATCTGCTAAGCCATTGGTTAGATCGGCTAGCACCACATGGCGTGGCATATCTCGTCGTTCAGCGTCATTTAGGCGCAGATTCCCTATTGAGCTGGTTACAAGAATCTGGCTATCCGGCGGATAAAGTAGGATCTCAGAAGGGATTTCGAGTATTGCGAGTGTATGGGTGCGGCGTGGCGTCATCTCGTTAAAACCACGCCGCACCACACCTCAATCGCTGTATCGCTTGTCGATCACTTTATTGATGAGCCCCACGCAGTATTAGCATTTCCAGTATGGATATATAGATTTCTACGTTCACATCAACGCGCCTTTCTACATATCCTCACTTTTATTCGTTATTCAAGAAACGCTCCACCTGAGCACTAGCCCAGTCAAGAAGATGATCTTCCGCATCGTTCCAGATAATACGCGGATCTGCCCCGAACCATTTGCGCTGTTTGCGAGTCAGCTTCCAGGTTGCTGTTGCAATATCCTCCTGTGCCTGCTCAGGCGCCATCTGACCATCAAGGACTGCAATTGCTTGAGCGTATCCAGTTGCTCGGGAAGCCGTCGGGCCATCGCGTAATCCGTGCTCACATAGCCCCTGCACTTCTTCCAGTAATCCGGATTCGAACATACGACGGGTACGTCCCGCTATCCGCTCGCGTAATAGTTGCGGATCACGGCGTATGCCCAACTGAAGAACAGCAGGATAATGGCTTGTGTGTCGGGGAAATTCCGGAGTATAGGAGCGTCCCGTCAGCCGGACCACTTCCAGGGCACGAATGACTCGACGTGGATTGTGTAAGTCAATAGTGGCGTAGGTATGCGGATCGCGCTGTGCTAACTCTGCCACAAGCACCTCAAGACCTTCGCGACGCACAATTTCCTCAAGTTCTTCGCGCACATGTGGCGATGTGCCGGGAAATTGTAGTTCGTCAAGCAAACCCGAGACGTATAGCCCCGATCCGCCAACAATCATAGGAATTTTGCCACGCTGACGAATTTTCTCCAGATCTGTGCGCGCGTGTTGTTGATATGCCGCAACCGATGCTGATTGGGTGACATCGAGAACATCTAGCTGATGATGAGCGATCCCTTGCCGCTCCTCGAGTGTTATTTTTGCAGTTCCGATATCCATTCCACGATAGAGCTGCATCGCATCTGCCGAGATAATCTCAACACGTTGCGCCCCTCCCAAGCGTTGCGCCAGATCAATTGACAGATCCGTCTTTCCACATGCCGTCGGACCAACAACAGCAATGATCGGCACAGCGTTCACGAGGTACGCGGCCTCATTCCAATCGTCGGTATGCCTAGATTCACCGGAGCACGACCGGCAGCTTCTTCTTCCAGTTCATGACGACGACGTTCAGATTCTTGCCACGCATCCCCAGCACGGGTACGGCGAATACGGAATTCTCCGCTCGTTCGAGCCGAATCGGCTACCAAATGATGCGGCGCACCGTGGGTGACGCACGCCGTAACAATATCCCCGGGCCGCGGCGGATCAGTAATTCCCTCGGGCAAAGCAACATGGACAAGGCGATTATCGGCCGCTCGACCACTAATTCGTTCCGTTGCCTCATCTTTTCGCCCCTCACCAGTGGAAACAAGGACCTCTACTTCGTGCCCCTCCAGTTTGACGTTTTCTTCTGTGCCAATTCGTTCTTGGAGTTCCACCAGACGGTTGAGCCGCTCCTTTGCCACTTCATCAGGGATCTGTTCCGCCATATCGGCTGCTGGAGTCCCTGGACGCGGTGAATAGATAAATGTGTAGGCTGAGGCGAATCGCGATTCTTCCACCACATCAAGGGTGCGCTGGAAATCGTCCTCAGTTTCCCCCGGGAAGCCGACGATAATATCAGTGGTAATTGCCGCATGAGGAATCTGTTCGCGAACTCGCTGCAAAATTCCAAGGAATTTTTCGGAGCGATATGATCGGCGCATAAGGCGCAAAATGCGATCAGATCCTGACTGCAAAGGCATATGCAGCGAGGGCATTACCGTCGGAGTCTCTGCCATCGCGGCGATAACGTCATCCGTGAATGCGGCCGGATGTGGAGAAGTGAAACGCAGACGCTCTAAGCCGTCAATTGCGCCGCCTGCCCGCAATAGCTTGGCAAAGGCGCCACGATCTCCGAACCCTACCCCATAGGAGTTAACATTTTGCCCCAGTAGGGTTACTTCAATAGCTCCTTGCGCGATAACTGCCGACATTTCCGCAAGAATATCGCCCGGACGCCGGTCACGTTCCTTACCTCGTAGCTGCGGAACAATGCAGAATGTGCAGGTGTTATTGCACCCAACTGAGATTGACACCCACGCCGCATACGCTGATTCTCGGTGTGTAGGTAACGTTGACGGGAAAACCTTTAGTGATTCCTCAATTTCTACTGCGGCTTCCTTATTATGGCGTGCTCGCTCCAACAACACCGGAAGCACATCGAGATTATGCGTCCCCAAAACGACATCCACCCAGGGCGCACGCTCAATGATACCGCCGCGCAGTTGTTGCGCCAGGCACCCGCCCACCGCGATCTGCATATCAGGACGTTCCCGCTTTACGGCGGCCAACTGCCCTAAATTGCCATAAAGCTTATTCGCCGCGTTTTCGCGAACCGAACAAGTATTGATAACGAGGACGTCTGCCCCCATATCACCAGCTTCAGTAGCTCGCTGCGCCTTTTGCGGCACAAGCTCTACTGGCACATATCCGGCCTGGTCAAGCAGACCAGCGAGACGTTCAGAATCGTGTACATTCATCTGGCACCCGAGGGTGCGCACTGCATAAGTCTTGGGAAGAGTCATCGCCGTCAGTCTAGTAGTTTCTCGATAGTGATTGCGCCCTGCCACAGTGCGAATTTGACCGCATTAGCCTCACCAGTGTTCGATTAACACGCATCGCCATCTTCTCCTGCGAATGCGTCATAAATCGCCTGACGAATATGCTCCGCACAAAAACCTCGCCGCCCCAAGGCTCCATAAAGCCGACGTCGAATGGTCTCTTCGTCGATTCCCCGCATTGAGCGAACTTTGCGTTGTGCAAAGTCACGCGCGGCTTCCAGTTCCGAATCATCGCTTATCTCGGCTAATGCCTGCTCGACAAGTTCCGCACTGACCCCTTTTTCAGCGAGTTCTCGTCTTAATACGCGTCGCGAGGTCGTTTTTGTGGCGAATTTAGAACGGACAAACATGCGGGCAAAGCGTTCGTCATTAACCAGATCCGCCTGGCAAAACATATCAATAACAGAGTTCGCAATCTCATCAGGAACAAGCTGACGGTGCAAGGCAGTTCGCAATTGTGCAACCGACCGCTCCATCATAGCTAGCTGCCGATAGCATACGTCTTTAGCGAAGGAATACCATTCTTCTTCTGAGCGCTGCGCTGCCCGCTCTCGACGACGGGCAGCAATCTCTGCAGCACTAGCACGCCGACGCACTTTCGCATCTGCATGAAGGCGATAATCCACCATTAGGAGATCGGAGTATCCTCAGGATCCACGGTCGGCTTTACACCTAACCCACATTCTGCCTTAACTCGTGCCTCTATCTCATCTGCAATCTCGGGATTATCACGCAAGAATTGGCATGCCTTTTCTTTGCCTTGCCCGAGTTGATCGCCCTCGTAGGTGTACCAAGCTCCAGATTTCTTAATGACGTGCATCGTTGCCGCGATATCAATAATCGAGGATTCGCGCGAGATTCCTTTACCGTAGTAGATTGCGAATTCAGCCTGCTTAAAAGGCGGGGCCATCTTATTCTTAACGACTTTGACCCGAGTGTTATTTCCGATGGGGTTAGCACCATCCTTGAGCTGGTCTGCACGGCGCACATCAAGCCGGACGGAAGCGTAAAACTTTAGTGCACGACCTCCGGTTGTCGTTTCTGGATTACCGTAGAACACCCCAATTTTTTCGCGCAACTGGTTGATAAAAATGGCGGTCGTTCCGGAGGCAGATAACGCACCTGTTAATTTACGCAAGGCTTGCGACATCAAACGGGCTTGCAAACCAACATGAGAATCGCCCATCTCGCCTTCAATTTCCGCTTTAGGGACTAAAGCGGCTACCGAATCAATGACGATAATATCCAAGGCTCCGGAGCGAATAAGCATATCGGCAATTTCCAATGCCTGTTCTCCCGTATCCGGCTGAGAAACAATCAGAGCATCCGTATCCACGCCTAATACTCGGGCATATTCCGGGTCAAGGGCGTGTTCCGCGTCAATGAAGGCCGCAATTCCACCCATTTTCTGAGCCTGCGCGACGGCATGTAACGCGACTGTCGTCTTACCGGAAGATTCCGGACCATAAATCTCAACAACACGACCCCGCGGCAGACCACCAATACCAAGAGCAATATCCAAGGAAAGCGCCCCAGTAGGAATAACCTGAACATTTTGAACTGGTCGATCGCCTAAACGCATCGCCGAGCCCTTGCCAAACTGGCGATCAATCTGACCCAATGCCGCTTCAAGCGCTTTTTCCCGATCAGTGGGAACGGCAGAATTCTTTACCATTATCTACTCTCTTTATCTCGTGGCCGTAGCCGGTGGACAGATCAGGTCATTAATCTTGCGAGAGACCCTCTCCGAGCCTCTCGTTGACAACGCTATGCCCGACCTGAGGCATAGCCAAACTGCGCGATACCCTATGTGCATATCGCCTGCAGATTGCGTCGCCGTGGATAACTTTAGCCGAACATTCGTTCGAATATCGTCTCGTTGTCCTCGCGTGTCGCTGTGATCGCACTCATTGTGCTATTAACGCGACGAATACGAGCGCTACTATCTTTCGCGCTTTCTCGCGATTTTGCCGGAAATACTTGGACGCACAGATACGCCGACAAATACCGACATACTCATCCATGCCTAGCGAGGCAAAAATTAGGTGTGCAGCATATCTTATTGCCGCACACCTAACCTGATATATCCATCCCTGATTATTAGCCACCGACTGTACATTCTCGGGGAAACATCACTTCACCGTTTGGGATAACTGCGATGAAGAAACTCGTAGGAATCTGGTAATTCCATTGCCGTCCTCAAGTAGTGCCACACGAGCTGCGGCTCTACCCCTGCTGTTAGCGCTTCTTCTGCGGTACGCGAATCAAGCTCTGCCAAGATTAAATCATGAGCTAAAGAGCGCCCCAATCCATGCTCGAAAGCACGATCAACGACATCCCAAAATTCGCTATGTTTCATCGCATATCGCAGTGAGCAAGACGAATCACGTGTTAAACACCAACAGAGCTAAACTCGCCGTTCAGCAACGCCTCCGCCGTATCCGGAATCTGAACTCCGGCAGCACGTGCCGCACGAACCTTGCGCATCATCGGAGGGGTACGCCCCTCTGCCATATCAATACGATCAGCAATAAGCCGCAAAACGTGGCTCATCGGTACATTCAATGCGCCACAAATAGAGTGCAACAACTCTGAGGATGCTTCCTTCTGGCCGCGCTCCACTTCGGAAAGATAGCCGAGCGAAACACGAGCATCGGAAGACACCTCACGGAGCGTCCGCCCTTGACGCTGGCGGTATTCCCGCAAAACATCTCCCAGTTCACGACGGAAAAGAACCGTCTCATTGCGAACTAGCGCGTCATTCATCATCGTCATGTGTTCTCTCTCTTCTACTGGTTCAACCCCAATTGCGCCATTCGCTATCAGTGGTTGAACCCGATGTCATCTATCCTGACAGACAATCCTGCGAATTCCCTGAAAGCGAACTCCGAGTTCTCGATTATTTCACAAGTTCTTTGTGAAATTCCTGCAAAGCACATTCAACCGTGCTCCGCCTCACGTCTTGGCGCATTCCAGATAACTGCAATAGCCGAGCTCGCACCCCATCTGGAGTCAAAATACCTATCCACACCGTACCAGCCGGATGCCCGTCTGCCGAACCTGGCCCAGCAACTCCCGTCGTCGCTAACGCATAATCCGCACCAAATAACCGCGCCACTCCGCGTGCCATTTGGCAGGCAATCTGGCGGTCCACCGGACCTGTACGAGCTAAATCTCCTTGATCTACCCCGAGTATCTGCGCCTTAGCCTCAACTGTGTATGCCACAACTCCCCCACGAAAACACAGCGAAGCCCCACTGACATCCACAAATGCAGAGGCGAGCGCACCTCCCGTTAGGGATTCTGCAACCGCAAGCGTCTGATGACGCGACGACAAGTGCGCAATACACTCCTGAGCTAGTCGATATTGCGAAGATATTTCCTCAGCCACATACCCACCCGAGCTCTGTGCTAAATACTCGGCTGCCGGCATAGTTATCTCCCGCTGGAAACGTCATTAACCACAATACGACGCGCCTGCACAATGTACTGCGCTGCTGAGGTGAAAGCGAAAACCAGAGCTATTGCCACAAGCACATAGCACCCCCACACCAAAACGACTGCGATCGTATGCGGCAAGAAAGCGCACCACGGAATAACAAGACCGCCAATCCCCAGCGATTGAGCCATCATTTTAATTTTTCCGCCCCGACCTGCTGCCATCACCGATTTACGCACTACCGCCATACGCATCACAGTGATCCCTAGTTCGCGAACAATAAAGACGATGGTCACCCACCACCAAAGCCACCCATGCCAAGAGCACATAACCATTGCCGAAATGATTAATGCTTTATCGGCGATAGAATCCGCTAGTTTGCCGAAATTCGTTATCAACCCCCGCGAGCGAGCAAGATGGCCGTCGAGTTTATCCGTCAGGGCCGCTAACGCAAAAATTGCCCACGCCAACCAACGATGGGGACTATCTGGGATAAGCAACGCCCAGATAAAAAACGGCACCAGCACCAACCGGAGGATAGTCAGCGTATTAGCGATGTTCACAACCGAAACCTTATTTGTATCCACCCTATATACTTTAAGGTATCCGCAGAGCTTTTCTGGCAAACTGTACACGCCTACCAGGATCATCTAAGAAGCACCCGATGAAGAAAATTTTTATTATTGCCCTCGTCAGTCTTGGCGCTACCCTCGCTGCCTGCACGGATTCCACCCAGCCAAACTCCTCGCAAAACCCAGGGCAGGATTCGCTTGATTCTTCATCACCACAATCCTCCAGCGTTTCACCGACGCCAACACCAACTAACCCACCAGAAGAATTCACCGTAGTAGCCGGTGGAGATATTTTGCCGCATCTATCCGTCAATGAGCATGCCCGCGCAGCAAATGGCGGATACGACTATGCTCCGCTATATGCTGATATTCAGCCGTATATAGCGAACGCGGATCTAGCGATCTGTGCGCTAGAAGTACCCATCGTCCGTCCCAACGAAAAACCATCCAACTACCCTCTTTTTGGCGCGCCGTGGGATCTTGCAGACTCCATTTCCCGCATCGGCTACGACGGATGCGCAACAGCAACAAATCACACGATGGACCGTGGTCTATCGGGCGTCATCTCCACCATCGACGCCCTCACTAATTCTCATCTCGGATGGACTGGAACTGCGCGTAGCGCCGAGGAATCCCAACAAATCCAGTTCTATACCATCACCGGAAAGCATCAATCCGTCAAGATTGCCCATATTGGCGCAACTATGCTCACAAACGGTTTACCTATTCCCGCAGACGCGCCCTATTCATGGGATGTCGTCGGCCCTCTCGGATCGCCAGTTAACACGGTTATTGATAAAGCAGCTCGTGCCCGTCAGTTAGGAGCAGATATCGTCATCGCTTCTATGCATTGGGGGACGGAATACGCCAGTGAACCAAATCCGCAGCAGATCGTGACCGCCCAACAACTCGCCAACTCCGGTCAAATTGACCTGGTATTCGGCAATCACACGCACGTACCCGAACCACTCGCCAAACTCCCTGGTGGTCCGCATGGACGCGGCATGTGGCTGGTATATGCCATGGGAAATCAAATCTCTGGGCAATCCATCGAACTTGACGGCTATCGCGTCACCACAGGTCTTATTACTACAGCAACAATCGAGGCTCGCGGCCCAGCAGATGCCAGCGTAACGAACCTCGATTGGACGGTCATCACCCAGAACTCCCCCTATGGCCGTCATCTGTATCCGCTTCACGCATTAACTGCCAACCAAATAACGAACAGCGGTATGAGCCCCGCAGAAATCGCAGCCCGAGCCGAGGTCACCTATCCTGTTATCAATGGTTTTGGAACTGAGCGAACGACTCCACCGACCCCAACTGGATCTCACCTGCAATTAAGCCGCGAAGGATAATCTCTGCTCTATACTCGGGTCTTTCCAGCACCCTGTAGCATATTTCCTTAGGAGGCTTTTCTCCTCTCCTCCCCTAAATACGGTTCGGCTCCTAATTTGTAGCTATCTGCTGACGATACCCAGATAATTGCTGTTTGAAGAGAGAGACAGTTTCGCTAATCCCGCCCAGTAAGCTGCCAGGCGTCTTCATCAATATCGTCAGGACGATCTTCCCAGCCATCCAGAGGATCAGCATAGCGGTCATCGTCCACGATCACGCCGCCGTTAGCATACGCCTCAGTTACCTCTGGCTCCCGCGCCACATCGACATCTCCGAAATCCGCATCGGCATAGCGATCTTCGCCATCCGTATCAGCCGCATGAAGCGTTACATCTTCGCCACGGATCATAGCCAGTACTTCCGGTAACTGTTCTGGGGTCACCAGCACAGCACGCGCCTTTGATCCTTCTGATGGCCCCACAATCTCACGAGATTCCAGCAGATCCATCATGCGTCCAGCTTTCGCAAAACCGATACGCAATTTACGTTGCAGCATCGACGTCGAACCGAATTGAGTGGTTACCACTAACTCTGCAGCCTGTAACAACACCTCAAGATCATCGCCGATATCCTCGTCAATAACCTTCTTTTCGGCTTTAACCGTGACATCTTCCCGATATACCGGAGACATTTGATCTTTGACATGAGCCACCACCCGAGCAATTTCTTCCTCAGTAACCCATGCCCCCTGGACTCGCGCTGGCTTAGACTGACCTGCCGGCATAAACAAGGCATCGCCCATACCGATGAGCTTTTCTGCACCGGAGGCATCCAAAATAACCCGAGAATCCGCTAATGATGAGGTCATGAATGCTAATCGTGAAGGGATGTTCGCTTTGATTAGACCCGTCACAACGTCAACGGATGGACGCTGTGTTGCCAGCACTAAGTGGATACCGGCAGCGCGTGCTAGCTGGGTAATCCGCTGAATCGAGCTCTCAACATCCCGCGGGGCAACCATCATTAGGTCAGCCAGCTCATCCACAATCACCAATAAATACGGATATGGCATGAGCTTGCGCTGGGAGCCTTCACGAGGAGTCACTTCCCCAGCACGGATGGCCGCATTGAAATCGTCAATGTGTTTGTATCCGTATGACGCTAAATCGTCATAGCGCTGATCCATCTCACGGACAACCCACTCCAAGGCATCAGCTGCTTTCTTGGGATTGGTGATAATGGGCGTCACCAAATGCGGAATACCCGCATAGATCGTCAGCTCCACCCGTTTAGGATCAACCAAAATCATCCGCACTTGCTCGGGGGTAGCACGCATCATAATCGAGGTAATCATCGAATTAACGAACGAGGATTTACCTGCGCCCGTTGCGCCTGCCACCAGCAGATGTGGCATCTTCGCAAGATTTGCAACGACGTACTTTCCGTCCACATTCTTGCCTACCCCAACGCATAACGGATGGCTCTGCTTCTGCATAGCCGACGAGCGCAGGACATCACCGATGAGGACAGTTTCGCGATCCGTATTGGGAATTTCAATACCAATCGCCGATTTTCCTGGGATCGGGGAAAGAATACGGACATCGGCGCTAGCTACCGCATACGCGATATTTTTCGATAGCGCACTGATCCGATCTACTTTCACACCCGGACCAACTTCTACCTCATATTGCGTAACCGTCGGCCCACGGGAGAATCCCACCACCTGAGCGTCTATCCCGAACTCATCAAATAACCGAGTTAACGCCTCAACTACGGTGTCATTAGCTGCTGAACGATCCACATGTGGCGGCCCGTATGAGAGCATGTCACTTGGCGGGAGAGCATAAGAGATATTCCCCATTTCGAGCCGCTCGACCCGATCGAGTAAGGATTCCGTATCTTTCGGGGGCGCATCGGATGTTTTCTTTCCCGACGCAGACGCCTGCCCTGCGAGAGCCGCAGCACGCGGCGCAGTGTCAGTAACAACTGTTGGGGCCGTTGGAGCGAGACGTTCCGGTGGCGTATTTCCACGTGTCTGGCGGCTCGCAGGCGGAGATACCACAGCGGTTTCATCCCCTGCCTCAGCAGGCTGCGCATCATTTTGTTCTGCGGCGGCCCGCCCACGTTTTACCCGAGACGTGCGGGCTGGAGGCGCACCTGAGTCTATTTCTCTTGACTCTATATCTTCGTCGTCCAGCTCCTCGTCTGCGTCGTCACCCATCGCTTCTCGACGGGCCAGGCGACGGTCATTAATCCAGGAAAAAATATCGCGAACCGAGGTCTGAGTCGAATACAGCATCGCGTAAATAATCAACAAGATAAGGAGTGGGATAGCTCCCCAGACGGAGAATAATGCCGTGAGTGCTTCCCCAATTGCCCAGCCAATCAAACCGCCAGCTGACTCCACCGATGCCATCGAATCAGCCGGACTGGGATGCCCACCAAAAATGTGGAGGATTCCCGTCAGCGCCAAACAGACTAACGCAAGACCGATAACGAAACGACGATGCGTTCCCCGATATACTCGCCGGAACATGTGGACCGCGCAGCCCAGCAGAATGATCGGGACGAAGATCGAAAGGTTGCCTACAATTCCTGCTGTCGCATGATGAATCACCGAACCGAGAATGCCCGACAGGGAAAACCATTCCCGCAAAGCCACAATAATGGCCGCAGCAATGAGAATAAACGCAAATCCCTCGCGAGAATGCCCCACTGCATCAGGGGCAGCGTTCTCATCAGGGGTGACTTCGCTGCGAGTACTGCGAGCCCGCGGCGAAGCGGCTCCGCTGCCCCTGGTTGACCGCGAAGTCGAAGCGGGATTTCCCGCTTGTGAACGTGATCGTGCCGGTTTATTCGGCCGAGCCATCCGCGCTCCCTTTCGTCGTTTTATTCCTGCGATTTTCTGCGTCATTCTCAGCAGACTCGCCAATATATACGAATCCGAGCCTAGTCGGCGCAGGACGATACTCCGACGGTTACGCGCCGGACTGCGCAAAATGTGATGCGGGTGGCGTAATGCGTTTTCCTTAGCTCGCCTTCCTCACTAGCCTCGCTAGGCTTCAATAACCGTGGGAATAATCATTGGTGCTCGGCGCAGTTGGCGTGCCGCCCATCGCCCGACAACCCGGCGCATTGCCTGTTGCATTTGATACGTATTTGCCGACTCATTCGCTAAGGTTTCATCCAGTGCCGACCGGACATCCGGCAAGATCGCGTCAAACACTGAATCATCCTCCGCCATAGCGCGCGCCTGAATATGTGGCCCAGCGAGGACCGTGCGATTTTGCGCATCGACAACAGCAAAAATTGCAATGAATCCCTCTTGGCCGAGGGTACGCCGGTCTGTAAGTTCCGTTTCCGTGATCTCTCCGATTGACGAGCCATCAACATACACATATCCGCACGGGACTTTGCCCACTATGCGGCATACTCCGTTAGTCATATCGACGACGGAACCATCTTCACACAGTAGAACATTTTCCGCGGGAACGCCCGTCTTTACGGCAATCGCTCCATTCGCCACCAGATGCCGGATCTCCCCATGAACCGGCATCGCATACTCTGGCTCTACGATGTTGTAGCAGTACAGCAGCTCCCCTTCTGCCGCGTGGCCGGAAACGTGGACTTTTGCGTTGCCCTGATGTACCACCTTGGCGCCGCGTTTCATCAACCCATTGATGAGGCGGTAAACCGAATTCTCGTTACCGGGAATCAAGGAAGAAGCAAAAATGACGGTATCGCCCGGGCCGACGCTGATACGTTTATGCGAACCCGAGGCGATACGTGACAGCACCGCCATCGGCTCACCTTGGGATCCGGTAGACATGTAGACGATTTCGTCATCGGCTATCGCGTCAGAATTCTTCAAATCAACCAAAATCCCCTCGGGGATAGTCAGATAGCCCAGCTCGGCGGCAATCGTCATATTGCGCACCATGGAGCGACCAACAAAGCATACCTTTCGGTTAAATTCTGCCGCTGCGTCCAGTACCTGCTGGACGCGATGGACATGCGAAGCAAACGACGCAACCACGATTTTTCCCCGCGACTGAGCGAAAACATCGCGGATAACCGGACCAATCTGAACCTCAGAGGCAACAAAACCGGGAACTTCCGCATTCGTTGAATCGCACATAAACAGATCAAGGCCCTCATCGCCCACCCGCGCAAAAGCACGCAAATCTGTAATCCGACCGTCAAGAGGCAGTTGATCCATCTTAAAATCGCCGGTATGCAAGACCGTTCCAGCACTACAGCGGATCACGACCGCGAGCGCATCAGGAATCGAATGATTCACCGCAATAAATTCACAGTCAAAGTTCCCGATCCGCTCGGTATCTCCCTCCTCAACGACGAGGGAATACGGCGTTATCCCATGCTCAGCTAATTTCGCCTCAACCAGCGCAACCGTTAGTTGGGAGCCAATAATGGGAATATCCTGACGCAACCGCAGTAAATATGGGACGCCCCCGATATGGTCCTCATGGCCGTGGGTCAAGATGATTCCGTCAATCTTCTCTAGGCGATCCTTGAGGTAGTCAAAATCCGGCAGGATCAGATCCACGCCCGGCTGTGATTCCTCTGGAAATAACACGCCGCAATCGACAATAAGAATCCGACCGTCAATCTCAAAAACGGTCATATTGCGGCCGATCTCGCCGATTCCGCCAAGCGGGATGATACGAAGCGTGCCGGCAGCGGCAGGAGCAGGAATATTCGTCGTCACGTCCCTATTGTGACATTTTCCTTTCGTCTCTGGCGAGCTTTTCCCCAGTAGCGTATGCCGAATCTGCCTCTGGCCCTCTCCTGACCGCAGCCGATTAGACCTCGCCCGTCAGCTAGTGAGTAAACCTTCTTCACGCAAGACCTGGCGCAAGCGAATGATTTCTTCCTCACTTGCACCAACAAGCGGTAACCGAACTGCTGACGAGGGAATCACTCCCAACAATCGCATAGCTTCTTTAGCCATCACCGCGCCTTGCCCGCCGCCCATAATGGCGGAAATGATTCGCGCCTGTTGCGCAAATTCCGCGCGGGCAGCAGGTAGATCTCCCGCGTCTACTTCATCAACAAGGCGACGTAATCCCGCTCCGATAACATGACCGGCTACTGATACCACTCCGGAAGCGCCATGAGCCAACCAGGCAAAGTTAAGGGAGTCATCCCCGGAATAAAATTCCAAACCCGTGCGTTGGATTCGCTCGAACCCTTGGGGCACATTTCCCGTCGCGTCTTTAACAGCTTTAATTTGCGGATGCTGGGCTAGGCGGTCAAGCGTCTCATCAGAAATCGCCACTCCGGTGCGCCCCGGAATGTCATATAACATCACCGGCAGATCCGTGGCCTCAGTTACCGCAACGATATGTTGATACACCCCTTCTTGGGAGGGCCGGTTGTAATACGGCGAGACGACTAATAAGCCCTGCGCCCCAGATTCTTGTGCCCCGCGCGCAATACGCACGGCATGCGCTGTGTCATTCGAGCCCGCACCCGCAATAATCATGGCCTTCCCGGCAACTGCATTGCTCACTTCCTGCACTAACAGATTCTTTTCCGGTTGATGCGTAGTCGGAGACTCCCCAGTAGTTCCCGATAAGACGAGAGCATCGCAACCATCTGCAACAAGCTTGACTGCAATTGCGCAGGCACTATCAATATCAAGGCGACCATCGTGGTGAAAAGGAGTCACCATTGCCACTGCGACAGATCCAAAAGAACGAGAAGGAAGTGAGTTATCCATAGTCTCTACCCTAATAGCTTGCCGTCTCATTCACCGCGACTTTCGACATCTAGCCATTTCTTGAGACAATATCCAGATGAAGATGTCAGTACGCCCAGCTACCGTCCGTGATGCTCTCGCCATTGCTCAAATACAAGCTGAAACGTTATATGAAAGCATCAGCTCTGGGCTAGGCCGGAGGGCAGATCCTAGCATTCGTGCCATGTTTGATGTTGGCTCATTAGCGAACGTCTGGCGCGAATCCCTTGAGCGTCTCCCCTCGAAACGGCATCATATTCTGGTTGCCCTCAATGGCGATATGATCGAAGGATTCGCTGCTCTTGCTCCGTGCGATCCGCTTCCGGATCTCGAATATCTTTCTTCTGCAGCCCCCGCAGAAGCGCCCTCACCGGCTGACTTTGCAATATCGCCGTCTGAGCATACGGCTCATAATCTATCCAGCGATGCGGATGCACCGACGGAATATGCACCGGCAGAAAACCCTTTAGAAGATCAGGCACCCGCAGAGTATCCCTCTGCAGCCTGCAACACTGTTACACCTGAGGAAGAATCTCAGCCTTCTCATGTTTTCCCGCGTCCTGAAAACACGGCTGAAGAGGAGATCTGCGCCTACGAACTGACGAATCTGTGCGTCCCGCAACGATATGCTGGGCGTGGTCACGACGCTCGACTACTTGCCGCAGCTACCGATTATGCCCATGACGCCACCGAGTTATATACCTGGATTATCGCCGGATATGACGCTGCCACATCGTTTTTCCATGCTGCTGGCTTCGCCCCGCGCAGAATGTGGCGTACCGCCCACGTTGATGGCGGTGATATTTCAGAGCACCTGTGGTGGACGACTTTTTGATCGCCATGAGCCGCACGCGCATAGCTCCGTCTGAGGTTAGCGGCTGGCTTATATCACCGAACACCGACCACAAACACTGGCTTTTCTTTTTCCCCGTCCCCTCGGGGGGGGGGCAGATCCGTCGCATTCTCGGAGGCGCTCCCTCCTAGTTATTGCATATAGCCCGATACACAATCGGACCAGCTATGCATAAACAGCGCTCTGCAACGAGATAGCCAGCAATGCACAACTTAACCAGATGGCAGCAATATAGCTGAGCGCACTACCCCGTCACTAAATAACGTATTAACTGGTAGCTAAGGCGCTGGTAGCCCCGTTATTCCTCGCAGACATGCCGCCAGCTATCACCCAGTTTTCCTGCTCTGAGCGCCTCTGAGTTCTCAGATAGCGTTTCCCAGCCACACCCGCGTATTATCCGAGCACGTCAAGATCAGTGAATATCGAGGACGTCTTCCAACCCGTAAGTTAGCCCGCTACGTTGCGATACTGCACGTACCGCCGCAATAATTCCCGGCATGAAGGAGGCACGATCAAAGGAATCTTGCCGGATCACAAGCTGTTCGCCTGCATTACCTAGGAGCACCTCTTGATGCGCATATAGACCGCGCAATCGCACTGCGTGAACTCGCACCCCATCAATATCTGCCCCGCGCGCACCATACGGATCTGACTGGGTTCGATCTGGGCTGACAGCACATCCGGCATCTCGGCGAGCGTGCGCAATCATCTGCGCACTCGTCATCGCAGTACCCGAAGGCGCATCCGCTTTATCAGGATGATGTAGCTCAATGACCTCAACCGATTCAAAGAAAGGTGCCGCTTTACGGGCAAAAATCATAGAAAGCACTGCAGAGATCGAATAATTCGGTGCAATAATCGCATTCTTTCCAACGCGCTGGCAATGCTCGCGAACCTCTGCCAGGCTTTGCTCCGTCCACCCTGTTGTTCCCACAACTACATGGCAACCTGCTGCTAAAACTGCATGGACATTTGCCTGCGTCGCCTGCGGCACAGTAAACTCCACCGCAACCTGCGCGCCCGCCAAGGTATCTACGGTAATGGGATCTGCGGCATCCAAGCGTGCCACAAGGTGCATATCTTCCGTATTCTCAATTGCACTGCAGATCGCTGTGCCCATGCGCCCTGCGGCGCCAATTACTGCAACCTTCATGACAGTAGTCTACGACCTTGCTTCTTCCGGACCAGCTACAGCAACAGATTGTGGACGCTGTGCAAGATCCTCGGCTAACTGACGAATATCTGCCGCCGTCACCGCTCGCGCCTCATCTAAAAGCTCGGAAATTGTGCGCAATTGCCCGCGGATCAACTCCGCCTGCCCCAGCCGATTACGCCGGAAAGAATGTGCCTCTGCCGAGAACACGACCTGGGCACGATACTGACGAAACGCGGTTTCTACCTCATGCTCGCTTACCCCGTGTTCCGCAATATCGTGTAAACACTGCGTCATGATCCGGCGAACCTCACCCGTATTCTCCGGAGCGCACTGCGATTCCATCGCAAAAACACCGCCCTCCGGATAGGCCGAAGACCATGCAAAAGTGGCGTAAGCAAGGCCTTTCTTCTCGCGCACTTCCTGGAACAGACGCGAGGACTGCCCGCCGCCAAGGATCGTCTCCAACATATTCAATGTTGTTATCCGCGAGTCAGTAACTTGCAAGCCGGGAACACCAACCACCACCGCACTTTGCCGCCCAGGCTTGGCAATAAAACGCCTGCACCCCGATGTGTACTGCACATCAGCAACGCGACGACGCGGTTGTGGGAGTTGACCATCTGACAGATTCCATCCAGCACTATCAAGCAACGCACACAATATCTGGCACAGCTCGTTGTGGTTAACATCGCCTGCCGCAGTCACCACCAGTTCCTCTGAACGGTAATTCTTTCGATAATGCTGCATCATGTGGTCATGCTGTAGCGCGCGAACCGTCTCAATCGTTCCGCCAACTGGTCGAGCAAGCGGATGATCCCCCATAACTAGACCCATAATCGCATTTTCTGCACACTCGCTGACGTCATCATCACTGGCTGCCAGTTCCTCAATGATGACTCCCCGCTCCAGCTCCATCGCCTCGCGATCCAAGGTCGAATGGACGAACATATCGACAAGTAACTCAAGAAGTTGAGGCAGATCGCCAGAGAATACATGCCCGTAGTATTCGGTGAACTGACGAGAGGTTGCCGCGTTGAGCGATCCCCCAAGAAAATCCCCTAATGTGGAGATATCCACTGCTGAACGAGTTTGGGTGCCCTTGAACAACAAATGCTCAAGAAAATGCGTCGATCCTTCCGCTCCCGACGCCTCATCGCGTGACCCAGCTCCAACCCAGAAAGCAGCGGCCACTGACTTTTGCCCCGGAACATAGTCGGTTAGTACACGGATACCACCAGGCAATACGCTGCGTCGTGTCGCAATCCCGTCCTCATCAAAAAGTAGTTCCTCACCAGCTCCGCCAGTCAAATCTACAGCCATGCATGTCACCTACAAATATGCCGGTGAGGGACGCATCCGCGCCCCTCACCGGATTATTACCTACGATTATTCGTTGTCGCTAGTATCGTTCTCGCGGGTGCGGGTACGCCGACGACGACGCTCGCCACCATCGCGCCGCTGACGCTTGCGGGGGCGCTCATCCTCTGAGGATTCCTCAGCCTGCTCAGCTTCCGCAGCAAGCTGTTCCTCGGTGAGAACGGCATGTAGCGTCAATTTACCGCGCTGATCAATCTCTGCCAGCTCGACTTCAACCTTATCGCCAACATTGAGGACGTCCTCAACCGCGTCGATTCGCTTACCGCCAACTAATCGACGAATCTGCGAGATATGCAGCAAGCCGTCCTTACCCGGAGATAATGAGACGAATGCTCCGAAGGTGGTCGTCTTAACGACGGTACCCACGAAACGTTCACCGACCTCTGGCATCTGCGGATTAGCAATTGCGTTGATCGTCTGACGTGCCGCTTCAGCAGCCGGACCGTTATCCGCACCGATGTAAACCGTGCCGTCATCCTCAATAGTGATCTCAGCCCCAGTATCTTCCTGGATCTGGTTAATCATCTTCCCCTTAGGGCCAATGACTTCACCGATCTTATCAACTGGGATCTTGACTGAGATGATGCGTGGAGCCGTCGGTGCCATCTCGCCAACTTCCGGAGCGGCCTGTTCGATGAGGTCAAGGATGGCAATCCGAGCTTCATGGGCCTGCTGCAGGGCGCGAGCCAGAACTGCAGCGGGGATGCCATCAAGCTTCGTATCGAGCTGCAAAGCCGTCACCATATCCCGCGTACCAGCTACTTTGAAGTCCATATCCCCCAAAGCATCTTCAGCGCCGAGAATATCCGTCAATGCCACGTAACGCTGCTCGCCATCAATCTCGCCCGAAACAAGACCCATCGCGATACCCGCAACTGGAGCTTTCAACGGAACACCCGCATTGAGGAGGGATAAGGTCGAGGCACACACCGAGCCCATTGAGGTCGAACCATTCGATCCCAAGGCCTCGGAAACCTGACGGATTGCATACGGGAATTCTTCCCGCGAGGGCAGCACCGGAACCAGCGCGCGCTCAGCGAGCATGCCGTGCCCGATCTCGCGGCGCTTAGGCGAACCAACTCGACCCGTCTCGCCCGTGGAGTACGGCGGGAAGTTGTAATGATGAATGTAGCGCTTTGCTGTAATGGGAGACAGATTATCGAGCTGCTGCTCCATCTTGAGCATGTTCAGGGTCGTTACACCGAGGATCTGCGTCTCACCGCGCTGGAACAATGCCGAGCCATGCACCCGCGGAAGGATCTGAGTTTCCGCCGTGATCGTCCGGATTTCTTCGGGACGACGACCATCCATGCGGATTCCCTCCGTCAGGACCCGCCGACGCATAGCCTTCTTCCAGTGATCGTTGATCGCCAAAGCTAGCGGCTGCTCCCGCTCTGGGAACTGTTCGATCAGCTCTGCCACGATCGAATTCGTCAGCTCATTGAGCGCATCGTCGCGTTCATGCTTATCGACGATACCCCACAATGCGTCAAAGCGACCCTCCAGCTTCGCTCCTACAGCCTCATATTCTGCCTCGTCATAGGGCGGGAAAAGCGGGAACTCTTGAGTATCCTTGCCAGCTTCCTTAGCCAATTCCTGCTGTGCCTCGCACAGCACGCGGATGTGGCGCTTAGCAGCCTCTAGACCCTCAGCGACCGTCGCTTCCGTCGGCGTAGCGCCACCGGCAGCAATATTGGCCAACGCATGATCGCTTGCTTCTGCTTCCACCATCATCACCGCGACGTCGTCACCGACAATCCGACCGGCTACCACCATCGAGAACGTGGCGCGCGGCAGCTCCGAATAGCGTGGGAAAGCAACCCACGTCCCTTCAATAAGGGCCAGACGCACACCGCCAATTGGGCCAGAGAACGGCAGACCCGAAAGCTGCGTGGACATGGATGCGGCGTTGATTGCCACCACATCATAGGCATCATCCGGATGCACCGCAAAAACGGTTGCTACAACCTGAACTTCATTGCGCAAGCCCTTAACGAATGCCGGACGCAACGGACGGTCGATCAGACGAGCCGACAAGATTGCTTCCGTACCTGGACGCCCTTCCCGACGGAAGAACGAACCAGGAATCCGACCTGCTGCATATTGACGTTCCTCAACGTCCACCGTCAACGGGAAGAAATCAAAATGCTCTTTCGGCTGGCTAGATACCGCAGTTGCCGACATGACAACAGTCTCGCCGTCAAGATAAGCCAATGCACAGCCAGCAGCCTGCCGAGCCAGCAGACCTGTTTCAAAACGAATCGTGCGAGTACCGAATTCACCGTTATCAATGACGGCTTCGGCAAACTTCACGTCTGGACCCTCCATAGGATCTCCTTCTGTATGTTTTGCCCTCGGCCATCGATTGTCATAAACGCCATCTGTGTGCGGTTACCACAACCGAGGACCGACGGACACCTTCTCTTGTACTTCTATTTTATGAACGCTGCTTCGCGCGGATCCCCGCCTCAGTAATTCGGCAGCACGCGCCGCAAACCCAATACGCGCCAGTTAACGTGCAGCGACCCGCTCCCTAATGGAGCGGGTCGGCAACAATTATCGGCGCAAACCGAGGCGCTTAATGAGCGACCGATAACGCTCAATATCTTCACTGGCCAAGTAGCCCAGCAGACGACGGCGCTTACCGATCAACAGCATCAGACCACGACGTGAGTGGTGATCGTGCTTGTGCGAACGGAAATGTTCGGTAAGTTCAGCAATACGAGCGGAAAGCAGGGCAACCTGCACTTCCGGAGAGCCGGTATCGCCCTCATGCATCGCATATTCCTTGATGATCTCGTCCTTACGTTCCTGAGACAGAGCCATACGCTTTCTCCTTCTTCTACTCGTTGCACGGAGCCCAGGGCTGGTTCTCCTGAGCGATGACACTCCGTGGCCGATCGAACGGCGTCATCTAGCCTAACATGCACATTCCGTCGGCCTGCTACCCGCAAAGGTGATCTTGACCTCGAAGCCTAATTATTATGTGCGCCACTGATCTCTGTTTACGTCATCCAGCCAATACATTCACATAGGCTCACTGCCGCGCACCGACCGTAGAGACGTTCGCCGTCAGCATCTCATTAGGAGCATTAGCAGCTTATTAAGAGATTAACCGGCAGTGACGTCACTGGGATTGACTCGATAGGACACCGGCACTCCGAGAATCTGCGCAGTTTTACGCAAATCATCATCCATCTGGGTCAGCAACTGCTCCACGCTGTCCATCTTCATCATTGGCCGCACGTAATCAACAAAATCTATCGCAATATCCTCCCCATATAAGTTCAGATCACTGCGCCCTAGCACATGGGCTTCAACTGTTCGCTGCGTCGCATTAAACTGCGGATTCGACCCAATGGAAATGGCCGCTGGTAGCAACACCGTCGCGGTAGAGTCTGGCACCATGCGCACCAGCCATCCCGCATAGACCCCATCACAGGGCACCTCACCGATTCCGTCGCTCGGCAGATTCGCCGTCGGAAATCCTAGTTCTCGCCCCCGCTTAAAACCATGCTGGACAACCCCACGCAGGCGATGTGGACGACCCAGAATCTTCGCCGCCTTACGCACATTACCGGCATCCAGGAGCTCTCGAATCCAGGTGGATGAGTAGCGGCGACCGCTGCCAGAAACCAGATCAGCCAACAGATACACATCTACCCCGTAGTTCTGGCAATAGTTCCGTAAGAACTCACCATCGCCGGCATTATCTCGCCCGAATCGCACGTCAGTCCCGACAACAATCGCCTGAGCTCCAAGCTGGCCAATAAGCTGATCGCGGATGAAGGCTTCCGGAGTCGTCTGAGCATAAGCCAAATCGTATTTTTGGATGACAACAATATCTATTCCGGCCGCCTCTAGCCGCGATAGTCGATCTGCCAAGGTGGTAATCATCGGCAATTGATGTTCGGGGCAATGCACTGCCCTCGGATGCGGTTCAAAGGTCAAAGCAACCGCTGGAATTGACCGCTCACGAGCTATGCGCACGGTTTCTTGCACGATGGCGTGATGACCTTTATGGAATCCATCAAAGATTCCAATGGTCACGACGGATGGGCCTACCTGCGGATCAGGTGGGCAATAACGAACATCCACGAGTTACTTGCCACGCAATCCGAGCTGCGGACGCCCCTGGGAGAAATCATCAGGAATAACACGGGTATCACCTGCATGACGCCCCATACGACGCCGACGCCCACAGCCGCACATCTGCCCCTCCTGCGACGCCGGATCTTGCCCCGAAGCCGCCGCCTGAGAGTGTTCAGAATTTTCCTGCGCCCGCGCGGTCTCCCGCTGCACGTTCCTATGATGATGGCGGTGACCGCAACCGCATCCGGAAGTTGCCGGCACCTGAGTACCTGACAATGCATGTGACGTATCTGGCTGCGATACCTGCTGAGCATTCTCCTGCGCCGAGACTGACTCCACTGGAGAACTAGCTGTTTCTTCCCTGCGGTGGCCTGAACATCCACATCCCGATGGCACCATAGCCCTATATTCCTTTCCTCGTCTGCATTAATTGTAAGTCTGGTTTTAATTGCCCAGCGCGAGGCGAGACAAGCGCCACCGGATCACAATCACACCAGGCAACCGCGGGCCATTGCCCAGTGCGCAGCACATGACCAGTTGGTTCACGCCGATCAATGAACATCCCTGCGCTAAGACGACGCGCCTCATCCTCATTTACCGCAATAGCTGGAAAAACGTCACGGCAGATCTGCTCCAGTGGAATAACCGGCAAATTCTCCGTCATGAACGCTAACTGGGAAATCGAAAACGCTTCTTCTACATCCCACGGACCAATTCGCCACCGATGTAAGGAACGCAAATGCGCCCCCACTCCCAGTCGCTGACCAAGATCGCGTGCGAGGGCACGAATGTACGTTCCCGCAGAGCAGGTGACGTCAACCTCAAACTCAACAACTGGCACGCGACGCCCCTGCACCACCAAGGTGCTACGTTCAATAGGGCTACAGCGGGTGAAACTCTGGATACAAACTGGCCGAGGAGCTAAAACTACCTCATGCCCTGAACGAACTAGTTCATGGGCCCGACGACCAGCAACCTTAATCGCAGAAACCGCCGAAGGTACCTGCATGATATTGCCAGTTAATTCCCCTATTGCGGCATCAATAGCCAGGCTAAGGCGCTCATCGCCATATACGTCAGGCTCGGTTAACACAGGATTCTCATCGGGATACAGCACGCCATCTGCATCCTCGGTTGACGAGGAGACGCCACAGCATATCCGCGCACGATAGCTTTTATCCACCTGACCAAGGTATTGGATCAGCTTG
Source organism: Trueperella sp. LYQ143 (assembly GCF_046599595.1). Classification (NCBI taxonomy): domain Bacteria; kingdom Bacillati; phylum Actinomycetota; class Actinomycetes; order Actinomycetales; family Actinomycetaceae; genus Trueperella; species Trueperella sp. LYQ143. The sequence continues at coordinate 93,120 of NZ_JBKIWR010000002.1, read as the reverse complement.
GTAGCACGACCGATTGCCACTACCAGTAAACCAGTTGCCATCGGATCAAGAGTGCCGCTATGCCCAACCTGCCGAGTCGCTGCCACACGCCGCACCGCACCAACAACGTCATGGGAGGTAACACCGCTATCTTTGGCAACTAATAACAGTCCCGGATCTGTCGGATAACCACGGGGTAAATCACCCCACGGCATAACGCGACGCGGTTTTGCCGACGAGGAACTGCGCTCGCCGTGTTCTGCGTCTTGTCTGCGCCCCACTTACGTTATCCCTTTTCCTCAGTTATTCGTCATCCTCATGACTCCGGTACGGATCAGGATCCCCAGCCGGAACCGCGCCCTGGGCGTTGCGGCGAATCTCCTCATCACGTAATCGGGCTGCAGCAAGTAGCTCTTCCATTGACTGCACAGAATCTGGCAAGGCATCGACAATAAACTCAATACTTGGCGTCAACCGCAGACCCAACTGTTTGCCAACATGAGAACGGATCAAACCACGGGCAGATTCCAAAGCGGCTGCGGATTGGCGTACCGCATGCTCATCTCCCATGACGGTGTAGAAGATACTGGCATGCTGCAGATCTCCAGTAACCCGCACATCGGTAATCGTCACCATGCCCAAGCGCGGGTCCTTGAGTTTGGAGGTCAGCATACGCGCGACAATCTGCTGGATTTGATCGGCGACGCGCTGCGCACGTTGGTTCGTCATATTACGTATTCTTCCCGTCTGTATCTTCTCGTAAAAGTGAGCTTTTACCCCAGCTCATGTGAGGTGCGGGACGCACATTCATGCGTCCCGCATTCTCTGAGTGTGCCTAGCACGATACTTTCGTTTTAATCGCGCGGCTTTTCCCGCATCTCGAAAGTCTCGATAATATCGCCCTCGCGAATATCGTTATATCCGATGGTGATACCACATTCGTAACCTTCACGAACCTGCGTCACGTCATCTTTCTCCCTACGCAAGGAGACGATAGTTAGACCAGGGGCAACAACGACGCCGTCGCGGATGAGGCGAGCCGAATGACCACGAGTAATCGTTCCGCTGCGAACAATCGAACCAGCGATATTGCCGAACTTACCCGAACGGAATACCTGGCGGATCTCAGCATTTGCCACCACAGCTTCTTCGTAGATCGGCTTGAGCTTGCCCTTCAGGGCGGCTTCCACCTCGTCAATGACGTCGTAGATGACGTTGTAGAACTTCATCTCAACGCCCTCGTGATCTGCCATCTCTTGAACGCGCTCAGCCGGTCGAACATTGAAGCCGATAATGACTGCGCTATCAACGGTAGCCAAATCCACATCCGATTGCGTTACCGCGCCAACACCACGATGAATGACGTTAAGCTCGACCTCGCCCGAACCGACCTCAATATCGAGCAAGTTCGATTCCAGCGCCTCAACGGAACCAGAAGAATCACCCTTGATGATGAGGTTGAGCGTCTCGACCTTGCCTTCTTCAATAGCGGCTGTCAGATCCTCTAGCGAGATACGCTTACGACGCTTAGCCAAAGTGGCTGCACGCTTTGCCGTTTCACGGCGTTCCGCAATCTGCCGAGCCGTGCGGTCATCATCAGCAACGATCAGTTGATCGCCAGCGCCTGGCACAGAAGTCAAACCGAGGACCTGTACCGGACGCGACGGACCAGCTTCCGTCACGCTGTTGCCGTGCTCGTCCGTCATCGCTCGAACTCGACCGTGTGCCGTTCCTACAACGATGGAGTCGCCCACGCGCAAGGTTCCATCTTGGATCAATGCAGTAATAACCGAGCCGCGGCCTTGATCGAGCTTTGCTTCAATCGCAACGCCACGAGCTGCTTTATGCGGGTTGGCCTTCGGCTCCACAAGAATATCGGAGGTGGCCAATACCGTCTCCAGCAGCTCATTGATATTGATGCGCTGCTTTGCAGAAATATCCACAAACGGAATATCGCCGCCATATTCTTCAGCAACTAGACCGTACTCCGTGAGCTGAGAACGAACCTTCTGCGGGTTTGCGCCGTCCACGTCGATCTTGTTAACCGCAACCACGATAGGCACATTTGCCGCCTGAACGTGATTGATCGCTTCAACAGTCTGCGGCATGACACCGTCATTAGCCGCCACGACAAGAATCGCCACATCAGTCACATCCGCACCCCGAGCACGCATTTGAGTAAATGCCTCGTGACCCGGAGTATCAATGAAGGTAATTGCCCGGCGTTCGCCTTCGATCGTCACATGCGTCTGGTATGCACCGATGTTTTGCGTAATGCCACCGGCTTCTCCCAACACCACATCCGCATCGCGAATGGCGTCAAGGAGCTTCGTCTTACCATGATCGACGTGACCCATCACCGTCACTACTGGCGGGCGCTTCTCGCGATCTGAGTCATCTTCTTCAGCTCGTTCAGCGTCCAAATCAATATCGAAAGATTCAAGGATCTCACGATCCTCGTCCTCCGGACTCATGATCTTGATGTCATAGCCCAATTCTGCGCCTAGTAGCTGGAAAGTATCCTCATCGAGCGACTGATTTGCCGTTGCCATCTCTCCCATGCGGAACAGCACAGTAACTAAAGCCGCTGGATTCGCATCAATACGCTCTGCAAAATCCGCTAACGACGAGCCAGCGCGCACCCGAACCTCTTGACCGTTGCCGCGTGGAACTTGAACGCCTGCTAAGGTCGGTGACTGCTGCTCTTCAAACTCTTGCCGCTTGGTTCGCTTCGACTTACGCCGACCACGACCAGCCTGCTTACCGAAAGCTCCTGCAGTTGATCCACCACGAGCCTTGCCGCCCGAACGAACGAAGCTTCCTCCACCCGTCTGCGGTGCGCCGCCAGAACGATTATTTCCACCTGGACGCCCGCGCCCTCCACGACTTGGACCGCGCGACGAATCATTAGGAGCTTGGATCTGATCCGGCATCATATTCGGCGAAGGCCGCGATGCGGCATTATTCGGCCGATTTGACCGCTTCGGACGTTCCGTATTCGACTCTTCGTTACGCATTGTTTGCCGCGGATGCGACGAGGAATTTCCAGACCGACGCACGCCCATCCCCTGCCGAGAGGCGAAAGGAGAATTTCCAGGACGCTGCCCGCCGCGGCGCTGCTGTGGGCGTGGCATTGCTTCTCGCGCAGCTCGGGCTGACTTCGCTGCCTCACCAGGGGTCACAAAAGCGCGAGATGGTTTCGCCTTGGGAGCTTTAGGTGCCGAGACATCTTCACGCGGGGCTGCAGGGGCGGCTGGAGTAGCCGGCGCAGCAGGCGCTGCCGGTTTCGGACCTGGTTTCGCAACCCGCGAGCGAGCCGGCCCTGGTTTAGCCGCCGTAGGTTTAGCAGCCGACGCAGGATTCGGCTCTCGTAGCGAACCAGGGGTGGGAACTGATGTTGCTTTCGGGGTAGCCTCTGCTGCCGTTTCCACAGTAGCCGGTGCGGGTGGCGCACTCGGCTCAGCTTTCTGCTCTGGGGCAGCTTCTGGCTCTTTAGCTGCCGACTTCTTTCGAGCCGGAGCTTTCTTGAGTTCTTCGGGATGTGATTCAAAATATTCGTGCGCACGACGCACGACCGGGGCCTCGATGCTCGAGGACGCCGACTTGACGAATTCGCCGTTTTCTTTCAGCACCTCCAACAAACGCTTGCTGGTGACGCCAATCTCTTTGGCGAGCTCATGTACGCGGACCTTAGCCACATTTCTCCTTCATCATGGTCCGCGCGCAGTGGCGTCAGACCTCTTGCAGACAGCTCATCGCTGGGTACTCATCGGGTGCCCATCGGCTTTCCTACCCGCTTTCATCTCTGGGACGCTCAGCGTCCTCCTGCTGGTTGGCGAGCCACGCATAAACATGGCTCGTATCGACGTGGGAGCGAAAAGCCCAATCAAAAGCTTTACGGTGCAGCGCCCGCGATACGCACTCTGGCACTGGGTGAACCCACGCTCCGCGCCCTGGGCGGCAGGCATCATGGTCGGGGTACACGACCTGTTCTATGACAACCCACCGCAGCAAGTCACGGCGTTCGCCTACCTGCCGACATCCAATGCACGTGCGACGGCACGGCGAACGATAGTCAGTGTGTGTAGGCATACGTGGATGAGTCTACCTGAATGAGTGCGACAAACCACGTATGCGTTCTCGTGAGGTTAATCGCTTGACCGCAGCGAAATAGGATCTTCCGATTCTTTGCGAATATCGATTGACCATCCCGTTAGCCGAGCAGCTAGGCGCACATTCTGAGCCTCCCGCCCAATCGCTAGCGAGGCTTGATCGTCTGGCACAATTGCTCGTGCTTGGCGAGTATCAGCGTTGAGAATATCAACCCGAACAACCTTTGCCGGAGATAGCGAGGCCGCGATAAAAGTCGCATGGTCATCGTCGTAATCAATAATGTCGATCTTCTCGCCATGCAATTCTTTTGTTACTGCCCGCACTCGTTGCCCATTCGGACCAATACACGATCCCTTCGCCGCAACAGCGCGATTCGATGACCACACCGCAATTTTCGTGCGATGCCCGGCTTCACGGGCGAGCGATACGATCTCAACCGTACCGTCAGCAATTTCTGGAACTTCCGAGGCAAATAACTGACGCACAAAATCGTCATGCGTGCGAGACAGCCGAATCGAAGCCCCATTTGATGAAACAGAAATATCTAAGACGAGTGCCCGAACTAAATCCCCGCGAGAGAGCCGTTCCGTTGGAATCTGTTCCTCAGCGCGCAACAGCCCATGATTTTCACCTAATTCAACGAAAAGATCGCGCGAATCCGGATGGCTACCTGCAGGCCCTTCGACGATGCCAGCAACAATTTTGCCCTGCTTATCCTGGAAATCGCCCAGGATACGAGCAGTCTCCGCGTCTCGCAGTCGCTGATTAATCACCATACGGGCGGTTGACGTCGCAATATGACCAAAATCGTTGGGAGTATCATCAAATTCGCCGACGACGTTTCCGTCCTCGTCAAACTCTGGCGCCCAAATCACAAAAGAGCCCGTCGCTTTATCTAGCTCAACACGCGCGCCCTTGACCGCGCCCGGCACCCGCAAGTAGGCATGAAGCAAGGCATCCTGGATAGCGCCAAGCAAGACATCAAGGTTCACCCCGAGTTCGGATTCAACAATCCGCAACTCATTCATCGAGATATCCATGTCAGCTCCTAAAGCTCCTAAAACTCCACAACGACACTGGCAGCCGAAATATCTTCATAAGCAACCATCTGAGTACCGTGTTCATCGGCAATACTCACACTATCACTCGCTGCTTCCAGCACCTCACCAATAAGCGATTGCCCACTTCTCAGCGTTATTGCAACTTTACGCCCCTGCGCTCGCGAGAAATGCCGTGGTTCACGCAGCGCCCGATCCACTCCTGGCGTACTGACCTCCAGGGTATATGCGCCGGCAATCGGATCTTCCTGATCCATTACTGCTGAAATAGCTCGCGAAACCTCAGTGAGCCTATCAGGAGTAATGCCGCCAGGCCCCTCCGGAAGATCAACAATTACCCGCACCATAGTACGCTTTCCAGCGCGCACTACCCGCACATATTCCAGGTATAACCCTGCCTCCTGGATAACCGGACGAAGTAAATCGGCGATTTCGCGTTCTTTTGCCATAGTCACAGCTTACCCGTGCCGTATGGCAGGATAAAGTTATGCCACTTTCTACACACGCGTCAACGCTGCGATTTATTGGCAGCCTCGTGATCGGTATTGGAATCTTTGCGCTCGTAATGGTCATTACTGGCACCCATATAAGCCACGATCCTGAGGTGCCGACCCTCGATAGTAGCGAGGAAGCACGGCAAGAACTCGCCGTCCATGCCCAACAGATCGCCGATATGTCTGACGGAAATATGCACTCAACCGCGACAGAATGGGTATCGGCGCTAGGCGGAGTATGGGTCCCGTGGCCGCAGGGTGCTCCCGAAGGGCAAGCTAACCCACAATTACCTACTGCTTCCTACTCGATGTTGCCGGCCGCACTGAGTTCCTTTGCAAACGAAGCACTCACCTCCTCAGCTGGACCAACCGCCGTTGCCATCGGAATATCGGCCTATACTCAGTCCGTCTCCAGCGCTGAGAAGTGCGGGACATACGATTTGCTCACCGTAGGGCGCGCCCTGAGCAACGATGCTGCTGTAGAAAATATTGAAATCGCCCGCCAGTGGCTTGAGATTCCGGCATCCCACATGCAAATTGGCCAGCGCGACCTCCCGCTAGCGCGAATCGCTTTACTTAGTACTCTTTTGGATGCCCAGATTGCTTCTGGCGGATCGGATACTCGCCCAGCTCTTGCCCCACCGCCTTCGCATGATCCCCTCACTGATAGTTACGACGTTCTCACACAGCAGTTAAGCCTGGCTGCTCAGCAGGCACCCGCAACAGATCGCCAACATATCGCGTCTTTTGTGTGCCACCTCTACCACGATTATCCAGATGCTCCCCCGATAGCCGCGCTACCTGGATTAGTACGCTCCAGTAGCTAAGGGCTGAGCTACCGAAGAAGAAGAAAGCGGGCGCCTAACGCAAAGCACATACCCGCGAGAGGTGCTACCAGTTCCGGGTGTTCTTTCAATAATTAGCTTTAAGGAAAACGCCGTGCAGCAATATGGTTTTACTGCCATGCCCCTACCAGGCGTTATCGTGCAGCACAGCGCAAACGAACTCCACCAAAGCCCTAGAAAACACTAAGCTAGGACGCACCACCAAAACGCAGGCAATAAACGACGAACCAACTAACGCGCGTTGCACCAACCACCAGAATTTGCCTTTCTGTTTGTTCCCCGTTCTCCCTCTTTTCCCTCCTCTCTCTTTTTTTTCTCTCTCTCCCCCCCCCCGAGATACGTCTCGCTCTTATTCACGACCCGTGCCGCAGGGCAATTTTCCGATACAGAGGGCTCTACACAGGTTCTATATGCATGACGGCTCCGCAGCCGCCACCGAGACGCACAGACCATACACTGTTCTGACGAGACAGCCCGCAACAAGCTATCCGATATATCTGACGAACCATGCTGAGGCAGAATACAGCGGTGCCTCCCGTATCATATCGGCTACGGGAGGCACCGCTCAGCCCAACTTAGCTCGCTACCTGCTGGTTTACGGCACGTTTAGTAACGCAACACATAAACAGTGCGGCTAGCGCAATTAGTTAGCGCACCGATCGCACATCTTCGACCACGCGGCTAACGATCTCATCAACCGGCACTGAGATGTTCTCCCCAGCGCGTCGATCTCGCAGCTCCACCTGACCGTCAGCAAGCCCGCGCCCCACCACGATGGCTCGCGGCACACCGATCAGCTCATAATCTGTGAACTTCACACCCGCCGACATCCGTGGGCGATCATCATAGATAACGCTGATACCCTGACTATCCAATTCCTCAGCAATACTCTGTGCCGTATGGAAAATCTGCTCATCTTTACCCGTGGCAATAATATGAACATCTGCTGGAGCAATCAGCGCCGGCCACGCTAAACCACGCTCATCATGATTTAGCTCAGCAAGCGCAGCAACCAAACGAGATACCCCGATACCATAAGATCCCATCGTCACCACACGGGTCTTACCATTTTCATCAAGTACCGTCAGGCCCAGCGCGTCAGCATACTTCGTCCCAAGCTGGAAAATATGCCCAATCTCAATACCGCGTTCCATACGCAACGGCCCCGAACCATCCGGTGCTGGATCACCATCGCGCACTTCAACCGCTTCAATCGTCCCGTCAACCTCAAAATCACGCCCAAAGACGATATTCGCGGTATGCCACTCAGGCCGATCTGCACCCGTAATCCACGCCGACCCACGACGAATATGCGGATCAACAAAATACCGAACCGAACCGTGCGCCACACCATTATCGTCATAGGTGCGCTTAGGAGAATTCGGACCAATATGCCGCGGCCCAATATAACCAGCAACCAGCTCTGGATGTGCAGCCAAATCCTCAGCCGTAGCCATCTCGACTTCTGCCGGTGCCAACTGCGCCTCAATTCGCTTCAGATCTGCTTCCCGATCACCAGGAATACCAATCACAATCAGTTCGCGCTCACCATCAGGATAGGTGGCCACCACGACAACGTTCTTCAACATATCGGCCGCTTCCCAGAGCCGATCTGCCCGCGGATAGGCGGCATTGACAACCTCAACCAGGCGCTCAATCGACTTCGCATCTGGGCTATCAATATCAACCGGATCACCAATTGAACTAAAATCCACGTCCCCGAGATCAGGCGTCGTAACAGCCTCTACGTTGGCGGCATACCCACCGTCAGAGACCACATAACTATCTTCACCAATCGCGCACGGCATGAGGAATTCTTCCGAATGAGAGCCACCCATCGCCCCAGCCACTGCCCGGCAAATAACATACGGTAAGCCCAGACGGGTAAAAGCCCGTTCATAGGTATCGCGCATAAGCTGATAGGAAGCAGCCAAGGATTCCGTATTCACATCGAAAGAGTACGCATCTTTCATGACAAACTCACGGGTTCGCAACAAGCCAGCACGAGGGCGTGCCTCATCGCGGAACTTCGTTTGGAACTGGTAAATCACCAGCGGCAAATCCTTGTACGACGAACACATATCTTTCGTCGCCAACGTAAACATTTCCTCATGCGTCGGAGCTAAAAGGTAATCATTCTCGCGGCGATCCTGCAGACGGAACAAGTTCGGGCCATACTCATCCCAACGCCCCGTCTTTTCGTAGGGTTCACGCGGCTGCAATGCTGAAAAAAGCAGCTCCTGTGCGCCTGCTTTATCCATTTCCTCGCGGATAACCGCCTCAATCTTACGTAAGACGCGCAAACCTAAGGGCAGCCAGGTGTACACGCCCGGAGCAGTGCGGCGAATATATCCGGCACGCACCAACAGCTTATGGGACTCGACCTCCGCGTCAGCAGGATCCTCACGCAGGGTCTTAATAAAGGACTTTGACATCTTAAACACGTCTTTAGTGTAGCGAACCCATCGCCACAACAAGAAAGACGTCCAGGAAAACCTGCTCGGAACTAATAGGTAATTCAGAACAAAATCGTGGCGTACTGCCCTACTTGAATAAAGCCAGCTTTCTCATAGGCCCGCACCGCAGCAAAATTGTAATCATTGACATAGAGCGAAACCGTTGGGGCAATCCGACGTTGGATCTCCTGGGCGACGCTCACCATCGCAGCCGCACCAATGCCGCGCCCCCGCACATCTGGAGCCGTCCACACCCCTTGGATCTGCGCCACGCCACCACCCAAAGCTCCAATATCCGCTTTGAATTCCACACGCTCCTCGCCGCGCACATCGCGCCCCATGCGAACAAACGTGCGCCCCGTTCGCACCAGCTCATGGACTCGCCGCGCATACATATCACCATAACTGCGCGGATCATAACCGACTTCTTCGATAAACATACTCACCGATGCCGGAACGATAAGCGCACCCTCGCCCACTTCAGCTAATCGCACCGCCGGATCTGGCGCAACGCACGGTTGACCGCCGTACACCATTGATAGCTGATTATCCCGAATCTCTCTCGGACGGGCAAAACGATGCTCAATACGCTGCCACAATCCCATGACCTGATCTGCCGAACCCACAATTGAACTGAAAATCCGACGTGATTGACGAATCTCTCTGGCTAAAATATCCAATCCGGATTCGTCAAAACCACAGGGCACAAGATTGGCACCATGCCAACACAGTGCGCACAGATTCCCTTGAGCATCAAATAATCCTAAAGCGTGTGCCGGACGCAAAGACCTCGCCTCTGCCAATGGCACCCGCGCCAAGATCGTGGATACCGGATCGCGATCTAAGAAGGCGAGCGCCGCGCTGCGATCGTATGCGCCCAAACGGCGCATCGTCAGTGCTCGGCGTCGCCATAACACTAGAAAATCACCTCAGGGCGCGCATCTGGATCTGATACGAGGCCCATCTCTTGTGCCACGATTCTCGCTCGGGCAATTAACGTCGGAACAATCTCATCTTCCGGCACAGTATCAACCACCGTCCCACGCACAAAGATCTGCCCTTTGCCATTGCCTGAGGCCACTCCCAGATCTGCTTCACGTGCCTCACCTGGACCATTGACGACACAGCCCATCACGGCCACCCGCAAGGGGAAAGTAATATCATTCAATCCTTCAGAGACCTCATTTGCCAAAGTGTAGACGTCCACCTGCGCCCGCCCACACGAAGGGCATGAGACGATCTCCAGCTTCTTCTCGCGCAAACCTAAGGAGCGCAAAATCTCCTCGCCAACTTTAACTTCCTCAACAGGCGGCGCCGACAAAGAAACTCGAATCGTATCGCCAATCCCCTGTGCAAGTAACGCACCAAAAGCGACCGCGGATTTGACCGTCCCCTGGAACTGCGGCCCCGCCTCTGTTACCCCTAAATGCAAAGGCCAATCCCCCGCTTCGGATAACAGTTGATAGGCCCGCACCATCACCACCGGATCGTGATGCTTAACGGAAATGGCAAAATCATAGAATCCAGCGTCCTCAAATAGGCGAGCCTCATTAACCGCCGATTCCACCAAAGCCTCCGGAGTGGCTTTGCCGTATTTTTGTAACAGACGCGGATCAAGCGACCCGGCATTAATACCGATACGCATAGCTGTGCCATTGGCATTTGCCGCTGCCGCAATCTCCGGAATACGATCGTCGAATTTCTTAATATTTCCAGGATTAACCCGCACACCACAGCCAGCCTCAATAGCAGCAAAAACGTACCGCGGCTGAAAATGAATATCTGCCACCACCGGAATATTGGATTGTTGCGCGATGACAGCAAGTGCTTCAGCGTCTTTATCGGTTGGGCACGCAACCCGCACAATATCGCAGCCAGCGGCAGTGAGCTCCGCAATCTGCTGCAAGGTCGCACCGATGTCATGCGTCTTTGTTGTGGTCATGGATTGAACGGAAACAGGTGCGTCACCACCAACACGCACATCACCTACGGTAATCTGGCGAGTCTTTTTCCGGGGCGCAATCACAGCCGGAGCGTCTTTTATTGAGGGCATACCTAGCGAAACTGTATTCACGAATGTGATTATCTCACCTAATCTCTCACTCTTCACGCAGGTTCACCGTCCGAAAAGCCACAATCCGAATATGTGTTGTACCGACGTTTCTTACCAGGGTCTACTAGCCGCAGTATCGCCTCACATACGGCAATAGCAGTTCATATCCACTTACATATCTGCCCATACTGGAGCAGATCGTCATTCCATCTCACAGCGGAAAACAGTAGCTCAGCTCTATCCCCATACCCAGTGCCGGCAGATCAAAAAGCTGGCTTGAAAATATCAGCAGCCACAAGCAATATCGTCATTCCAATCAACAAGATAAACACGATATTCGATAAGGAGGTAAGCCGCGCCGTATCAAATGCACCCGGATCAGGGCGCCCCCGCCACCGCGCAATATGACGTCTACTTCCTTCGATCACAGCCCCCAAGATATGCCCGCCATCTAACGGAAGCAGTGGAATGAGGTTAAATAAAAACAAGGAAATATTGAGCGAAGCCAGTAACATCAGCAAATCTGCCAGCCGATCCATCCCCGAATACTGCGCATTACCGCTTGCGGTGATATTCCCAGCAAGATCTGCAACTCCGACGATTCCAATAGCGGAATTTGGATCACGTTCCTGATCGGAAAACAAAGCCACCGAGGTATTCCACAGATTCACTGGGAGCTTGACGAGGATTCCCGCAGTTGCCAGCGTCATATCCGCAGCTTGCGCCGGTACTCGTGTAAGGGAAACCCGCTGACGTTCCACCGTCGGGGAAATTCCGACATACGGACGATGCTGCGTCGCTGAATCATCAGATTGGGAAGCAGAATCCGTACCTAACAGTGCCCGATCAATCGGCGTAATCTGCACTGTCATCGGCTTTCCGTCACGAATGATAGAAACAGGTAGCTCCTGCATCCCACCAGCAGCAATCGCAGCCGACAACTCATCCCAGTTCTCCACCGGCACACCACCCCACGCCTGGATCGTATCACCCACCTGCAACTGCGATAGGGCCGCCGGAGTAGCCGGATTATGTGGATCATGGGCAGAACACTCAGAGCCATGAACGCACGGTTGGATTGAGCCAATGGTCGTCGTCAACGTCGACATTCCCATCGTGGACATAACGATCGTCAGCAATACCAAGGCAATTACCGCATTCGTTAGCGGCCCACCGAACATAACCACAAGCTTCTTGCGGGCAGGTAAACGCCAAAATGCCTGATCTTCTTCTCCGGATTCAATCTCTTCAGCGGAAGCCTGACGAGCTTCCTCAGCAAGTGTGAGTTGACCTTTGCGAGTGTAAATCCGAGTCCCGGGCTTCGCTGGGGGCAACATGCCTGCAATCGACACATATCCGCCCAACAAAATAGCTTTAATCCCGTATTCTGTGCCATTGATCGTGCGAGAAAATAGCGTCGGCCCAAAGCCAATGAAATATCGTGAGACTTTCACGCCAAAACGCTTCGCCGGATACAGATGCCCGACTTCGTGAATTCCAACCGAAATCACGATGCCGCAGATGAGAACCAAAACTCCGAGAATGTACATCCTACGCCTTAAATTGCTGTCATAAACCGCTGATGAGCTGCCTGCCGCGCCCAATCCTCAGCCGCTTCCACTGCTGCCACGCTCAATTCTCCAGCATCTTCAAAGGCCTCCACGATCTCACTGACGATGGAGACAATATCCAAATACCCAATACGCCCCGCCACAAAAGCCGCCACACATTCCTCATTGGCAGCATTGAATACCGCCGGATGTAACGCAGAAGTTGCGAGCGCCTGCCGCGCCACATCAATGGCAGGGAACACCTCATGGTCGTAGGGTTCAAAAGTCCATGCACAGGGTTCCTCCCAGGCGCACGGGCGAGCCACCGTATCTAAGCGATCCGGCCACGAGAGCCCCAAAGCGATAGGCAGGCGCATATCTGGCGGTGATGCTTGCGCCACGGTTGAGCCGTCACAAAATTCCACCATGGAATGTACCACCGACTGCGGATGAACTACCACCGTAATATCTTGTGGTTGCATATCAAACAGGTATGCCGCCTCAATCAGTTCTAAGCCTTTGTTTACCAAGGTTGAGGAGTTGATCGTTACTACTGGGCCCATATCCCACGTCGGATGCTGTAAAGCTCGCTGTGCCGTCACCTCGCGCAACTCATCTCGCGTCTTACCGCGGAATGGTCCACCGGATGCCGTGAGGATGAGCCGGCGCACTTCACTATGACCCGATAGGACGGGTGAGGTCAGCCCTTTTTCATGACGTCCACCGCGCAAAGCCTGCGCGAGCGCACTGTGTTCAGAATCCACCGGAACGATCTGCCCTGGCCAGGACATTGCCTGACGCACCAAAGATCCGCCTGCCACTAAGGATTCTTTATTGGCCAAGGCAAGCGTAGCCCCGCTACGCAAGGCCGCCAAGGTCGGGCGCAATCCCACGGATCCAGTGATGCCGTTGAGCACGACACCGGAGCTTTCACTATCTCCCGTCAACATCTGCGCAATGTGCGTCATTGCCTGAGTTCCGGCAACGATCTGCGGTTGGGGTAAAGACGGGAAAAGCTCTGACCATAGCTGCGCAAACTCTGTGGCTTTCTCTTGGGCAATCCCCACCACATCAACATGAAAATCTGCAGCTTGCCGAGCCAAAAGTGCTAAGTGACCGCCCCCAGCCCCTAGCGCTCGAACACGAAACTCCTGACGATGATCGGCGATCACCTCCAGCGCTTGAGTGCCAATTGATCCGGTTGAGCCAAGAATAACGACGTCACGCATAAGCGATACCACAGATTATTCGACGGATAGCAGCACAGAAACAGCGCGGTCAAGAAAGACATCAACAACGGCTTCGTCATACGCTTTTGCCCCACGCGCCGCAGAAAATGTGGCATGACGAATATCCTCAGACGTCAACTCGGCTTCAGCATCAAAGTACGCAGCGATCTTGCTCAACAATGCATCTACTTCGTTCTTGGAGTAGCCAGTATCTGAGGCGTCGGCGAAACGTTCTCCGGCAGGGCGCAACAATCGCGGATACAAGGTCTGTGCCTGAGCGTACGTCTCCTCCAACCAGCGCTTCTCGCCGTGCTCATCCATGATCTTCGCTCGGCGTCGCTGTACAAAAGCCGCTTCTAAGCGATCCAAGGCGGCATCTACCAGGTAAGGATCATATCCATTACGCACCCAGCCAAAGGCACACGAGCGCACCGTCTTTTCTGTAATATCTTCCGAGCTGTCCCCGGAATAGGCGCGTTTCGCCCGAGCCAGAAATGCGTCCACTTGCTCCGGGTTGTACCCTGCGCGCAATGTCCCCGTTCGCTTAAACGTATGTGCCATGCCTCTCCCCTATGCTTCACTCGTTCGACCAGCCAGTTGATCGGCCAGATCATGCGGTTTCTCGCGATGTTCTGCGAGCCGAGCATCGACTTTCTCCTGCGCCTGCTTCGCTCGTCGAGCAACGTTATCCCGATCAACCACCTCGGCTGCCAACTGCCCACATGCGCCATCAATATCCGACCCACGGGTATCGCGAATGGTTGTCGAGATACCCGCTGCTAACAGTGTATCGACGAAACGGCGTGTAGCGGTCTTCGTCGACGCCGTCCAAATACTGCCCGGAGTGGGATTCAATGGGATCGGATTCACATGCGCCCAGCCGCGGCCCCGTCGGTTCAATTCTGCCGCCAAAAGTTCTGCCCGCCAGGCGTGGTCGTTCATATCCTTAATCAAGGCATATTCGATCGAAACTCGGCGCCCCGTGCTGCGATAGTAACGATAGGCGGCATCCAGGAGTTCTCCGACTTTGAATCGGGAATTGACCGGAATGAGATCGTCGCGAAGCCCGTCGTCTGGTGCATGGAGCGAAACCGCTAAAGTCACAGGGATCCCTTCGGCAGCAAGCTGGTCAATAGCAGGAACCAAACCAACGGTAGATACCGTGATATGCCGCGCTGATAATCCAAATCCCTCCGGCGACGGGTCAACCATCCGATGAACCGCATCGCGCACAGCACGGTAATTCGCCATCGGTTCGCCCATCCCCATAAACACCACATTGCTCACCCGAACCGGCTCGCCCAATGCGCCTTCCCGAGCCAGTTGCATATTGCTTCTGAGCTGCTCAACGATCTCTGCCGTCGATAGATTGCGCGTCAATCCTGCCTGCCCAGTTGCACAGAACGGGCATGCCATCCCACATCCGGCCTGCGAAGATAGGCACAGAGTAGCCCGATCGGGATACGCCATGAGAACGGATTCGACCACTGCACCGTCAAACAGACGCCACAAAATCTTTAACGTTTTCCCCTCGTCTGCCCGTTGTTCGCTGACTTTCTCCAGCAGTGGCGGCAGCAATAGCGCGCCAAGTTCTTCGCGTTGAGCTGTTGGAATATCACTCATTGCCGACGGGTCAACGCACAGATGGTCAAAATAATGCACAGATAGTTGATCGGCACGATACGGGGCAATCCCTAACTCACGGAGTTTTTCTCGCCGCTGTTGCCTATCGAGATCGGCAAGATGGCTCGGTGGTTTAGCCCGACGCCGCTGTTCAAAAGACAGGGTCGGACGCGGGCCGTGCTCTACCCGAGGACGTACTTGTTTTTCAGCATTCATAGCGGGCACCATTCTGCCATCTCATTTGTCATAGCAGACCAAAGCCCAAAGCGAATACGAGATAACACACAGGCGCACAAAAGAGCATAGAGTCAATGCGATCTAATACTCCGCCATGACCAGGGAAAATAGCCCCCATATCCTTGACGCCAAGATCTCGTTTAACCAGCGATTCCGCAAAATCACCGGCGGTTGCCGCTATGGGGGTCGCCACTGCTAAGACGATGACCCAAATCCACGATATTTTCAGCACTATGCCAGCCATGACGATAGCGACGAGCAGGCTCAACACAACCGATCCGACAAAACCCTCCCAGGATTTTTTCGGAGAAATCGAAGCCGCAATAGGGTGTTTTCCTAAAAGAACTCCGGCGCACCAGCCGCCCGTATCATTAGCTACCGGCAGTAAGATGAACGTCACGATAACCAAAGCTGGATGATCCATCTTCGCCATCGCAACCGCAAAACAGCCTAAAAGCCCCAGCCAGCTCACCGTAAAACATCCAGCTAAGGCGTCAGTGAGCGCCCCTTGACGTTTTATCACAAGCGTTGCGGCAGTGGTCACCGCGAAAACGCCCAATAAAACAAGGAACGCCACCCCGAGACTATATTTCCACGTCGCCACCAGCATAAGGGCTTGCCCTAACGCTAAAACTGGAAACGGAATACGGAAATCACGCGCAAGCAGTGCTCCTGCTGCCTCCCACAAGGCCATCGTCAAACACAGCACTGCCAGGGCAACAAAAATCTCGATTCGAAATACGAGAGATGCTCCCACAATGGTGAGCAAAACCGCCGCAGTGGCAACTGCCAACGGCAGATTACGCCCCGCGCGCGAGGTCGTCTCGCGCGGCGGCCGTGGCGGATGCGGGGCAAGCCGCGAATAGATATTCGCGGCTTGCTGCATGGATGCCTGCGGCATTTAGATCTCCATAAGATCGGTCTCTTTATTGGCCAAAAGCGCATCTACCTGATCGGTGAAGCGCTTGGTGAGCGCCTCAAGATCCTTTTCTGCGCGCTCCACCTCATCCTCGCCAGCTTCTCCGTCTTTCTTAATACGCTCCAGCTCGTCCTTTGCCTTACGGCGCACCGCGCGAATCGCCACTCGTGACTCTTCTGCCTTGCCACGTGCTAACTTGACGTATTCCTTGCGGCGTTCCTCCGTCAAAGCTGGCAGATTTACTCGCATGACCTGACCGTCATCTGTTGGATTAACCCCCAGATCAGCCTCTTGGATTGCGCGTTCAATATCTCGCATAGCAGAGCGATCATACGGAGAAATGATAATCGTTCGCGCTTCGGGAACAGTCACCGAGGCTAACTGCTGTAGTGGGGTGGGAGCGCCATAATAATCCACCATCAACGAGGTAAACATCTCCGGGTTCGCACGGCCAGAGCGAATCTTGGAAAACTCATTGCGCACAACGTCAATGGCCTTCTCCATTTTCTCTTCAGCGCCAAGCAAAGCTTCGTCAATCATCAGGTCCTCAGTTCGTTGTTACTAGTGTTCCAATACCTTCACCGCGCAAGGCACGGGTGACATTTCCGGGTTCAACCATACCGAAAACCCGCATTGTCATGTCATTATCTTGGCACAGGGAGAACGCTGCAGCATCAACTACACGCAACCCCTGACGCAAAGCATCGTCATACGTGAGCGTATCTAGCTTGACGGCCTGCGGGTTCTTCCGCGGATCGTCCGTGTACACCCCATCTACGCCGTTCTTTCCCACCAACAGCTCATCACATTTGAGCTCTAACGCTCGCTGGGCCGCAACGGTATCCGTCGAAAAATAGGGCATACCTGCACCGGCGCCGAAAATCACCACGCGCCCTTTTTCAAAATGACGGATCGCCCGCAACGGAATATACGCTTCAGCTACCTGAGCCATCGTAATGGCCGTCTGTACTCGCGAGGGAACGCCGGCACCTTCCAGAAAATCCTGCAAAGCGACCGCATTAATGACGGTACCGAGCATTCCCATGTAGTCAGCTCGTGCGCGTTCCATGCCGGCTTCCTGTAGTTCGACGCCGCGAAAGAAATTTCCGCCACCAACGACAACGCCAATCTGAACTCCGTCATCAACCGCCGCTTTAATTTCGTTTGCAATACGGATAAGAACTTCTGTATCAAGCCCAATCGCCCCGCCGCCAAACACCTCTCCTGAGAGTTTCAACAAAACGCGACGCGGATGGTTATCGTCCTGGGTCATGGATGAACCTTTCTTCCGGTACTGACCTGAGTTTACCGCATTCGTCCCCAGTTCGAATCTCGACCTAAGAGTCGATCTAATTCGCGTCGTTCTTTCTTCGTCGGGCGCCCAACCCCTGATGGTCGGAACATGATAGGCATCGCCACCCGCGGGCGCTCTGGCGTGAGATCCTCATAGCATTCTCGTGCCACCGGCGCACCGACGCGTTTAGTTATTAGCTGACGAACCAGGAGTATTCGATCCCAACCGGCAACTCGATAGCGAACCGTATCCCCCACAGCAACTTTCGTCGCTGCTTTTACCGGCTCATCATTAATCCGCACATGCCCAGCTCGACACGCTGCCGTTGCTGCCGACCGAGTTTTCGTCTGGCGTACCGCCCACAGCCATTGGTCGATGCGCACTGATTGGGTCATAACAACAGTCTAACCTGCCGCCCTTTCCCAGCGGTATTTTCAAGATCGGCTCATACCTGTGCGTCGTTTCCTTAGCCACTGCGAAAATGGAGTTGCGCATTAAGCGGTGCCGTAAAACCGTTACACTTTCTGCCTCATTGCTCACACTTTCCAGGACGCTATTAGCTATCAAGAAAATGATGGTGTTACCCTGAGCCCTAGTGACGGCGCTTTAAAGCGCCTTTTTTTCATTCCAGCAATACGAATAGGACTGTTGCATGTCATCACGCTTGCCCGAGGAACATCAGCCGAACCAGCCGGACGCGAATCCTCGTCATATCCGCGTTCCCGGATCGGATCGGATCTATGACCGCAACAAAATTCTTCTGGTCTTGCTCGTTCCACTGACGATGTCACTCTTACAAGTCTCCTCCGTCAACAACGTGCTGTTCACCGTCGGGAAAGCCCTCGATGCCTCGTCAACTCAGTTGCAATGGGTGTTATCCGGATATGCGCTGTGCTTCGGCATTTTACTGGTTCCGGCCGGACGGATCGGCGATCTTTTCGGGCGCTCATCGGCATTCGTCGTGGGATTGAGCGTATTCACCCTCGCCTCTCTCCTCGTTGGCCTATCTACCTCAGCCATCATGCTCAATATGATGCGGTGTTTGCAGGGTATCGGCGCTGGAATGTACTCCCCCCAAATCACCGGCCTCATCTTGCACTATTTCACCGGCCATGCCCGAGCTAAAGCCTTCTCTCTTTTCGGACTCATTATCTCGGCCTCTGTTGCGGCTGGACCATTGATGTCCGGCAGCCTTATCTCCCTGCTTGGGCCACAAAATGGCTGGCGTTGGTCCTTCATTATCAACTTCCCCTTCGGTCTTATCGGCATCTTTTTCGCTCTTCGCTGGCTGCCCTTCGGAAAAGAACGGCGCCACGTCGGCAAACGCGCTAAGGAAGCCCGCCGCGAATACATCGCTATGCGCCGCAAAGAAGGCGTCGTCCATAAGCCACGCACGCGAATTGATCTGGATCCTCTCGGGAGCTTCCTACTCGTCCTATCCGTCTTGTGCATCATGCTTCCATTTATGACCCACGGTCACATGTGGTTCTGGTTCTTACTTCCTGTTGGGTTCCTTCTTATTGTGGTGTGGGTGCTATGGGAGAAGTTCTACGCCGCACACGAGCATGAACCAATGGTTGACCTGCGGTTATTCCGAATTAAAACCTTCTCCTATGGTTCGGCGATTTCAGCAGCTCAATTCATGGGAACGACGTCAATCTTCGTAGTCCTGGCCATGTTCCTACAAAACGCACTTGACGCCAGCGCACTAGAAGTTGGATTAGTTTCCCTACCAGACGCGCTCATCGCAGCCTACGCAGCTATTTGGTCTGGCAAGCGCGCCGTTGAACACGGTCGTGGCGTGCAAGTTATGGCCTTGACGCTCATGCTCGTCGGAATCCTCGGCGTTACAACCGTGGTATGGGCAATTGAGCACGGGTTATCGTTCTGGTGGCTCACTATTCCGCTGACGATCCTCGGATTTGGTCAAGGATGTATGGGCGCGGCAAATCAAACTCAATCCATGATTGATGTACCACCAGAGCACGGTGGCACTGCCGGTGGCGTCCAACAAACCGGTCAACGTATCACAACCGCAATAGGAAATGCTGTCATCACCGCCATCTTCTGGCTTGGTCCTAGCCTGCATACCGGAAATACCGGCTGGTACGTCGGATTCTTCTTGGCCTATATGATGGTCACCTTGTTCATCTTGCTGGCGTTAACTCTGGCTATTTTGTTCTGGCGCGACGGCTACCATGACCGCCATCCACGGCAAGATTCCGCACGTAACAGCCAACTGCGGCGGCGCTCAGCACAGCGCTTACAGCGTCGCTCTATTCGTGCCCAGTAAGGCCTAACACCTCGCCTAGATAGCGCGTCATAATAGTTCGCGTTATCTAGGCGAAAATTCGGCGATCCGCTCGAACTCTCCCCTCGGGTAAACCCGCGATTGATTTTTAGCAGGGCAGGGAAAAGAGAAAAAGCGATCCCGCCCGGCAGAAAAGCGAGCGTGCTTTTGCGCGCAGAAGATCCTACTTTTGCCGTGGCTAGGTTTACGGGTATGTACGCAAACCTAGCGCCTGTCACCTCACGCCATTAAACTCTTCGCGCAACTTTCTGCCACACAGTTCCTGCCTGATATGACTGACGTTACCTAACTTATACATCATCCCTACAGCAGCTATACGCCACGCAGCAAGCAGCTATACGCCACGCAGCAAACTTATCCTTCTCGATAGTGGACGCCGCTAGCACCAGTTGGATAAATCCATCGCAGCACCCCAGGCGGGGCTACCCGCAGGCAGGTACCGCATTCCAAACATGCCGCATATTCCACGCCGATAGTTCCATCTGGATGCGCCTGATAGACATGCGCTGGGCATATCCGCTCTAACAATTCTCCAGCCCGAGTTCGGCGAGCTGCCTCCTGATCGACCTCGATATGGGATTCGTCGTCCGTGTGAAAAACATTTCGTGCTAACCTCTCGTTAACACTATCCAGATTAAAAGACATCTGTTTTCCTCCTACAAGGACCGAATAGCACCAATACCTGCACGGATAAGGTCGGACATCTTCACCGACGATGCTTTCAACGCCGTTCGGGCATGACGGAGGAGGCGATCTTTCGGCTGGCCATCATGACGATACGTTCGATAGAGAATGTCTGTCAGCAGATCGCTCGTACCATCAAAAATTACTGGATGGGATTCAAAGAACTTCGGGGCTTTCCGATAGGTATGCATATCCGCACCGACGAAACTATTTTTCAGATGATCAAGATAGGAACGCAACTGCAAACGCGAGAAATCCTCAGCCGCCAGGGCCTGAGTAATTGCCTGTGCAGCCGCTTGCGCACTGCCTGCCGCAAGATCCATACCCCGTAACGTCAAGCCAGTATTGAGGGTAAATCCGGCCGCGTCACCAACCATGAGCAGTCCATCATGCACGATCTCTTGCTGCATCTGCTGGCCTCCCTCAGCGACCAAATGGCAGCCATACTCAATGACCTCACCGGAACGAATGAGCGGCTCGATTGCCGGATGCGACAAGAAATGATCGTGAATATCTGAGCTTGACTTTCCACTACGCGCTAGCGCATCCAACAAAAGAACCACACCGATCGAGATCGTATCCCGATTGGTGTAGAGGAATCCCCCGCCCGGAATCCCGCATGTTGCGTCCCCAATAAAGGAGTATGCAACACCTTCGCCGTCACGTAAGGCAAAACGTTCCTGGATAGTCTTTTCCTCCATCTGGATGACGGATTTGACTCCCAGACCCAGATGATGTGCAGATACTGCCGGTCGTAAACCTGCGTCAGAGGCTAAAAAGGAATTCACCCCGTCGGCACATACCGTCACCTTTGCCCGCATTTCCTCGCCGGTGGCGACAACCCCACTGACGTAGGGCCCGTCACGTAATAGACCCTCAACCTTGACACCACTAATGAGCGAAACGCCTGCTTCCTCAGCTTGTTGTGCCAACCACGGATCCAGTTTGGAACGCAAAACCGATACGGCATTAACGGGGTTAGCCAGACGCTGATCCCAGTAATCCATACTGACGCTACTGTGCGGGGTCAATGCCGCGACAACATTGCGAGTTATTACCCGCTCAACGGGAGCGCTCTCGACGAAATCCGGAAAGATATGCGTCATGACATGCGGATAGAACACACCGCCAGATAGATTTTTAGATCCGGGCTCTGCCCCACGCTCGATAAGAAGAACCTCAGCCCCACTGCGAGCCAGTAAAGTCGCACAGACGCTTCCCGCAATGCCTGCGCCCACAACAATCACGTCAAAATCGTAGTCCGTCATGATTCTCCTCGTGAGCAGTAAAGAACTGGTACGCTGAGCAGTCTATCCGTTCTTATGCTGACGCACAGCTTTCGTCATCTTCGGCAAAACTTCGTATAGATTACCCACTAAGCCATAGTCAGCAATATCAAAGATTGCTGCCGTCTCGTCATTATTAATAGCCACAATCGTTTCGGACTGGTCAATCCCAGCCGTATGGTGAATCTGCCCCGAAATTCCGACCGCAATATATAACTGTGGGGAAACCGTATGCCCAGATACCCCTAAATATGCGTCACGTTCCATCCAGCCTTTGCCTTCAACTAAAGGCCGCGTACACCCGACTTCCGCCTCAATGACCGCAGCGAGTTGCCGAGCTAAATCAATATCTTCTTTTGCCACGAAACCACGCCCCACACCGATAATCCGGCGAGCCGCATTGAGGTTAATATCCGCATGAGCGTTTGTTTCTTCGCTCTCACATGTTGCCGGATACGGCGCTATCGCATGAGCGTCGTGTGCTTGGATCGAGATGTGTGATTGTGCCGACGCGGGAATATCCCCTGGTTCTACTAAACCAACAGCGACTCCATCAAACTGTACATCCTGGAACGTCATTCCCCCGTAGCGCCCCAAAACGGCAGCTCCGGAAGCAATATTCCGAACGCCGGTAAGCATGGGAGCATGAAAAGCAGCCGCTAACGCCCCAGCGTAAACCCGCCCGACCGAATTATTTACGACGAGGATAATATCTCCTGGTTGCGCTGCCACCGCGGCCACCACCTGTGGTGCGTATGCTTCGGCTGGCCCAGATATAGCGAGACGGGTTACTTTATCAACTCCAGTAATCTCACAATCGCCCACCACAACAGCGTGACGTTCCCCCACGGCTAGTTGGCATAGCGGAGCAATCGTTGGCTCTGTAGTAACAATCCACGTCGTCATATCGTCCCTCATAACACTTCGTCCTCGTATAGTGCCGCAACGAGCTCATCTGCATGAGAAAACATGCGCTTCTTGCGCTGGTGAACGGGCGGTTTGCGGTATCCCACCGTCGTTATCCCTATGTCATCGCAGTCAATATCGCTGGCCGTGAGCACATCAACCGGCTTTTTACCCGCAGCAAGAATATCTTTCATAGAGGGCACTGCAGGGGTGACGGCATCTGAGGTCGTTGCGATGACGCATGGACCACTGACGCGGACCGTGCGCGTCCCGCCATGCACACGCTGAGTAATGCGGTAGCCATCATCGGTGGGTTCGCAGTCAATAACATCTAAAAATGCTGGCCACTGGAGGTATCCTGCAATAATTGCCGGCACCACGCCTTGCGCGTCATCAATCGATGAATCTCCGGCCACTACCAAAGTGACGTCTTCGGCCCGCTGGATCAGGCTCGCAAGCGCCGAAGCAATCTGGGTGCTATTCCACTGTGCGCTCTGATCGTCAGCCAGAATAATGCCACGATCGAATCCCCGAGACATAGCGTTCTTACGTGCCATCGCAGCTCCAACAATCTGCGGACCAACGCATACACCAATCAGCTGTGCTCCACAGGCGGCAGCCACCCGTCGCCCCATCTCAATAGCAACTGGATCGTTTTCTGACACGGCAGGTTTTGCTCGTGACCAGTCCACCTGGCCGTCTGGTTGAACGCGAGCATCTTGTGGATTAGGGGCGTACTTGTACGCGACCGCGATATTCACTGTTTTCCTCCGATCAGGCTTGGGCCAGATCATATCTCGGGGTATTTACTCATTGGGTACCACCTAAGGTGAACCCGCATATTGCTATTCAGCGGTAATAAAAACACGTGGGGTGCGTCAGCGGCGCACCCCACGTGCTATGCGTAATGGTTAGTCCTGCTGACCGACGCGAACGCGCGCGTAGCCGGTAACAGTGGCGCCAGCTTCCTGGAGAACCTTGCCAACCGAAACCTTTGGATCGCGAGCATAGGGCTGATCAAGCAGCACAACCTGCTTAAAGAAGCCCTGCAAACGACCCTGGACGATCGCCGGAACAGCCTTTTCTGGCTTACCTTCAGCGATGGTCAGCTCCGTAGCAATACGACGCTCGTTATCCACAACATCTGCCGGAACGGCATCCTGGGTCAGATACTTAGGAGACATTGCCGCAATGTGTACTGCGACATCATGAGCGACGCCAGCGCCAGCAGCGTCCGTAGCAACCAACACGGCAACCTGCGGGGGCAGATCGGTGGCGGTACGGTGCATGTAGGCCTCAACGTGCTCACCGCTCAGCGTCTCAATACGACCAACACCCAGCTTCTCGCCGATAATGCCGATCATATTCTTCACCGAATCCTCGACTGTGCCATCCTCCGAGGGTGCAGCGAGAACTTCCGCTACCGTGGTGGCCTTCGCGGCGACTGCAGCAGCGAGGATCTTCTCTGCGAACGCAATGAATTTCTCGTTCTTTGCCACGAAATCCGTCTCGGCGTTGACTTCGAGGATAACGCCAGTCTGACCTTCATCCGAATCGCTAATGTGCGAAAGGACTAAACCGTTGCTAGCAGTGCGATCTTCGCGCTTTGCAGCAACTTTCAGCCCCTTCAGACGAAGGATCTCTTCTGCCTTGGCGGTATCGCCATCAGATTCCGTCAGCGCATTCTTCACATCAAGCATTCCTGCGCCGGTCTTTTCGCGCAGCGCTTTGATGTCAGCGGCAGTAAAGTTTGCCATTCTTGATCTCCTCGGCGTTACTTCTCGTCGGTTTCAGATGCTTGGTCAGCCGGAGCGTCAACACTTTCCTCGGCTGCCGGAGCAGATTCAGTGGTCGTTTCCTCGGCAGGAGCCGCAGCCGTTTCCTCAGCAGCAAGAACTTCGCGTTCCCACTCGGGCATGGGATCTTCGGCATCCTTAGCTCCACCGCCACGGGCCATCAGACCATCCGCAACGGCATCTGCCACGATACGGGTCAGAATATCAATCGAACGGATAGCGTCATCGTTGCCCGGAATACGGTATTCCACATCATCCGGATCACAATTGGTATCCAGAATTGCGACAACTGGAATGTTCAGCTTATGTGCTTCGGCAACTGCCAGATGTTCTTTATTGGTATCCACAATCCAGATTGCCGACGGAGTCTTCACCATATCGCGAATACCGCCCAGGGTGCGCTCCAGCTTTTCCTTCTCACGACGCATCATGAGCAGTTCCTTCTTGGTGCGACCAGATCCAGCCACATCTTCGAAGTCCACCAACTCGAGTTCCTTCAGACGCTTAATGCGAGCATGCACCGTTTGGAAGTTGGTCAGCATACCGCCAAGCCAGCGCTCGTTGACGTAGGGCATCCCCACGCGCTCAGCTTGTTCGCGGATCGGACGCTGAGCTTGACGCTTCGTGCCAACGAAGAGCACGTTTCCGCCATGAGCAACCGTCTCTTTAACGAACTCGTAGGTGCGGTTAATATCGTCGATCGTCTTGCGCAGATCGATGATGTAAATCCCATTGCGATCATTGAGGATGAAACGCTTCATCTTGGGGTTCCAGCGACGGGTTTGGTGCCCGAAGTGGACGCCAGCTTCCAGCAGCTGGCTCAGGGTAACGACTGCCATCGTCGTCCTTTCTCAGGCGCAGATCACCTGCGCGTAGGTTTACGGTTACTGCTAGCCGCATCTGACGACTAGCCCTGGTGCCCCATCGCATGTACTTATCTGGACCAGGATGACCCACACACCGAAACATGCGAGACTGCGCACGCGCAGCGAACGAACACGCGTATTGCTGCCCGTAGACAGCCTCCTCATCCTACCTCAGCTCGACCTGCCCCATCCAGTGCGCTCCCTAGAAGATAAAGGTGGTTTTGCCTACATCCGTATCGCGCATCTCTCCTCCGGTCGCACCTGCCAGCCTTGAACACTGCAACTGAGATTGAGAGAGCAGGTAACACCTGAGCGTTCCGGTATCTAGTTTGCGGCGCTCCCGCAACTGTTGTGCATGCCCGTAACTGTTTGTGGCACATCCGTAGTAACTGAGGGAACCTTGCTCTCTTACTTTTTACTTTCCTTGCCTACGTTTTGCCTCTTCTTTCTTCCTGCCCTGTTTCCCGTCCTTCCTTCCCGTTTCTTTCTTCGCCTCTTTTGGTTTCCTCCATAATCGGTAACCCACTAAACCCACTGAACGTATGAAACGATAGGTACGATGACGCAATTGGCAGGTGTGCCGGAAAAGGAAAGAAAAAATCCGCTGAGCTATTTCCGCCCTTGTATTCGCGCTAACAGCCTTGAGCGTGCACAATAGTAACCGACTGAGTAACGCAGTCTCCGCCGAGTTCCCAGGTCTTAATATTAAATGTTCGTTAATATTAAGCGCTTGTCCTCGCCGGTTTCTGTAGTAGCTCAGCTATGGGGATTGTCGTATCTGGTCAGCAGAGGGAGCTACATGGATCCGGACGTGCTTTTCCGTGTGGTCGATGTCAGTGGCGTACTGGCCAACGGATTAATTGGGGCGACGCTAGCCCGCGCCCTCGGATACGACATCATCGGGTTTCTCACCCTGGGAATTGTCACCGCTCTGGGCGGTGGAATGATCCGCGATTCCCTCCTCGGGATTGGTTTTCCCGTCGCGCTAACAGATCCGTGGTATCTCGCAGGTGCGATTGGCGCGTCGGTGCTGGCCTATCTCATCCCTCTCGATGGTCGATGGGCTCGCCGCGCCCTTTCAGTGGCTGACGTGCTCGCCCTCGGCTGCTGGTCTGCAACGGGGGCTTCAAAAGGTTTGGCTGCTGGTTTAGCCCCTATCCCGTCAATTTTTCTCGGTGTTATCACCGCCACGGCGGGGGGTTTGCTTCGCGATGTCATCGTGCATAGAACACCAGCTATTTTTGGCTCTAATCCCCTGTACGCCACATTTTCTATTATCGCCGCAGGTATCATGACGGTTTTCCAGTCTCACGGCTCCTATGAGCTAGGTATGGCTTTGGCGATTCTGGTGTGCCTGGTATTTGGGCTGGCAGCGCGTCGTTTTAATTGGGTTCTGCCAGTACGAGCAATGGATTTAAGTCGTCCGATTCGCCGGCATGGGACGAAGATTAAGAATTTGCGGCTGCGTTCCCAGCGCAAACTGTCAAAATCTGAGTCCCACTCGGTGAAGTCTTCACATTCCGAACCGCATTCATCCGCCAGCTAATATCGTTCTTCTTCGCTCTTTCCGTTCTCTTCCTGCTGTCGGTCATTTTGTTGCGTCCTATCGCATAAAAATCAGCTCATGCGCCACGCTTTTTATTCAGTGCGGGGCGCGATTGCCATCATAAAACGGATGTTGCAACCGAAATACTGCGTGCGGTTTCATGGCGCTACCGCATTAATGTTCGGCGCTCCTGAATAGTAACTGTGATGATTTTTCTTTCCACAGCTTGATATGTGCCCTCGCTATTCACAGCATGATTGCCTAGGAAATGACCCTTATATTCCTGATGACATGCTGTGGGCATGAGTAAAACCGTAACTATCTTCATCACTCTTGCCGGAGTATTCCACATCGGATACGGGAACGTCCCTGATATTTCATTGCCACCAGCCGCTCGCAATATTCCTGCTTTATGGTCTGCCATTCGCGAATCTGAGCAGCGCCTTCCCGCAGAACATGCACCAGCTACGCCACATACCGATGGAAATTCTGGCAGCAGTTCCACTTCTAATCCCACGCATGTTCCTGCTATCCCTTCGTTACCCGCACGAGATCCTTCCTCTGCAGAATCGCTCTCCGACACCGTGTACATGTGGCCATCGGGTCATCCGGTTGCAGTCCTTCGTCCCTTTCGCCCTGGGCAACATGTCTGGGATCGCGGTCATCGTGGGGTTGATTTAGCCCTAAATGCCGGTGATCCAATCTATGCCGCTGCCGATGGCATAGTTATTTATGCAGGTGAAATCAATGATCGATCCGTCATTTCAATCGAGCACCCAGACGGAATCCGGACTACTTACGAGCCAGTGGAAATACACGTTAAGCGCGGGCAACAGGTTATTCGTGGGCAACAAATCGGCGTGGTCACCGGCACGCATTGTGCGCCCTCATCGTGTCTGCACTGGGGAGCTAAACGCGGTGCACGAGAGTATATCAATCCGTTATCGCTGCTTGCTGATCAACGTATCCGGCTATACAACTGAGCGGCACATAGCCGCACCTCGTGTCAGGAAAAGATAAACATTCCAGAAGGGCACACAATATGGCAAGATACCGTGGATACCTTTCCTATCTCGTGTAGCTCGCAGCCTCACTCGCTGCTGTCGCAAGGCCTCGCTTATTTGCCGTGTTGCACCATCCGCCGTCTTGCGCCTGTATTTCTCGACTTTATTAGTTAATATCCGCTATCCGTATTACCTGAAACGCCGTTATTGGAGCTACCCTGCGCATTGGCCAACGACTATCAGCGTCAGTTCCCGTCTTTTCTTGTACTGACCTCCTAGAGGCTAGGCTCGCGGATGTGCCTGCCCAAATGCGGCCCGTAATCGCTCAGCACTGACGTGGGTATAACGCTGTGTCGTCCCCAAAGATACGTGCCCCAATACTTCCTGAACAGAGCGCAGATCCGAGCCGCCATCTAGCAAATGCGTCGCTGCAGAATGTCGTAACGCATGTGGGCTAACTCGCGGAACACCCGCAGTTACACACATATCGTTAAGTACTTTACGCACCACCCGAGGATCTATTCTGTTTCCTGCCTGCCCGACGAACAATGCAGGTTCTCCCGCACGGGCCACCTGTGATCGCACCGAAAGCCATGCCATAAGAGACTTTCTTGCTGGGCGGCCGTAGGGTACGATCCGCTCTTTATTGCCCTTTCCTATCACTCGCATCGTGTCGTCTGGATATAAACTCGTCACCGTTAATCCAACTAATTCACTCACTCGAATCCCACTGGCGTATAGCAGCTCCAACATGGCCCAATTTCGCACCGCAATAGGATCGACGTTTTTCTCTGACTGAGCGATATCCTGCGCCGTATTCAATAACAGTTGTGCCTGGTTGACACTCAGTATTCGCGGAAGTTCCTGCGCTGCCCGTGGAGCACGCAACCGACGAGCCGCATCCTGATTCACTAGCCCCTGACGAAACAGCCACGAGGTAAAGGAACGGATAGCAGCCGAATGTCGAGCCATGGACGCACGAGCATGGCCTGCTGATTGTTCTGCCGCCAGCCAGGAGCGAATATCCATAACGTCAAGATGGTAGAGCGAGGCGGCAACATCATCTGAATGTTGCGCCAAAAAATCAATAAGTGACTGGGCTTCGCTCATATATGCTCGCACCGTATGCTCCGATAGCCCACGCCGCACAGCTAGCTCACGATGATAGCTGTCCATAATTTCGGCAATCGAGGTCATAAATGTAGCGTAATGCGAATCCATTGCCCATCACGTTCTTCGACGCACCCCCGCAACGCTAACGCTCCGAGTGCGCCAATCGTTTGACGAAGCGACATCCCTGAATGGGTAGCTATCACTTGAGCTGGACGAGAACGGCGAATCGACAACGCGTCAAACACCCGACGCTGCTCAACTGTCACCTCATCGTCCTCAGCAAGCTCAAATAGATCAACCCCGTCAAGACACTGCCCGATAGGGGCTACCATCTCGCGAATGTGTGCCACTGAAGCAACCAGATGCGCGCCATGCCGAATTAACTCATTACTCCCCACACATCCTGGCTGATCTATCGGGCCGGGAACAGCCCCAACTTCTCGCCCGATTCGCATCGCATGGCGAGCTGTTGATAAAGCGCCCGAGCGAATCGGCGCTTCAACCACCACCGTCGCCGCAGACAATGCGGCAATAATGCGATTACGCGCCAGAAAACGGAAACGATAGGGCTTCGCCCCCGGAGCAGATTCTGACACAATTGCCCCGCCGCAGGCCAAGACCTCATTAAATATCTGAGCATTTGCCCGCGGATAGTATTCGTCCACTCCGCCAGCAAACACAACCACCGTCGGTTTCTCCGCTAAAACTGCGCCTTGGTGTACCTGAGCGTCAATTCCGAAAGCTCCGCCGGAGATGACAGTAAAATCTGCCGCTAACTCGTAAGAAAAATCGCGAGCAATATGTAGGCCAGCGGGTGTGGCTGATCGTGATCCAACAAGAGCGATATTGCTTCGATGGCTCAGTGCGTTAACCGATCCTCGAACCCACAACGCAATCGGTATCTGCGCGCCCAATGAAGCCAAACCTATCGGCCAGTGTTCATCGTCGGGGCACAGCAAATGAATCCCGCGATCCGCAAGTGCTGCCATATTGAGAGGGTGGGTACCACATAGGCGCTGCCGCCATCGTGGAAGACTGCGTCGTTCTGCGGCGGTTAATCCCCGTTCCTGCCTAACCGCCACTAATGCCTCAACGGGGCCCAGCCGCTGAATAAGCTCATTAGCGGCGCTATCCCCACCCTCCACAATTTGCGTCCAGCGCATCCAGGCTTCGCGGCGGCTCCCCTCATGAAAACGGTGACGTTCAGATTCCATCGGATCACCTACGGCTTCGCGAGCGCAAGGCAAAGGCATAGCTAATGTCATCTGCGCTTGGAGAATCGTGACCAGCCAGATCTGCTATCGTCCAGGCGACCCGTAGCAGCCGGTAAACCCCACGAAATGACATGTAGCCACATTGAATTGCGTGATCTATCCGATCATTCATTGCCGTGGGAATCCGCGTATGATTTCGCAGCCAATTCCCTGAGACATACGCATTGCGAGCGATAGGTAATTCCTTGAGCCGCCACTCTTGGCGCTCGCGAGCCAGCGCAATGCTTTGCCGGATACTATCGGAAGTGATCGTACCGCCACGACGTAAATCCGCTCGCGATGGCCGACGCAGAGAAAGCTGTATATCAATTCGATCCGGAACAGGGCCAGATAATGCCAATTCGTACAGCCGGTTATCGCGTGACGTACAGTGGCATTGATTTGTTCCATCGCCCCGATGCCCGCACCGGCATGGATTAGCCGCCGCAATGAGTTGAAATCGCGCGGGGTAACGCACGTGAAAACGGGATCGAGCAATATCAATGTAGCCGTTTTCCATTGGCTGACGCAGTGCTTGAATCACCGCCGTAGCAAACTCGGGATATTCATCAAGAAACAAGATGCCCGCATGCGCCCTCGTGATCGCACCCGGACGGGGAATACCCGTTCCACCGCCAACCATTGCGGCGATTGTCGCAGTGTGATGTGGCGCGCAGAGCGGAGGTCGAATCGGCAAATCTGTCACTGGTCTAGCTCCAATGACGGACTCAATAGCCGCCACATGAAGTGCGTCTTGTGGCGTTAAATCGGGCAAAACTGCGGGAATTCTCTGGGCTAGCATTGATTTTCCGATACCAGGTGGCCCGATCATCAGTACATGATGACCACCTGCCGCAGCTACTTCCACCCCAGCAATAGCTTCCTCTTGCCCGCAAACGTCTGCAAAATCAGTTGATTCCTCGTCGGAACGCACGTTCTCCTCTTCTGGTGGCTCATCCGGAATATCTACAATTGGGATTCCACACAGTTGGGCGATCTGCCCCAGGTGATAAATCGGGATGACTTGAATATTGCCTACCATGCGTGCTTCTCGTTCATTTGCTTTGGGCACAACAGCGACCTCATACCCTTGTTCTGAGGCTGCTAATACTGCCGGCAGCACTCCACGAACAGCTCGCACTGATCCATCTAATCCCAACTCCCCAATCACAACGGCCTGAGGATATGCGAATCGGTAGCCCATCGATTCAAATATGGCGACCGCTAAACTCAGATCGAATCCCGTCCCAGATTTCGTGACGTCAGCCGGTGAAAGATTGACGGTGAGCCGACGATTTGGCCAGGGAACATTTAATGCTTGAAATCCTGCTCGCAAGCGTTCACGGGCTTCATTGACGGCCGCATCCGGCAAACCGACAATAGTGAAATTTGGTAGCCCGTTTAATTGGACCGCTTCAACGAGAATGGGCGCCGCAGCCAAGCCGCATAATGACATTGTGCGTGCTCGCCCTACCGTTCCAGCCGGAGCAGGCATAGCGCGGGGAGCATGTGATTCTGGCGCGGATTGGAGGACGCTCATGATCCCACGTCCTGGATATGATGGATAGCGTGCCGCCCTTGTGGATCAACTTCTACCCCGATAACGTCAATCGCCAATGTGGCACAGTAGCTCTTTCGCATGACAGCCCACTGCAAGAGTAGTCCCCGCAAACGTTGAACTTTTGCCGGAGTAACGGCTTGTTCTGGTGAGCCATTGCGACGAGAGCGCCGAGTTTTCACTTCTACCGCTACTAAGGCATGGCGGTGGGGATCGAAAGCCACAATATCTAGCTCTCCCCCGCGGGTGTTCCAGTTTCGTTCTAAGATAGCCCAATCGTGTTCTGCCAGATAGCTAGTTGCCAGATTTTCTCCCCATACTCCTAATTCACGTCGGGTACATGAACGTAATACACGTGTTGGAATATTCTGTGTTTGTATCGTCATAAGAGGATTTCACCGGAACCTATCCACTTTCCGTCAGGTATCCCTACTGATATGTGGATTACTGTGCCGTATGAACACATGTGGATAGATTAATCGCGAAAGCGTGAGCTTCTTAGAGATCGTCCAGTGCATAGCTTGGCAGGTATCTCCCCGTTCCTGCCCACTACAAAGCGGCAAAACCCTGTTTTTCACCGCACTACTGACAGCCCTAGCATGAAAACTAGCTACTAAGGCAGATAACTGACGCAGACAGCGGCAAGAGATAATCCCATCTCACAGAAACCCGCGTTTTATCGCCGACATTAGCGAATAAAAACGCTTATCTACCAGCCGTGATAGGCACGGGCAGCCTCTCCGATTTTCTACGCAGATCATCCTTATGCAGGAAGATCTCGCCAACTATCACGATCACGCCAGGTAGCGCATACTTAGGAATCGAATTCTAGTTCGCGCGTCAAGTCAGGCTTATTAAGCTCCTCCACGTTGACATCCTTAAACGTGACGATCCGCGCTCCACGAATGAAACGCGAAGAGCGAAATACATCCCACACCCAGGCATCCGTCAACGTCACCTCAAAAAACACATCACCTGCTGCGGAGGCACGCACCTTGACGTCCACATCATTTGCTAAATAGAAGCGTCGTTCCGTCTCCACAACGAACCGGAACAAGCTCGCCACATCACGATACTCGCGATATAAAGCTAGCTCAGCATCCGATTCGTAGTTCTCCAGCTCGTGCATCCTCTCCTCCTCAACTGGGTAGTTTCCACGCAGTTCGATGCTCTGCACTCGGCCCCAGCTCTCGCAAGCCAGCGATATGCCGCGCCGAGGAATATCCCTTGTTCCGTTCCCAATCGTATCCCGGATAGTGGGAAGCCATCTCAATCATGAGATTATCGCGCGCCACCTTAGCCAATACACTAGCTGCCGCCACAACCGCACACTGAGCGTCAGCTTTTACCTGAGTAACGACGGGAATAGCGGGCAGTTGGGGGCCGATTGGCAATTCATCGCTCGTCCACCAATCGTGTACTCCATCCAGCAGCACCATCCCTATCGGGAAATCTGCTAGCTGTTCCAATGCACGCCCGGCTGCCGCTCGTAAAGCTCCGATGATCCCATAGCGATTGACGTCACTGGCAGGCGCATGCCCAACCGCATAGGCCCGCACCCACTGGCGAACCTGGGGAACAATCTCCGCTCGGGCTTTCGGGGTCATCATCTTAGAATCGCGCAAACCCTGCGGGAACTCATCGGAAGTGTGTGCGTCAATCAAGGCGATGCCCACACTTGCCGGACCAGCCAAGGCACCTCGACCAACTTCATCAACACCCGCGAGGAACTGGGGAGTCTTGGGGTTGCCCACAGCAGCCTGATGTAATTGGGAGAGCAATCTGCGCTCAATTGCGCGATCAGGATAGACAATCACGTGGACTACTTTGCATCTGGAACAGCGTCGAATACGTCAGTACCAGAGGGCAAACGACCAAAGCGATCAAAAGGCAAAATACGCAACCAAGCACGCCCTTCAACGTGGTCAATGGGAACAAAACCGAAACCTGAGGCAGCCTGATGATAGCGCGAATCTTTAGAGTGCGAACGGTTATCTCCCATGACCCACAGATGGTCAGGCGGCACTGTGACGTCAAAAGGAGTTCGCGAGGGCACTTCCCCTGATTTCACATAGGTTTCCGTGATAGGCACATCGTTGACGGTAATCTGCCCGACCTCATTGCAACATTTCACGTGATCTCCGGGCATCCCGATAATGCGCTTAATCAAATGATCGCCAGAATTTTTCGGCAAAATTCCCGTCATTTCAGCAAATCCTTTAAGCGCCGCCCGCCAGCCGCTACTTTGTGGATGATCGGATGCATCTAGCCAGTTGCCAGGATCAACAAAAACGACAACATCTCCGCGATGCAAAGACTCCTCATCATCTGCCAATTTATTGACCATCACGCGATCACCAGGGATGAGGGTAGATTCCATTGACTCTGAAGGAATCTCAAAAGCCTGCAGGAAAAAAGTCTTAATAACGATTGAGATGAGCAAAGCAAGGGTAATGCTCATTCCCAATTCTAATAGCCAGGCACGCAGCTTTCCCTTGCGCCGCTTCGTCTCAGAATCGGCATTCTCCTTAGCGACTGAGGCACGCTCAGGCCGCTCCTGTGGAGGATACGATGGAGGCATGGAATCGGGCTGCTCATCAGCACTAATTTGATCCATTAACACCTCCTTAACCTGAGCATAACTCTATCGGATTATCAGAGAAACACCCTCATACCACGGTCGCTCCGTAGATCACATCTCCTAAGGCAGAGAGTATCTCTAGTTAAAAAAAACAGAAGCGCCCCAACCGGAGCGCTTCTTGAGTGTCTTGGCCGACGTAGCCGCCAGCACATTCGCTATCGTTACTTGTTATCCTCACGAAGTTCGCGAATCTTAGCAGCCTTTCCGTGACGATCACGCAAGTAGTACAGCTTCGCGCGACGCACACGACCACGGGAAACAACCTCAATCGAATCCACATTCGGAGAATGTAGCGGGAACTGACGCTCCACGCCCACCCCGAAGGAATTCTTGCGCACAGTGAAGCTGGCATTGACGCCCGTGCCACCCTTGCGCGAGATAACGACGCCCTGGAACACCTGAATACGATGGCGGTTACCTTCAACAACCTTCACGTTGACCTTTACCGTATCGCCAGCGCGAAAATCCGGACGCTCGACCATTGAGGCCGCATTAATTTTGTCAAGAATATTCATTCTTCTTCTCTACCACCCTGCACGCAGGCCAGAGTGCTTTCCGGGATTACCCGTTCGTTCTCATAAACTCGCACATCGTTCCCCTTCCCCTGCGGCAGATATGGAGACGATATATGCGAGCGTTCTTATTGTGGCATATCGACGATACGAGCCATAGCGGTATCAGTGTTGATCTGCTCACCCACGGTAAAAATCCGCGAGCCGCTGCGCCGAAAGCCAGCTCGCCGATACGCTTTCTGCGCTCGCTTATTCGACACATGCGTACATAACCACAGGTAGATAGATCTATATTGTTCCTCTGCTCCCCCAGACGTGTGCTGAGGAGAATCATTATCTCCGCCCACTACCCGATAACGAATATCGTCAATAATGCTTTCAATCATGGCGTGCGCTACCCCGCTACCGCGCCAGGATTCAGCCACATACACTTTCGACAGGTACACCACATAGGCTTCAGGAGGAATAGGGATTCGCTCAACAACATGCGGATCGGGGACGCAATCCAACTGCGCCCACACGTATCCGATGAGGTGACCGTCATGGCGCGCACCCCAAATAAGCGACATTGGATCTGCAATAGCTTGCGAAAATGCGCGCTCGCTTAAATGCTGCTCACAAAATTCCGCAATATCGGCAGGCGTCACATGCGGCGGGCAGGCAGCTGGAAACGTCTCTCGAGCCAGACGCGCTAGCTGCTCACTATCTTCCGAAGTAGCCGCTCCCATCTCAATTGCTTCTAGAGCGCTACCTTGCGCCGGCTGCGCCCAACCACAGGCAGCTAGAACGCTGCGATCTTCCCTATCCAAGGTTTGCAGATCAAGGGCGGCAATCATATCGGGACGGCGCTGGACCGTTCGTCGTAACGCCTGATCTCGCCGCCAGCGAGCAATAGCCCCATGATTGCCGCTAGCAAGCACGCTCGGGACGCGATGCCCACGAAACTCAATAGGACGGGTGTAATTCGGATATTCCAACAGCCCGGCGTCACCATGTGATTCCTCCATCAAGGAATCCGGATTGCCGACCATCCCTGGCACGAGCCGCCCAACTGCTTCAACGAGTGCCACCGCCGCCACTTCTCCGCCGTTAAGCACATAATCCCCAAGCGAGTACTCCCACACCTGGTAGCCAGCCTGAGCGTAATAATCCGCGACCCGCGCGTCAATCCCTTCGTAACGGCCACAGGCAACAATGATGTGCTCTTTCTTCGCTAAATCCACACATGCCGCCTGTGTTAAGCGCTGGCCAGCCGGTGAAGGAATCGCGATCACCGTCTGGTCGCAGAGCAGATCGTCAATGGCCGATGCCCAAACGTCTGGCTTCATCACCATTCCCGCACCCCCACCACAGGGAGCACCATCAACGGTCCGGTGGACATCGTGAGTCCAGGATCGCAGATCGTGAACCCGTACATCAAGGAGCTGGCGATCGCGGGCTTTACCAATAAGGGATAGATCTAAAACCGAAAAGAACTCCGGAAAGACACTGACGATATCAAATCGCATAAGGCGCCAACTTGCTACTCAGTCGCCGCGTCTGAGTCGTCATCAATAGGATCGCAGTGGAATAATCCTCGCGGCGCATCGATAACGACGCAGTGATCCTCTAAATCGACTTCCGTCACGATCGCTTTAACGAAAGGAACTCGGGTGATCGTTCCATCTGGCTCACGCACGATCAGCAGATCTTGAGCGGGCATTGGTTCGAACCCTAACACCGTCCCTAATTCGTAGCCCTCTGGATCAAGCGCCTCCAGACCTTGTAATTCATGGGAGAACCAGGCGTCATTTTCTACGTCATCTTCATCGGATTCAATAATGAGCTTTGTCCCGCGCAAGCTCTCCACAACGCCACGGTCTGCATATTCCGCAAATTTGACGTAGGTTTGCCCGCGATATTCTCGACGAGAGGCAATTTTAACTGGACCAACATCGGCCGGATCAGTCTCAAGGATAGCGCCTGGAGCAAGCCGCCTATACGGATCATCAGTGCGCACATCCAGCTTCACTTCGCCTTTTAACCCGTGAGCTGATCCCACAATTGCCACCACAAGTTGCACGGTTCTTCCTTACAGCCGAATCCGACGTGACTACATCAGGCATGTTACGCGACCGGCGAGCTCAATGCGACGTAACTCCGC
Source organism: Trueperella sp. LYQ143 (assembly GCF_046599595.1). NCBI lineage: Bacteria > Bacillati > Actinomycetota > Actinomycetes > Actinomycetales > Actinomycetaceae > Trueperella > Trueperella sp. LYQ143. The sequence goes on along the minus strand of NZ_JBKIWR010000002.1, from coordinate 55,651 downwards.
TGATGGGCTCTGATCTCACATTATGCAAAGGACCCGCCACACCTGGCGGGTCCTTTTTGAGTTATATACGCAAACCTCGGAAAACAGGTTTTACCGATCGGTTTCGATCACATCGACACGAACATTACCGTGGGGCGCGAGCGCAGACATCACAGAACGCAGTGCCTTTGCGGTTCGACCATTGCGCCCGATAACACGCCCAAGATCATCCGGATTTACGTGAACTTCTAGCAATTCGCCACGGCGATTATTGCGAGAAACTACTTCCACATCATCCGGAGAATCAACGATTCCGCGAACGAGATGTTCGAGTGCGTCGGCAAGCATTACTCAGCCTCCGTGCTCTCTGCCTCAGCTTCCGAGGTAGCAGATTCCTCAGCGGCTTCTGCTTCAGCAGCCTGCTGCGCCGCAGCTTCGGCTTCTTCGCGTGCCTTTGCCTTAGCCGCACGACGCTTTTCCGCTTCGTCCTGTACTGCCTTCACAGCTTCTTCGCGAGCCTGCTCCGGATCAACCTTTTCCTTGACCTTGAGCGTAGAGCCTCCTTCAAGACCCTTTGCCGCCTGCCAATCGCCGGTGATCTTCAGCTGAACCAATGCAGCGTCTGAGGGCTGCGCGCCAACAGAAATCCAGTAGCGAGCACGCTCAGAGTTGATGTCGATGATCGACGGCTCGGTGTTCGGATTGTAGTATCCGATCTCTTCAATGACGCGACCGTCGCGCTTCTTCTTCTGATCCACGACGACGAGACGGTAGTGGGCTTCACGAATCTTGCCCATTCGCTTTAAACGAATTCTGACTGCCACTTGTGCGGTCACTCCTAGTTCTTAGTTGGTGGAAAATACCCTGTCGGCGTGGGAATATCATGCACCCAGGATATGCTCCGAACTGAGATTCCACCGAGTTGAGAGAGGGGCTCGGTTTCCTCCAAGTACAACGCCTAATCTTGCCAGATTTTTCGCCACAATGGCAGTCCATCGGCATATTTTTAGCGGTGGTAGTGGTCACGTCAGCACAATTTCGCCACGGCGAAACCCTTATTTTTTGCCATCCTAACTGTGGTAAATACCGCCATGAACATTGTTTCCCTCGCGCGAACAACACGCAAGAATGGCACATGTGAAGTCCTCCGCGCTTGTGCGCTACGCCTGGCTCTCCATCGTAGTCGCGATCATAACAATCAGTATCAAGGCCGGTGCATACCTCTTAACCGGCTCTGTTTCACTCCTATCCGATGCGATGGAATCCGTCGTCAATCTCGTAGCCGCCATCATTGCCCTCATCGCCCTAAAACTCGCCGCTGCGCCAGCAACCTCGCGCTACACCTTCGGCCGTTCCAAAGCCGAATACTTCTCCGCTGCTGTTGAAGGGGCAATGATTTTTGGTGCGGCAGCGCTTATCTTCATTGCGGCCATCACCCGTCTATTCCATCCACAACCCGTCACGCACCTGGGCTGGGGGCTCCTCGCTTCCGTTTTGGCCACCATCCTTAACGGAATCACTGGGCTTTACTTACGGCACATCGGCCGACGCGAACGATCTCTCACCTTAGAAGCCGACGGTATCCACCTTCTCACCGACGTTCTAACCACCTTAGGCGTCATCCTCGGATTAAGCCTGGCCCTCATTACTCACTGGGATTTCCTCGATCCCCTCATCGCTATCTGCGTCGCCCTCAACATCATTACCACCGGAATCAAGCTGTTGCGCCAAGCCCTTGCCGGACTACTTGACGTCACCTTGCCCGATGAAGAAAACGCCTGCATCGTCGCCACACTGCGCACCTTCACGCGCCCTGGGCAGATTTCCTTTCACGGGCTGCAAACCCGACGTGCCGGACGTTACCGCCATATCAAAGTTGATCTGCAAGTTCCTGGGCAGTGGAGCGTCCAAGCTGGTCATGATCTCGCCATGCAAGTCGAGGAGGCAATCGGGCAGTCTCTCGATTCCAGCTATGTCGTCATCCACGTCGAACCAATTGAGGATGCGCAATCCTATACAGATATTCCCGAAGGGTACGTGCCCTTAGGTGATGACGAGGGACTGCGCCCCATCCCTTAATCTGTTTACCTTGTGGAAACGACGCATTTCCTGCAACAACGTATTTCACTCAGCGGTAAGCCGGCGGTAAAGCCTGTAGCAAAATACGCCTATTTCCGCCTATGCGCTGCTACTTTCATTGGCAACACATTGCGAAGGAGAAGAACCGGAAAAATTTTGATCCTCGCGCAATTATCTACAGCGCAGCAAATAAGCTACTGAACCTCGTGCCAGTTATTGCCCGAGCATCTCATACACCTTGACCGATACTGCAAAATACCGCTCAGATCATCTGCTCAGATAATCCATCCGCGTAGATACACAGGGCTGCTATCTCGGCACACACCCATCAATGAGCACCAGACGAGGCTGACGCACAACCGCAATATCCTGCTCAGGATCATCTGCAAAGACGACGACGTCAGCCGGTGCTCCAACCTGCCAGTTCGGCAATCCGAGATACTGACGACCACTATAGGACGCAGCAGCCATCACACGATCAGCCGGTATCCCGTCATCTACTGCGTCAATAAGCTCGTCAATCAGATTCACTTCAGCGACGTTCTCTGCAGTATCTGAGCCCATCAGCATACGAATTCCTACGTCAACCATCATTGCCAGATGCTCTTCTCGCTCAGCATCCATCGCCAGCATACGGCGAACATAACGCGGAAACTTCGCCCCATCCCGAGCAAATTCCGGGAAACGTCGGATCTGGTGCACCGTGGGAGTGATAAGAATTCCCTGATCGCGTGCTTCCACAAGCTGATCTCGGGTCATCCCCGTCCCATGTTCAATCCCGTCAACACCAGCGAGAAGAAGATCATCCACAGTTTCCCGAGCGAAGCTGTGAACCGTAACTTTACCTCCAGCTTCGTGGACGGCTTGGACCGCATCTACGAGAACCTCACGCGGCCACAAAGGCGTTAAATCTGCGTCGGCTCCCAGGGAACGATCAATCCAATCCCCCACTATTTTGATCCATCCGTCCGATACTGCGAGCTGACGCAGCGCCTCGCCTACCAGATCTTTCGGCTCAATTTCCGCCGCAAGATACCGCGGATAACGCTTGTACTGAGCAATATGCTGCCCACAGTGAATAACTTTAGGCAGACCAGTGCGATGAGCAATATTCGGATTTTGCTGCCCGCCAGCGTCCCGAACAGCGGTAATACCCGCACGCGCAAGAATGCTCAGCCGCTGCCGTATCTGCTCAACGGACAGAGGCTGAGGAACTCGCCGTAGCCCTGGATGAGTGTGGCAGTCTAACAAACCGGGATAACAATACCCACGGATCTGCTCAACTGGCCCCGCTGGTTGCCGATCAGATAATCGACCGTCAACCACCCATACGGTATCCCGATCACATCCACGCAAAACTCCAGATAGCTGATAATTCGTCATACCGAATCCAAACGTATGGGAGTTACAGATCTGACATTACTTCAGGAATTTCGCCAAATCATTGACGTTAACCTCTGGCTGCTGTGCCGGAGCCGCACCGAAGGCGGCGCCCCGCGCCTCACTATCGGCTGCCAGTTCTTGCGCGCGACGCTTCGCCGGATTCCCCGAACGCCCTTTCTTTCCCCCAGATTTATTCTGCTTGCGCTTCGGCTTCTTCTTACCATAGCCGCCGCCCATTCCAGGGATATTCGGCATGCCTGGAATATTTGGCATCCCGCGCCCATTCGAGACTTGAGCCATCATCTTTTTCGCCTGATCAAAACGTTCCATCAAGGAATTTACCTCAGGAACAGTCGTCCCCGAACCTCGGGCAATACGCTGCCGACGCGAACCGTTCAAGATCTTCGGATCGGCTCGTTCTGCCGGAGTCATTGACTTAATAATGGCTGCCTGACGGTCAATCTCACGCTCATCAAAATTCGCAATCGCTTCTCGGAACTGCCCCATCCCCGGCAACATTCCGATCATCTTCTTCATTGACCCCATAGAGCGCAATTGGTTGATCTGATCCAGGAAGTCATCAAGCGTAAAGCTCCCCTGGCTCATCTTCGCATTGAGCTCTTCGGCCTCTTTCTCCGACCAGATGCGCTCCGCCTGTTCGATGAGCGACAAAAGATCGCCCATATCCAAAATACGAGAGGCCATTCTATCGGGATAGAAACGCTCAAAATCGCTGAGTTTTTCGCCAGTAGAGGCGAAGAGAACCGGCTGACCAGTAACCCCGCGCACCGATAACGCCGCACCACCGCGCGCGTCACCGTCAAGTTTCGACAAAACGACGCCAGTAAATCCCACCCCATTACGGAACGCAATAGAGGTGTTCACGGCGTCTTGACCGATCATCGCATCCAGGACGAACAGAATTTCATCGGGATGGATAGCATCGCGAATATCCCGCGCCTGCTGCATCATCTCTTCGTCAACACCCAAACGCCCGGCCGTATCGACGATAACGACGTCATAGGAGTTCTCGCGAGCATGAGCCACACCTGACCATGCCACGTCCACCGGATTGCCAATACCATTACCTGGCTGTGGCGCCCACACCGCAACACCAGCTTGCTCGCCAACAACCTGAAGCTGGTTAACCGCATTGGGCCGCTGTAGATCAGAAGCAACGAGCAATGGACGATGACCATTTTCTCGTAGCCAACGCCCCAACTTACCAGCCAGAGTCGTCTTACCAGCACCTTGCAAACCGGCGAGCATAATTACCGTCGGTGGCGTCGCCGCCCAATTGAGCTCACGGGCCTCGCCGCCCAAAATCGCTACCAATTCGTCATTGACGATCTTGACGACCTGTTGGGCAGGATTCAGCGCTTGAGACACTAATGCGCCGGTTGCCTTCTGCCGCACAGTGGCAGTAAAGGTACGCACGACGGGCAGCGCCACATCTGCTTCTAACAAGGCGCGACGAATATCGCTGATGACGCTATCGACGTCCTTCTCCGATAGCCGCCCGGCTTTACGCAGATTACGCAGGGACGATGTAATCCGATCTGACAGTGAATTAAACATTAGGGACTCTCTATCCGTCGGGGAACTGCCTCACAGTTTACGGGGTACACGCCACAGCAGCGAATAATCCACCCCTACCGCGATATTACGACAACAAGGAATCAACAAAATCTTCCGGATTGAATGGAGCTAAATCGTCTGCCCCTTCACCCAATCCGACAAACTTGACCGGCACACCTAAGGCGCGCTGCACCGAAATGACGATTCCGCCTTTTGCCGTACCATCAAGCTTCGTCAAAACGATTCCCGTAATGCCGGCAACCTCAGCAAAAACCTCTGCCTGACGCATTCCGTTCTGCCCAGTGGTGGCGTCCAACACCAAAAGCACCTCACGCAATGCTGCCGAACGACTAATGACGCGCTTGATCTTGCCCAGCTCGTCCATCAAGCCAGCCTTGTTCTGTAGACGACCAGCGGTATCGACAATGACAACATCCGCGCCTTGCTCTGTTCCAGTTTTGATCGCTTCAAAAGCAACCGAAGCGGGATCAGCGCCCTCTCGATCCGCTCGGACGATCTCCACTCCGGCCCGCTGCGCCCAGGTGCTTAACTGGTCAGCAGCCGCCGCACGGAAGGTATCCGCCGCCCCAAGAATCACGTTCTTTTCCTCGGCCACCAGCACGCGCGCTAATTTTCCAACGGTTGTCGTCTTGCCAGTACCGTTGACTCCCACCATTAGGATCGCCGCCGGATGGCTACCCTGCTCATCTACACTGACCTCAGTATTCAAGGAGCGATCCATGGACGGATCCACTAAGCGAATCAACTCGGTACGCAAAATATCGCGAACAACATCCGGATCACTCGTCCCGCGAACCTTCGTCTCCGTGCGCAGCTTTTCCATCAGTTCCGTCGTCGCTTCTAAGCCCACATCGGCCATAAGCAAGGTTTCTTCAAATTCTTCCCAGTCCGATTCGGCTAAATCACCGCGTGACAAAATTGATAATAATGCCCGCCCTAAGGCGCCAGAGCTGGCCAAGCGACCGCGTAACCGCTCCATCCGAGACGGAATCGACTCCGGGCGCTCAATCATGGTGGTCGGCGTTTCAGCCGGCTGCCCTTCATCACTTATCTGATCGGTACTCGACGCCTCTGGCTCATCACGCGCAGTAATGCTCTCGCGTTCTTCCCACGGAAGCTGTGAAGAATCAGTGCGGCGATACCGGATAAACAGAGCCACACCGAGAGCCGCCACTGCGGCGATCGCAATAATGAGAATAAGGATATTGTCAGTAGTAATCACATCTATAGTCTGACGCACAAGACCAGTTTTTCCAATGCCGACCAGCTTGAGGTGTGCTACCTGACATGCGCAATACACGACTGCGCGGCACCGCCTACACTTTTTAGAGGCGGTGCCGCGCACACGTTAATCATGTTTTCTAGGCGGATTTACGCATATCTGTGGCAGAATCGCGATCCGGCACACTCGTAGACTTTGCCTTGCGCCCCGAAGAAACAGGCGCTGATTTGTGAGTACATTCAGTTTGATCACTATCTGCAGAATCCGCCGACTGCGCATTAGCACCATGCGAAGCCGTCTTACGCGCCCGACGCATCTGGCCTGAGCCGTGCGAATCCCGATGGCTGGCCACATCTACTGCCCGTGCCACCACTTTTTCTGTTCCGTCAAGAATTTTTCTCGGCAAATCCGAGCGAACAACTTGCGTCACGCCTGCTTCAATAGCCTCAGCCGAAACGTATGGATCTCCGCCATCGTGATCGAAAGTGGTAAACAGATCAGCGAGAGTGGTTTCTTCCATGTGAACGTCAAAGGTATCTCGCGTCAGCTTCTTAGAACGCCAGGCATCCACTGATTCCATCACCCACTGCCTAGATAAATGCATGGTGGACTGATGGTTGAGCACCAGGGCAACGCACCCAAGGGACAACGCAGCTAAAAACAAGATAAGCAAGATTGTGAGCACGTCTCTATTGTGGCGATTTTATTCAGCAATTCCTACCCCAACGCGGCGCGACTTGGTTACAGTTCGGTATCAATTATGGGGATATCCCCCGCAGGGTGGACCTCCTACGGGGTACACCCAACTTTCACCCCTCAACCCACGGTTTCCCGCCGCCGTCAAGGCTTTACTATCACCGGATTTTACTTACACTCGCTCTAGTATTGACGGTCCATCCGCATAGATAAACCGTCGATAATTCTTGACCTAACAGAGCTCCTGCCTGAATATGCGGAAAAACCCCGCATTTCAGCTATCGTATCCAGCACAATCCTTCACACGTTGGGAAATAACCGACGTCACCCCGTCTTCGCGCATCGAAATCCCATAGAGAGTATCCGCAATCTCCATAGTGCGCTTCTGATGCGTGATGACAAGCAGCTGGGAATGGTCACGCAACTGAGCAAAGACATCAAGAAGCCGCGTGAGATTCGTGTCATCCAAAGCCGCTTCCACTTCATCCATGACGTAGAACGGTGAGGGACGTGCCGTAAAAATGGCCACCAAGAACGCCACTGCCGTCAACGATCGCTCTCCACCGGATAACAACGACAGCCGTTTCACCCGCTTGCCCGGCGGGCGCGCTTCGATCTCAATACCCGTCGTTAATACCGATTCTGGATCGGTCAGCACCAATTTGCCCTGCCCACCCGGGAATAACCGTTCGAACGTGCGCTCAAACTCGCGTGCCACATCAGCCAAGGCCACACTCATAACCTCATTAACACGACGGTCAATATCCTTGACGATATTGAGCAGATCCTCCCGAGAACGCCGCAAATCCTCAAGCTGATGAGATAAATACTTCTGACGTTCCTCCAGTGCGGCATGCTCTTCCAAAGCCAACGGATTAATCTTGCCTAACCGCGTCAATTCCCGTTCCGCCTTAGCCAAACGCTTTTCCTGCTCGGCCCGAACAAAAGGACGCGGCTCAGCCTGCTCATCTGCTGGATCCACAATAGGCGTATGCGGGCCATACTCGGCAATCAGTGAATCGGCGCTGATCCCCAGATCGTCAACTGCTCGCTGCGCCAACTGTGAGTAGCGCAGTTTGTGTTCCGCTAAGGCCAGCTCGTGGCGATGCCCGAGTGCGTCAAAATCCCGCTCCTGAGCAACCAGACGATCCAGATTCTGACGCGCCTCAGCCAACTCGGCTTCAAATGCCACCCGCTCTTTTTCTGCTGCTATCCGCTGAGCATTAACCGTATCCAAAGCCTGTTGGGCTGCTTGCTCAGCCAACTGCGCATCTGCATGCACCTCACGCGCCTGCTGGGCCAAAACCTGACGGCGCTGCACATCGCGACTCTCACGCGCAATCCGATCCTCCACAGAGCGCGCTCGAGCCTCCAGGGCTTGCGCTTGCCCGGCATGCAAACGCACCTCTTCCTCACATGAACGCAATTTTAAACGCTGATCCGTCTCGGCAGTGCGGGTTATTCCTGCTTGGTGATGAGCCTTTTCCCGAGCAAAACTCAGTTCCTTAGCTTTAGCAGCGAATTCCTCCGGATCGGCAGATAACGTCTCATGCTGTTCTTGCAAAGCTGCCACATCAACACACAGCTCTGCTTTGTCAACATCAATGCGTTCTAACCGCTCTTCATTGCGAACAACATCATCTTGAGCTGCGCTAACCGTCTGGCGTAACACGCCAAGCTGCGCTGTTAACGCCGCCATCTGCGAATCTCGGGCGGTCAACTGCCCGGCAAGCGTATCAAACTGTTCCTCAGTACGAGCCAATTCAACTCGTGCTCGCGATAGAACCTCCTGCGCATTAGCAAGCTCTTCGGCTGCCATCTGCGCCTGCTGTTTGGCCTGCTCATAGGCCGCCTGCCGAGCCAGAATTGCACTAGCCTGGACGTGCCCACCCCACGCATGATTGCCATAAATCACATCGGCTGCTGGCGTCGCAACAGCCGGAGCACCCGCTTCTAATAGCTGACGGGCAACAGCCAGATCAGCACACAGCACGACCCCCGCGACCGCACATCGCAGAGCCTGCGCCATCTCATCGTCCCCCACAATGGCAGCACTGGCCAGTTGAGCCACATCTGTCTCGTAATCACACGCCGCAAGCGCTGCCCGCGCCTGATCATCTACCGCATCGTGAACCCTCGGGGTCATGATTAGCATATCGAGCCGGCCAGAGTGCTGATCTCGAGCCGCCCGCAAAGCATCAATAGCAGCATCAACATCAGTGACCACCGCACCCGAAGCCACACCTGCCAACACTGCTTCCACCGCGCCTTCCCAGCCGGCAGTAACGTGTACGACATCGCGCACCAGGCCACGCACTCCCACGCGGTGTTCGTCAATCAACCACGCCGTCGCATCCGGTGCCGCCAGGGACATCTCCAGCGTTTCTGCTTTCGCACTCCACTCGGCAAGAGAGGATTGCGCATCCATCATGGCCCGCTGTGCCACATCCACATTGTCATGAGCTGCTTGCCGCTCTCGGGCTGCTTCCTCGTGGGCAATAGAAAGCGTGTCATCACCGTCGGTATGCGCAACAGCTTGCTCTTCTAACTCGCGCACCTGCGCCCGGGCCTGCTCAGCGCGGGTGCGCGCCTCTGCAGTTGCCCGCGCAACCCGCTCTCGCTCTTGGGACAAAGCCTCAATGCGAGAAGATGCCGTCGCGATCTTTCCAGTAAGCCGAGCGACCGCTTCTCGCCGATCCGCCAACGAGCGATTGATAGCCATCAGTTGCTCGTCAATCTCATTTTCCACCCGCTCGGCGTCCTCGCGAGCACTAATCGCCTGACGTAACTGTTCGCGCGTTTCGTCAACCGCCTGAGCACACTGACGTTCTTTTTCGCGTAATTCCTCGGCGCGAGCACGAATACTATCTGGGCTTTCCCCGCTATATACCGATTGCAGCGGCTGCGCGAATGTGCGTTCGCGTTCCTGAGCGAGCTGCGCTAAACCGCGGAAACGTTCCACTAGCGAGCTGAGCCGCTGCCAATTTTCCGTCATTGCCGCAATATGCGGATGGGCCGCATCGGCGCGAGTTTGCAAAAGCGCCACTGATTCACGGGCATGTGCCACCCGTTCCATAATCTCCTGGCGTTGCGCAGCAAGTTTTTGCTCATCAACATGCCCCGCTGCTACCCGAGCTTGAACCTGAGCCAAATCATCTGCCATGAGCCGCGCCCGCGCATCAAAAACATCTGCCTGAATCACTTGGGCACGTCGAGCAGTGGCTGCCTGTCGAGCCAATGGCCCAAGTTGACGGCGCAGTTCTTTGGTTAGATCGTCAAGTCGGGTCAGGTTACCCTGCATCGATTCGAGTTTGCGTAACGCTTTTTCTTTGCGCCGACGATGTTTGAGCACTCCGGCAGCTTCTTCAATAAAACCGCGACGATCCTCTGCACTTGCCGTCAGCACCTCATCTAATTTTCCTTGACCGATGATGACGTGCATCTCGCGCCCCATGCCGGTATCGGATAACAACTCCTGAATATCTAATAACCGGCAGGCCGTCCCGTTGATCGCGTATTCCGAGCCACCGGAGCGGAAAAGGGTACGCGAAATCGTCACCTCAGAATACTCGATTGGTAATGCCCCATCGCTGTTATCAATGGTGAGCGAGACTTCTGCCCGCCCAAGCGCAGGACGTTTAGCTGTTCCGGCAAAGATGACATCTGCCATATTGCCGCCCCGCAAGGACTTGGCGCCCTGCTCTCCCATCACCCAAGCAAGAGCATCAACAACATTCGATTTGCCTGATCCATTTGGACCGACGACACAGTTAATGCCGGGTTCAAACCGCAAGGTTGTTGCCGTGGCAAAGGATTTAAACCCGCGCAAGGTCAAGGATTTGAGATGCACTGAATCAGTTTAGGCTAGAAAGACTGCCCGCTACCGCCGCACAGCGCGGAATTAGGCGAATATCTCAACGCACTACCTCAGGCGCTGTGGCCAAACCAAATAGCGATTTCGCGCGCTGCTGAGCCTCCCCCGTCGGAGGAATGAATCAGATTGCGGATCTCTCCATCTCCCCAATCGCGCCCTAAATCTCCACGAATCGTTCCCGGAGCGGCCTCAATTGGATGAGTTGCGCCAGATAAGGTGCGCACCGCCTCGATAACCCGATCGCCACCGATCACGGCAGCCACAATCGGCCCAGAGGTCATATATGCGCATACTCCGGCATAAAACGGCTTATCCACATGCTCGTGATAGTGCTCGGCAAGTTGCTCCGGCGTAGCCGTCAACATACGCATCTGTTCGATGCGATAGCCCTTGGCTTCGATCCGCCGCAAAATCTCGCCAGTTAGCCCGCGCTGCACGCCGTCCGGTTTAATCAAAATTAACGTCTGCTGAGTCATGCCTTTATGGTAGCGGTCCGTCACTGGAAATGTTCCGGTAACGGACCACTAATTTAGTCTAATTTGCGTAGCACGCCACCAAGGGCAATCTACGCAATCGCCTGGCGCTCTCCTATCGGCACTATGAGGCCACTGCGATAGTGTTCGTCAGCTATATTCCCGACGGGCATCGCAGGTATCACGCCTATGCGCCATCTGGAGCCGGACGCCCCATTACACGCCGGGCCTGACCAGCGAGAACGACCGATCCCATAACCAGCACAGACGGGGTTGTGATCTCCGTCGGATCCACGCTTTCGGCAACATCGGCAGCAAAGACAATCGCGGTATCGAGTTGTGGTTCTATCGCAACTCGATCTTCCCCAAAGACATCCCGTGCGATCTGGGCTACCTCGTCAATCGGCATTGCGCGTTCGCTATCTAGTTGCGTAACCACAACCGAATGAACGTATGGCTCGGCAATCGAAAGGATTCCCTCCACGTCCTTATCTGCCATCGCCGCAAAGACTAAGACGTGTGTGCCGGGGAAAGATTCCTCCCAACACGTCATCGTCACCTCTGCGCCTGCCGGATTATGTGCCGCGTCAACAATCACCAGCGGAGAAGATCGCACGACCTCCATCCGACCAGGCGAAACTGTTGACATCAGCGCGTGTTCAATGACTTGTGCTGAGAATGCGTGCCCGCCGAAAAATGCCTCACCGGCAGCAATTGCCATCGCCGCATTGCGCGACTGATGTTCTCCGAGCATAGCCAGCGGAATATCCTCATAGCGCGCACACGGAGTGGACACCGTTATCAATTGACCAGAAACTGCTGGCTCTCGGTTCTCAACCTTCAGATCCTGACCGTAATACACCGCGCTAGCTCCTTGGCACGCTACACGTTCTTGAACGAGCTCCATCACCTGCGGTTGTTGCTCTGCGCAGATGAGCCGCGCACCCGATTTGAGAATACCGAGCTTTTCCGTGGCAATATCCGTCAGATCATGGCCAAGCCAGCGTTCGTGATCTTTGGCAACTTCCATGAGCACGGCGACGTCAGCATCCACCACATTCGTCGCGTCCCAGGTTCCCCCCATGCCTACTTCGATGATGGCAACATCCACTGGCGCATCAGCGAATGCCGCATACGCCATGACGGTGAACACCTCAAAGAAGCTCATCCGTACCCCGTTTGGCTCAGCGCGATCAACCATCTCCACAAAGGGGGCAACGTCATTCCATGCCTGGATAAAGCCCGCAGCACTGATGGCCTGACCGTCAATGGCAATGCGTTCTCGTACTGACGATAAATGTGGGGAGGTGAAGCGCCCAGTACGAAGCCCCTGCTCGCGCATGAGTGCTTCAATGAGCCGGGAGGTTGAGGTCTTCCCATTTGTTCCCGTGATGTGAATGGCACGGAACATCTGCTGGGGGTTACCCATCAGATCCAAACAGGTACGGACCCGATCAAGTGACGGTTGGACCTTGTGCTCAGGCGCTCGGGTGAGAATCTCTCGATAAATTCGAGCGACCTCAGCCTCTTCCTGCGCCTGCTGAGCACTTAGATCCACCCGCACCGCATCGCGTGGGCAGTGGCGACCGATCGTGTTCACGCGATCTTCTCCACAACAACCTCGATTCCCGCACCGCCGGCAGCCACATCAGCTTCCAATGCCAAGGTTTCGCGACAGATCATCTCCAGGTGGGTACGGACCGCCGCTACCTGTTCCTCGGGAACGCGCAAAGTCAAGCGGATTCGATCTGCCACATGCAGACCATCAGATTTGCGCTGGTCTTGAACGGCGCGAACCACATCACGGGCGTAGCCTTCAGCTTCTAACTGCGCATCGAGAACGGTATCGAGCACCACGAAGGACCCAGAATCGAGAACATCGGCAACTGAGCCTTCTGCTGCATCTACCGCAGTGCTCAATTCGTACTGGTTCGGACGCAGCGTAACCGGCGGATCAACATGCATCAGCACTCCACCGTCACACGCCTCCCAGTTGCCCTGACGGGCAGCAGCAAATAATTGCGAGGTCAAACGTCGAATCTGCGGGTCAAGTTCCCGAGGCAAAACTGCCAATTCGTGGCGAACCTGCAGACCCGATTCAGCTGCGGTTTGAATCGTAACCGTCTTGACGTTGACTTCGGAGGCAATCAGCTCGGTAAATGGAGCCAAATCCAGATCCGTCACCACAATGAGCGAACGCAGCGGCTGACGCACGCGCAACTTATGCGCTTTACGCAGCGCGTGGGTATGGGAGACAACGTCTCGCACTTCGTCCATAACAGCAACCAGCTCGGCATCCACCATGTGTTCCGGCAGTTGCGGCCAATCCGTCAGATGCACGGAGCGCTGCCCCGTGAGCCCCCGCCAGATCTCTTCTGAGATCATCGGCAACAGTGGGGCAACCACCCGCATCAAGATCTCCAGGCAGGTGTACAAGGTGTCAAAAGCGTCGTGATCCTCGTTCCAGAACCGATCCCGCGAGGTACGCACATACCAGTTGGTCAGCAGATCAATATATTCACGGATCAGCTTGGTGGTCGCCGGGATATCCAAGTTATCCAGATGGTCGCGAACCGCGTCGGCCAGGAGCTTAGTACGGGAAAGTAAATAGCGATCCATCACATTCAAGCCAGCTACCCGCTCAGCGTCGTTGAGGTCGATTGCGCTAGCGACATATCCTGCTCCACCGTCACAGGTTCCGGCATACAGAGCAAAGAAATACCAGGTATTCCACAACGGCAAAACGACATGGCGCATGGCTTCCCGAATATTTTCTTCACTGACGACGAGATTGCCGCCGTGCAATACGGGCGATCCCATCAGCATCCAGCGCAGCGCATCCGCCCCGTACTGGTGGAACATCGCCATCGGATCGGGATAGTTCCGCAAGGATTTGGAGGCTTTGCGCCCGTCATTACCCAAAATCACGCCATGCGAGATACAGGAGGTGAAAGCCGGACGGTCGAACAACGCGGTAGATAGCACATGCATGGTGTAGAACCATCCACGGCACTGTGCCACATATTCGACGATGAAATCCCCTGGGAAATGCGAATCAAACCATTCCCGATTCTCAAAAGGATAATGGCGTTGCGCATACGGCATAGAGCCGGAGTCGAACCACACGTCAAGGATGTCGGTGATTCGGCGCATTGTGGACTTGCCCGTCGGATCATCTGGATTAGGACGGGTCAGCTCATCAATATAGGGGCGGTGCAGATTTGGTTGCCCATCCGGACCGACTGGCAGGCGGCCAAAATCGCGTTCCAGCTCAGCAAAGGAGCCATACACGTCGATACGCGGATAGTTCGGATCATCGGAACGCCATACCGGAATAGGTGTACCCCAATAGCGGTTGCGCGAGATAGACCAATCGCGAGCGCCCGCCAACCACTTACCAAAGATTCCGTCCTTGGTGTGTTCCGGCTGCCAGGTGATCTCTTGGTTGAGCTCTACCATGCGGTCGCGGAACTTCGTCACGGCGACGAACCATGATGATACCGGCTTGTAGATAAGCGGCTTACGGCAGCGCCAACAGTGCGGATAGGAGTGGACATAGGACTGTTCCCGAACCAGCACTGCTCGTTCAGCTTGCGGGCGACGTTCCATTGAGCCGCTTGCGTCGCGTAAATCGCGCGTGATAGCTCGATTGGCTTCAAAGACTTGGATGCCTGCGTAGTCCGGGACGTTATCCATGAACTTTCCGCCTGCGTCAACCGTCTCCACAACTTCGATCTGCGCACCAGCTAAGACGAACATATCGTCTTCACCGTAGGGGGCGATGTGGACGAGGCCCGTACCATCTTCCGTGGAAACATAATCTGCGGTGGCAATCGTCCAGGCATTCGGACCTGGCTTTTCCTCATCGCGGGAGAAGTAATCGAAGATCGGATAGTAGCGTTTGCCAGCTAACTCTTCTCCTCGGCACTGGGCAACGATCTGTGGATCCTCACCGAGTTCTTTCGCATACGCGCTCAAGCGTTCACGCGCAATAATCACGCGCTGCCCAGCCAGTGGGCCCTGCGTCACTTCTACCGTCACGTACTCGATCTGCGGGCCAACCGCGATAGCTAAATTCGCTGGTAGCGTCCACGGAGTTGTCGTCCAGATCAGTGCCAGTTCGCCCGATTCTAGGCGTAAGCCGACGGTGACGGTTTGGTCCTGACGATCTTGGTAGACGTCATCATCCATCTTTAATTCGTGATTGGATAGCGGAGTCTGATCGTTCCAGCAGTATGGCAGGACTCGGTAGCCCTCATAGACCAGCCCTTTATCCCACAACTGTTTGAAGGACCAGATAACCGATTCCATAAAGGTGGGATCGAGGGTCTTGTAGCCGCCGTCGAAATCCACCCAGCGTGCCTGACGGGTGACGTATTCTTTCCATTCTTGAGCGTATTTCAGCACGGAGGAACGGCATGCGTCATTGAATGTTTCGATGCCGAGTTCATCAATCTCGGATTTATCTTCGATACCGAGGATGCGTTCCGCTTCGATTTCAGCCGGCAAACCATGAGTATCCCAGCCAAATTCGCGGTCAACACGATACCCGCGCTGCGTCTGATAGCGCGCGACGACGTCTTTAACGTATCCAGTTAGCAAGTGACCATAATGCGGCAAGCCATTGGCAAAGGGCGGGCCATCATAAAAGACGAACTCATCCCCTGTGCGCTGGTCAATGGATGCCTCAAAGGTATTATCCTGCTGCCAGTACTGAAGGATCTCATCCTCAAGCGCTGGAAAATTCGGCGAGGCGAGTACGTCCTCGTCCCGATGCAACGGATATTTCGTCGGCTTTTCGACCATCACATCTCACTCCTCAATGGCGCGGTCAGGAGGTGATCGCGCGCCTCACAATGTGTCAGGCCCCTCACGGTTGTCAGGGTTGTGCGCGAGGGCGACTATGCCGCGGTACCACCTCGCTTGCTGGCGAAAGCCAGCCGCTCATTGGGGACGATGACGGGTCCATCCGTTCGGTTCTACTGAGGCGATTGACGGGCGATTGTTTGACGCGCTGGCGCGGCACAATCTCGATACATTGCTTGTGCCGCTGAACGTTGCGACCAGCTCAGTATCTGCTCTGCATTGCTACCGTTTAGAGGCGGCAGCAGAACATGTACATCTGCCTGTTCTTCCGAATGCTCGCCGGTGATAGCCGGGTCACTGCACCCCTGATCCTAATACAGCCCTGCCTTTTCGAGGTATGTTCCACAGTGACCTGCGCGCAATATCACGTTTCATCGTGCTGGCGCGCCACTACCGTGTTCGACGCCTGAGCCACCGGCCGTAATATCATCGAATCCACATTGACGTGCTCTGGCAAACTCACCGCCCAACGGATCGCTTCGGCAACATCCTCGGCTGTTAAGGGACGATCAACTCCCGCATAGACGGCATCTGCAGCAGCCTGATCTCCGTGATAACGCACCAGCGAAAACTCTTCCGTATGAACCATCCCCGGCGCGATTTCGATAATCCGTACTGGCGTGCCAACTAGCTCAAGCCGCAAGGTATTGGGAATCATCCGCTCCCCATGTTTCGCTGTCGCATAGCCGCCACCTCCCGGGTAGGTATCGTGACCAGCCGTGGACGTAATATACAGTAGCGTTCCCCCACGCTCGATCATCGTCGGTACAAGGAGTTGAGTGACCCGCAAGGAGGCAATGACGTTCAACTCATACATCCGACGCCATTCGTCAATTTTTCCTTCGGCAATCGGATCTACTCCCAGCGCTCCGCCCGCATTATTAATGAGAATATCTACTGGCCCGTGTTGATCGAGATAGCTTTTGAGAACCTCTACCCCGTCAGCTAACAGATCGGCAACCACATAGGAACATCCCGTCTCCTGCGCCAGTGCTGCCAGCCGGTCAGCACGACGGGCAGTGGCGATGACGTGATCTCCGGCCGCACATAATGCCCGAACTGTGGCTGCACCGATGCCTGATGATGCTCCCGTAACAAGAACAGTACGTGGCATGATCTTCCTCCCCTTTGTCTGCGATGCTGCGCTGTGGTTAGCAGCCATATTCTGCGCCGTTTGCCCCTCTGCCGCGTCATCTCAATGCCTTACCGATATGCGGCTTGCCGCGCGCCTAGACTCTTACGCTTCGGCAGTCAGCGTTGGTGAGAACCGGATACGCACGTGGCAATCACTGACTCAATCAGCTCCTCGTCAGGGCGCATAACACGTCAGCTTTCTATGTTTAGTCTAGGTCTAGTGTAGGTCGCAGCCAGGTGAATGTGTCACAATGTCAGCAAGGAGGCACAGCACATGCTCGGTTTTATTGGTATGGGAAATATGAACGGCGCGCTACTGCGTGGAATTCTGGCCGCACATATAGTCGATCCTGACGAGGTGGTTTTCACCCGAATCAATCATCGTGCCGGCGCAGAGTTAGCAGCTAAATACGCTGTGCATTACGTGGAGTCTATTGCTGAGCTTGCCCAACGCCTGCGCCCTGGTGATACCTGTATCGTCGGTGTTAAACCGCATGCGATGGCCAGCGCGCTCACCGACTTAGGGTCTGCCGCACGCGACCTCGTTATCGTCTCAATAGCTGCCGGTACTCCCTGTGCCACCCTGGCTCGCGCGCTTCCTGCTGGTACGCCCATTGTGCGGGCAATGCCTAACGTCAATGCCCAAATCGGTCAGGCAATGACGGCATGGTACGCTACCGAGGAGGTATGTGCCTCTGCGCGGGAATATGTTGCCGAACTATTTAGCGCCGTTGGTCGCACTATCGAATTGCCGGAGGCGGCGTTTCCGGTTTTCAGCGCTATCGCCGGATGTTCTCCTGCATGGACGTACACCTATATTGATGCGCTCGCCCAGGCGGCCTTAGCTGCTGGGCTTCCTATTCATCAGGCTCGTGAGATTGCGGCACAGGCCGTGGCGGGCAGTGCTCGGCTTGTGCTATCTGCTGCCCAGGAACGTACCCCTGGGCAATTACGTGACGAGGTATGTTCCCCTGGCGGAACGACCATCGCCGGACTTTTAGCAATGGAAGAAGCTGGTTTCACTCCGGCGGTTGCCCGCGCCGTGGCTGCTGCGATCAAGCGCGACGAAGATATTGCCGCCAAACAGGGCTGAAGCCTGATGAGGTTGGAACGTTCGCGTTCAATGCGCATTTGCTGCTCCCTACGTTTTCCTCGCGTCAAGGCGCGCTCACTTCAAGCCATCTCAATACGTTCAATACGGTGAACTACCAGCATTGCTGCGCGCGATGAGCCGGATCTGTGATCTCCTTTGGGCACTATCGCCATTGATCTCTGCTTGCCACACCTGCATGCCCGACGTAGACCTCAGCGAGCGCCGAAAGTGATGAACAATGTAGAAAGTGATGAACAACGTAGGAATATTCAACACCAAATAGTCGAAAGCAGTGGCGGCGCCATTCTCTGTTTCAGCGAGATGGAGCGCTCAGCCAGTTAGCTATCCCAGATCGCCAAAGCTAGCAGTATTGCAAAACTGCATGTGCGTTGAGCACTTTTACTCATTACTTATTGTTACTTATTGTCTAATAGCCGATTAGCCTCTCCAGCTTACGCACAATCTGCTCAGCACCACCGGCTGTGCCTGCGATCATAGGTCCTGCCAGATCATAACGTCAGGGACATCGCGAAGAATAACCACCGGCGAGTGCTCTAATTCCATCAGCAATCCCGCCATCGCCGCGATAGCGTCAATCACTGCATGCCCCTGCGCAGTGCGTACATCTAATCCAGCGCTTCCCAATGCATAATCGCACACCCCGCGCACGCTGTGTGACCCTGAGCCGGTAATAATCACCGCCGGACGCCCGCCAAAACGCGCCGCCAATCCACGACGAATCTGCCCAGCGGCATAAGGCACATTTTCTGGAGCTGCTAATCCTAACGGCTGCGGGATACCTTCTCGGGTGCGGAATGCGTCAGGCTTTTCACCAGCTTTATGCCAACGCCCTTGCGATTTCGCCACAATTTTTCCGGCGATGGCCACAATATCGTCTCCCCGTAAGCCGATACTGCCATCAGGCCAAACGATCTTCTTTATCGGGAGGGCAATCGTCATTGCCACATCTACTCCGGAGGTAATCGCTGGAAGATCAGGAACTGCCATCATTTGCACTGTGCTCATAGCGTTACCTTAGCGAGCATCACTGTTCTGTGCATTGCCGAGTCTGTAACCGCCGCTGTTACTTCTCAGATCATGCCAGCCGTTACCATAGTGGATAATGCCCGACGGGGTAGGCCAATGTGCTAGCTGCCGCTGCAGGCGTGACGTTCAGCAGGATATGCACCGCGCTATGTCACATATCCAAATATGCAATCACTGAGGAGGACATGGAAGAATATACTTATGACTGATGAAACATTGCGCGCTTCGATTGACGTCCCGGCAAAGGCGTCCCTTGATGGTTTAGAGGAACGATGGAGTCAGGTTTGGGAGGATTCCCAAGTCTACGCTTTTAACCGAGATACCGAACGCGCGGCGGTCTATTCGATTGATACTCCCCCGCCGACGATTTCCGGTTCACTGCACATCGGGCACTGCTTCAGCTACACCCATACCGATATTATTGCCCGTTTCCAGCGAATGACCGGCAAGAATGTGTTTTATCCGATGGGGTGGGACGATAACGGTCTGCCAACGGAACGTCGCGTTCAGAATTACTATGGGGTTCGGTGTGATCCGTCTTTGCCTTATGAGGAAGATTTTGAGCCTCCCTACCAGGGCGGGGATGGTAAATCCATCAAATACGCTGACCAAAAGCCGATCTCTCGTCGGAACTTTATCGAATTGTGCCATCGGCTCACCCAGGAAGATGAGAAACAGTTTGAGGCGTTGTGGCGCTATCTCGGCTTATCCGTCGATTGGGCACAGACGTATCAGACGATCGGCACGAAGGCTCAGCGGGTCACGCAGCTTGCGTTCCTTCGCAATCTCGCCCGCGGTGAGGCATATCAGGCGCAGGCTCCTGGGCTGTGGGATGTCACGTTCCAAACCGCAGTCGCCCAGGCAGAATTGGAGGCCCGCGATTATCCCGGCGCCTATCACACCCTGGCGTTCCACGGGCAAGATGGGGATATTCTCATCGAAACCACACGTCCGGAACTCCTGCCAGCCTGTGTGGCGTTGATTGCGCATCCGGATGATGAGCGCTACCAGCATCTGTTTGGCACGACGGCCCGCACTCCGATCTTTGGTGTGGAGATTCCCGTCTTAGCCCATCCAGCCGCTGAAATAGATAAGGGCGCTGGTATTGCTATGTGCTGTACGTTCGGCGATATTACTGACGTACAGTGGTGGCGAGAATTAGATCTACCGATGCGCACGGTTTTGGGTAAGGATGGTCGCTTGCTCAATGAGGTCCCCGAGTGGATCAGCAGCGAAAATGGTCGTGCCATGTATCAGGAGATGGCTGGCAAGACGACTTTCTCCGCACGGGCAGCCCTGGTGGCGGCGTTAAAAGCCTCTGGTGAGATGATTGGCGAGGAAAAGCCGACCCAGCGCAAAGCTAATTTCTTTGAAAAGGGCGATAAGCCGCTGGAGATCGTGACCTCTCGCCAGTGGTACATCCGCAATGGTGGTCGCCCGTACACCGAAGCTAATGGCAAGCAGTTGCAGGAAAATCTGCTCACTCGCGGGGAGGAGTTGACTTTCCACCCAGATTTCATGCGTGTGCGCTACGCTAACTGGGTTGAGGGCTTGAATACGGACTGGCTCATCTCTCGTCAGCGGTTCTTCGGTATCCCACTGCCTTTGTGGTATCGGGTGAGTGAATCGGGCGATGTCGATTATGACGCGATCATTACCCCCGAGGAAGCCGATTTACCGATTGATCCGACGGTTGACGTTCCGGCCGGTTTCACTGAGGATCAGCGAGGTAAGCCGGGCGGATTCGTCGGGGAAACTGACATCATGGATACCTGGGCAACCTCCTCCCTCACCCCGCTCATTGCTGGTGGTTGGAATACGGATGAGGATATTTGCGAGTACATCTATCCGATGGATCAGCGTAGCCAGGGGCAAGACATCTTGCGCACCTGGTTGTTCTCCTCTTTGTTGCGGGCACATCTTGAGTTCGATGCGCTCCCCTGGAAGCATGCTGCTATCTCTGGGTGGATTCTCGATCCGGACCGCAAGAAGATGTCGAAGTCTAAGGGGAATGTGGTAACGCCGATGGAGCCGTTGCGTCAGCATGGGTCTGACGCGATGCGCTACTGGGCAGCCTCGGCGCGCCTGGGTGTCGATGCCACCTATGATGAGCAGCAAATCAAGATCGGTCGCCGACTGGCAATGAAAGTGTTGAATGCTGCCAAGTTTGCGTTGCAGATGGCCGGGGCTGAGGCTCGCGTTGATCTCGATTCCACCGCTGTAACTGAGCCGTTAGATCGGGCAATGCTCGCTATGCTTGCCGAGGTTGTGATGACGGCGACGCAGGCGATGGAGTCTTTCGATCATGCACGCGCTTTAGAGGTAACGGAATCGTGCTTCTGGACGTTCTGCGACGATTACCTTGAGCTTGTCAAAGATCGGGCATACGATCGCGACGAAACGCTATCCCAGGCTGGTCAATCGCATCGGGTGCGTTCTGCTCGCGTGGCGTTAAATCTGGCGATTGATACGTTCTTGCGTCTGCTCGCTCCGTTCTTGCCATTTGCCACTGAAGAAGTGTGGTCCTGGTATCGTACTGGTTCGATTCATCGTGCATCCTGGCCGCAGGCGGCAGCTTTCGGGCAAAGCGCTGATGGCGATCCGGAACTGGTTTACAGTGCCGGTCGGGCCTTGCGGGCTTTGCGTAAGGTGAAGTCAGAAAACAAGGTGTCGCAACGTCTACCCTATCGTTCGGTCACGATTGCTGTTCCCGCTGGCGATGTAACAGCTATTAACACCGTACAGGGCGATCTGGCTTCGGCCGCGCATATCACCGGTCCGTTCACTATTGAAACCGGCACGGGTGAGGACGCCTACGTCAGCGCTTTCGAGCTGGGCGAGTAAAAGCTAACTTCGGTAGCAAATAGCGACGGCAATTCGCCCCTGTGAGAACCTAGTAGGTAGTGAACTGCTGATATGTGTAATCGTCATGCGCCACTGGCAACAATAAGATCGTTGCCAGTGGCGCATTTCATGAGTGGATCTGCGCAAGGTTCTCCCTCCTCACCCTAACTTACGGTACGGTAAGTACAGATACTCTCGGCGTGGGCTCAGCACCCCGCCAGGAAAGGAAGGCCCGTGGAGAGCTACCTGGATACTGTAGGCGTCAGCTATATCCCCGCAAAACTAGCAATTACCGACGACATGACAGTCCCCTCGCTCATGTGTCAGCGCGCTAACGAACAGCCCCACAATGTGTGCATTGAACGTAAATCAACGCTCGGTGAAACCTGGCGCCCAGTTACCTGGTCAGAGTTCTACTCTGAAGTGTGCGCTGTTGCCCGCGGATTTATTGCCCACGGATTACAGCCTGGTGACTGCGTGGCCATCATGTCACACACCTCCTACGAATGGTCCCTTTTTGACCTCGCTGTACAATGCGCAGGCGGAGTGGCCGTCCCAATCTATGAAACCTCCTCCAGCGAACAAGCCCGCTGGATTATCGAGGATTCCGCCGCCCGATTCGCGGTTGTCGAAACCCAAGCAATGGCCCTCGTCATGCACTCTATCCGCGAATCTGGACTCTTAGAAAAAGTCTTTGTGCTTGCTGAGGACGCCCAAGGTCATCTCGTCTCTGCCGGCAGTTCAGTGCCCGACGACGAAATCGAACGCCGTATCAACGCATTAACAGCAGATGACCTGTTCACTATCATCTACACCTCAGGAACGACAGGCCGCCCTAAAGGCGTTGAAATCACCCACCGCAATATGCTTCATTCAGCGCTGAACGCCCCGTTAGATGAGGGGCTTCACGAACTGCTCGGGTCAAAGGGCTCCCGCACCCTCCTGTTCTTACCAATGGCACACGTCTTTGCACGGTTCTTAAATCTGGCGATCCTGTTCGCCGAATATCCGCGAGTAGGATACTGCCCCGATACTAAGAACCTCATTAGCGATATGCAATCCTTCAAACCGACGTTCATCCTTGCAGTGCCACGGCTGTTTGAAAAGATCTACAATGCAGCCGACGCCAATGCGCGTCGCGGACTCAAACTCCGTATGTTCCGCACGGCTGCCCGAGCGGCCATCGAATACGCTCGCACAATTCAACGTGGCGAAAAACCCTCAGCATTGGTCCGTGCCCGTCAAGAATTCTTCGACCGCACCGTCTATTCTAAGTTGCGCGCCATCATGGGCGGAAAGGTACGTTACGCCATCTCTGGTGGAGCGCCACTCGGCGAACGTCTCGGCTCCTTTTTCTACGGTGCCGGAATTCCGATTTTAGAGGGCTACGGAGCGACGGAAACTTGCGCTCCCACGACGGTTAACCGCACCCACGCGCTGCGGATCGGATCCGTCGGCCCAGCCTATCCTGGATGTTACGTCACCAGCGGCGAGGACGGCGAACTTCTCGTCAAAGGCCCACACGTATTCCGCGGGTACCGCAACAATCCCGAAGCAACCGCAGAATCCTTCACCGATGACGGCTGGTTCCGCACTGGCGATATTGGCAACGTTGATGAGGCAGGATTCGTGTGGGTAACCGGGCGCAAGAAAGAGATTATCGTTACCGCCGGCGGGAAGAACGTTGCTCCTGCACAGCTCGAAGATCGACTCCGCTCCCATCCGATCATCTCCCAGGTGGTCGTCCTCGGGGATCAGAAACCTTTTATTGCGGCTCTCGTCACGCTTGATGCTGAAGCCCTCCCCCAGTGGCTGTCAAATCGCGGGCTGCCCCCTATGAGCATTTCGGATGCTGTTCGCGATCCGCAGGTCATTGCTGCGATTGATCGCGCAGTCAAACGGACGAATGAGCATGTATCGCGCGCAGAATCCATCCGGAAATTCACCATCTTGCCTATCGATTTCACCACCGATAATGGTTATCTCACGCCGTCAATGAAGGTCATTCGTTCGGCAGTATTGCGCGATTTCGCTGACGATATTGAGCGGCTATACAGCGCTTAAACTCAAACGTGTGGCTGGCGCCTTCCTCGCACATACCAGCCACAGATCCTGCCACCGTATATGGCAGATCCGGTGGGCTCGAACCTAGCGTTCGAGCCCACCGTTTTTGGTTTGTTCTTGTGCGAGACGTTCATGATGCTGGATCACTTCCGCGACGATAAAGCGCAGGAATTTCTCAGCGAACACTGGATCCAGCTCGGCTTCTTCGGCGAGCCGACGCAAACGTCGTATCTGCTCTTCTTCCCGCTGCGGATCGGAAGCAGGCAGACAATACTCCGATTTGAGCACACCGACTCGTTGCGTGCATCGAAAGCGCTCTGCCAGGATATGTACCAGCGCCGCGTCCAAATTATCAATGGTTTTACGGTACGTCTCTAACGCACTGGGAATTGGCGTATCCATATCTCCTCCTAGCCCTGCTGCACACCACAACGCGCCTATCGTTTAGGCTGATTTCGTGCCTTTCTTTCGGCTATTCGTCAGAACTAACCTCGCCTCACCATTACCATCAACCATATCGGCATCGACGATAACCTGTGCGACGTCCCGGCGCGAAGGCAATTCAAACATCAAATCCCCCAGGAGACGCTCCAAAATAGAACGCAAACCCCGAGCGCCAGTGCCCCGCGCAATCGCTTCAGCCGCAATCTTGCGCAGCGCCTCGTCGGTAAATTCAAGCTTTACCCCGTCCAGTTCAAACATCTTCTGATACTGCTTAGCCAGGGCATTGCGCGGAGTTGTCAGAATATCTACCAGATCATCTTCACTGAGCTCATCAACAGTGGCGATAACAGGTAACCGCCCAACGAATTCCGGAATTAAACCGAACTTATGGAGATCTTCCGGAGTGGCCTGTTGCAGCAGCTCATTGCGTTTCTTCGCCTCATGCAGATCCGCACCGAAGCCAATCCCGCGGCGCCCAGTTCGCGAAGAAATAATCTCCTCAATCCCCGCGAATGCCCCCGCGGCAATAAACAAGATATTCTCCGTATTAATCGTTAAGTATTCCTGATTAGGATGCTTACGCCCGCCCTGCGGGGGAACGGAAGCTACCGTCCCTTCAATAATCTTCAACAGCGCCTGCTGTACGCCCTCCCCAGAGACATCACGGGTAATAGAAGGATTCTCAGATTTCCGCGAGATCTTATCAATCTCATCAATATAGATAATTCCTCGTTGCGCTGCCTCAATATCCTGATCTGCGGCTTCAATAAGTTTTAACAAGATGTTCTCGACATCTTCGCCCACATATCCGGCTTCCGTCAACGCCGTCGCATCCGCAATAGCAAAAGGCACATCTAATAGTCGCGCTAGCGTCTGCGCCATATAGGTTTTGCCAGTACCCGTCGGGCCAAGCAACAAGATATTCGATTTTCCGATTTCCACCTCATCGCTCTTATCCTCAGTGCTAGCCGATGGCCCGCTATGCTGAGCAGCTAATCGCTTGTAGTGGTTATAGACGGCGACAGAAAGCGTCCGTTTCGCGCCATGTTGACCGATGACGTATTCATTCAGAAAATCGTAGATCTCTTTTGGTTTTGGTAGATCCCGTCGAGAACGCTCTTCCCGCCCAGGACCTAACTCTTCCTGAATGATCTCGTTGCACACCTCGATACATTCATTACAGATATACACTCCAGAACCAGTAATGAGTTTGCGTACCTGCCGTTGACTCTTCTGGCAAAACGAGCACTTGAGCGTATCAGCCGCATCTGCCGTGCGCGACATAATTACCTCCTGGTATCGTCAACGGGACGAGTTCTGAATTTCGCCGAATCGTCGGCAAATAGATCCTTCCCATTCCACCGCAAAAAGCCCAGGACTGCCACTTTGGCACGCCAGAAATAACGAATTCGGCGCAGCGACACAATCACCACGCCGAATTCTGTTCAGCTTTCTCTGTATTTAGTTGGCTGTAGCCGCAATACTGTAGCTGCCTATCGGCTACGCTTAAGCATTGGCTTCAACCACGTAACCACCCAGTGGCTACTCAGCTTTCTAATTGGCGGCTTGACTTACGCGAGACGAGGACCTGATCGACTAACCCGTACGCCTTCGCCTGCTCTGCTGTCAGGATCTTATCGCGCGAAATATCCTTTGCGATCTGTTCCTTCGGTTGACCAGTGTGCTCAGCAATGGTGTCAATAAACCACTGATTCATCCGGTCAATCTCATCAGCAATAATCGCAATATCTGACGCCTGACCCCGCGCCCCCTCGATCGCCGGTTGATGGATCAAGACTCGAGCATTAGGCAATGCCAAGCGGCGCCCTGGTGCGCCTCCGGCAAGTAATACCGCCGCCGCTGAAGCAGCCTGACCCAAGCACACCGTCTGGATCTCCGGTTTCACATACTGCATTGTGTCGTAAATGGCAGTCATTGCAGTAAAGGATCCCCCGGGCGAGTTAATGTACATCGTGATCGGCGAATCTGGATCCAATGATTCAAGCACCAGAAGCTGAGCCATTACGTCATCGGCTGAGGCGTCATCAACCTGAATACCTAGGAAGATAATGCGATCCTCAAATAACTTGGCATACGGATCCTGCCGACGATACCCATAGGGAGTTCGCTCTTCAAAGTTTGGCAGAACATAACGGTTCGTTGGCATCTGCCCACCAATTCCGGCCATAGATACCGGATAATCTCCACTCATGTATGCCTGTGCCTGGCTTTGGGCAAAGAGGTGATTCATTGTGCGTCCTCCTGCGTTTGAGTCATCGTTGAGCGATTCACGCCCCCGCCGCCAACAACAGCAGACGAGCTTTCAATAATATGATCCACAAATCCATATTCCAACGCTTCCTCCGCGGTAAACCAATGATCGCGGTCGGAATCTTCCAGGATCTGTTCAATTGTCTTTCCGGTGTGGCGGGCGTTGAGCTCGGATAGTTGCTGCTTCATCTGCAAGATCAGATCAGCATTAATCCGAATTTCCGTTGCCGTTCCCTGCACTCCGCCCAATGGCTGATGCATTAAAACGCGAGCATGTGGGGTGATGTAGCGCTTGCCGGGCGCCCCCGCGCTGAGCAACACCTGCGCCATTGACGCAGCGATTCCCATCGCGACCGTTGCGACGTCCGGCTTAATGTATTGCATAGTATCCAAAATGGCCATACCGGCTGTGACGGAACCACCGGGAGAATTGATGTATAAGTAGATATCTTTATCCGGATCTTCCGCAGCCAGAAGAAGGAGCTGCGCAGAAATCATATTGGCTATCTCGTCATTTACCTCATCACCAAGCCAAATAATGCGCTCCTTAAGAAGCCGGTTATAGATTGAGTCGCCAAGTCCAAATCCTTGCCCCTCAGCGGCTGCGTGTGGCATTGTCATGCCTCCTCCTTCATTCGATCAGTGCCCTTATCTGATACACGATCTTTTCTGTGCATTTCGACCCTAACGCGCTTGCCGACGCGCAGTCGGTTTTTATCGGCTGCTTTCGCTGATGGCGCAGGGCTATCAGCGGTACCCCTGCGGTAGGGAGCACTGCACCCTTGCGCTTAGCTTGGGGCACACAGTAGGCCTCAATATGATAAAGCGGCGGGAGATA
This sequence comes from Trueperella sp. LYQ143, assembly GCF_046599595.1. NCBI lineage: Bacteria > Bacillati > Actinomycetota > Actinomycetes > Actinomycetales > Actinomycetaceae > Trueperella > Trueperella sp. LYQ143. The sequence goes on along the minus strand of NZ_JBKIWR010000002.1, from coordinate 27,745 downwards.
CGCACAGGTATCTCCCGCCGCCAGCGTCTATTACGCCTCTAACTTAGCGATAAGCGTCTTGCGGGCCTTACCCTGCTGCTCAGCGGCCAGCAGGCGGGCCTTCTCTTCCGCGTCGGCATTCTGTGCGTATTCCAGCACCTCGTCAACGGTATGATCCGCCGGATTGAACACCTCGGCGTCGGCCTTAACCTCAGCAGGCTTCTGCGCAGCCTTCTTTGCCGGCTTCTTCGCGCTTTCCTCCGATGCCGCTGACTTAGCAGTCACCTTCCGTGAAGACGCGCTCGGCTTAGCCGTGAACTCTGGAGTCTTTTCATTCTCCGGAGCTTCACCCAACACTGCAGCCACATCCACGGATGCGCCGGACTCATCGCTCACCTTTGCTAGGCGCAAGGCCGACATGAGCGCCTTGTTGCGAGCCAATTCCCCAGCAAAAGATCCGATCTGGTTCGCCTGCATTGCTGCACGCAGGAAATCATTGGGCTCCATACCGTACATTTGCGCTTGGCTAACCAAGAAATCAAATAGCTCTTCTTGGGAGACTTCCACACCGAAGGCTTCTGCATAGGTATCCAGCAGCAACTGTGTGCGAATAGAGCGCTCTACGTCAGCGCGAAGCTGCTGCGCATGCTCCTCATCCTCGTTCTCATGACCGTTGCGCATATGATTAGCGACTTCTTCTTCCACAACCGATTCTGGCAACGGGAAATCAGAGGCAGCCAACAGGTGATCCAGAAGCTGCTGGTATGCCCCAGAAAGCTGGGCGGTTGCCTTAGCCTTGACGGCATTCTTCCGCAGATCCTCTTTCAGCTCGGCAATCGTATCGAACTCAGAGGCCATTTGAGCAAAGTCATCGTCTGCTTCTGGCAAGACCGATTCCTTGACGCTGTTGACCGTGATTGTCACGGTGGCGTCCTCGCCCTCGTGCTCTCCACCAGCCAGCTTCGTGGTAAAGACGACTTCATCGCCAGCCTTTGCGCCGGTCAAAGCCTCATCCTGGTTCGCCAGCATATTGCCATCACCGATACGGTAAGAGATACCGGCAACGTCATCAACCTGCTCGTCATCAATCGTGGCAACGAGATCAATCGTGACGTAATCGCCGAGTGCGGCTGGGCGATCCACGTTGGATAAGGTGGCAAAGCGCTCACGAAGCTGATCGAGTTCACGATCAACGTCTTCGTCTGTGACCTGAGCAGTGGGAACGGTCACTGCAAAATCGGCCGGATTCGGCATCCAGATCTCCGGACGGCAATCCACTTCAACCGTGAACTTGAGTTCGGTGCTATCCTCCGCACCGGCCATCTCGGGAACTTCTTCCACACTTACCTGCGGGCGGGCCATCGGACGCACGCCCGTTTCCGTCAACGCTTGCTGGTAATACGTATCAAGGTTGTCGTTAATGGCTTGCTCAATAATGTAGCCACGACCAATTTTGGATTCCAGCACGCGACGCGGTGCCTTACCAGGGCGGAAACCTGGGATATTTACCTTCTTCGCCACCTCTTTTGCGGCGGCGGCATAAGCCGGTTCAAATTCTTCGGCTGGAACTTCAACAGTCAGCTTGGCGCGAGTCTCGCTCAAGTACTCTACGTTATGCTTCACTCTTCTCCACTCACGTTCAGTTAGTTAAGGGCCATCTCTCGCCCACGGGTGTGCCATAGTGGCACTCGATACCGTTCAATAATAGAACATTGCGCGGGTAATGCCCGCATTCGTTGCCATGAAAGCAACCACATAGGCTTAAAACAACGCCACTTTCTGGGCTGGCGGGAAGATCTCATCCAAAGAAGCCAGCTCGGCTTCACTCAAAACTAGATCCACCGCCCGCGCGTTCGCAATGAGCTGTTCTGGGCGAGTTGCCCCAGCGATGACTGAGCACACCGGCTGGCGATGAGTCAGCCACGCGATGGCCACCTGGGCCTGATCGTATTGCCGCTGCGCACACCAGTGCTGATAGCGACGCAATTGCTCCATATCAGCCGCTGCCAGTTTCGGATTACCTGGCTGCAGCCGCCCATTCGGATCAGATTGATCGGTGTATTTCCCAGTTAGCAACCCCGCCGCAAGCGGAAAATACGGTACGACCCCAATCCCATAATGTGCGGCAGCCGGCAAAATTTCCTGCTCGGCACGTCGGTCTATGAGGTTGTAGTGATTCTGGGTTGCCACCAGCGTTCCCGCAGCGGCATACTGGGCAATCGTCGCCGTCTGCCATCCAGCCAGATTGGAGATCCCCCAATACCGGATCTTTCCTTGCTGCACAGCAGTATTGAGCGCTTCTGCCGTCTCTTCTAACGGGGTTTGCGGATCTGGGGTGTGATAGTAATACAGGTCGATATAATCCGTACCGAGGCGCCGCAAAGATTCCTCTAAAGCCTCGATCATATACCGGCGCGATCCGCGAGCTTGATACTCTGCTTCGCCAGCACGTGCAATACCGAACTTGCTGGCAATAACCGCCTCAGATCGACGCGATCCCAGGGCGCGCCCCAAAATTTCTTCTGATAGCCCTGGTTCTTTGCCATATACGTTTGCTGAGTCAAAATAGGTGATACCCAGATCTAAGGCGGTGTTGATAACCGCTTGCGCACCAGCAAAATCCTCACTGGCTGTTCCGCGACGACCAAGATTGTTCGCCCCATACCCCAGAACTGATACCACTAGGCCCGAGCGCCCCATCCGGCGATATTCCATCTCGCTCTCGTCTCCTTTGCTACCTCGTTTTCCACGTGCGATACGACCACCGTAATGCGCTACGACGCCATACAACACAAACCGACCCGCATAATGACGTTACCGCGTATGGATACTGTTATATGGCACATCGTAATGTGTTACGGCGTATCCAGATTCGATTTTTCGCTGATACTTATTGGCGCGATACACAGCAGTGCTCGCAGTTTCCACCCTAATGCGGTAATGCCCGAGGGCGGGCTGCGACATCTTGTTCATATTGTCGCCATTGTGCGACGCCGATTGTTTTCATTGTGCAGTACTGACGTTCTACCTCGCTGTGCGTTATCGCGCCGAGGCTGAAGACCTTGCCTACCGAGGCTAAAGACCTTGCCCGTCGCTGCTCTACCGCTGCCGCTCTAGCACTCCTCGCCGTCACCATCGCATGGCGCTAGCGCGCTAACGAGCGCACTGCCCAGTGCCTACTGCCTCGCCTAGCTAGCACCTCGCATTGCAATACGTGCCATCCTTGCCTTCCGAACTCTTCTTCTCTTGCTGCCCATAATCGCGAGGATAGGCGCGATTGCCGTCGTATAAAATGGCGCTGCGGCGGGGACCTCACTTCCCCGCCGCAGCGCACATCATGACGTTAGTTCACGCGTCGACGTTGTACTAACATCCAACCGCTGCCGAGCAAAAGGAGCGAGAGGAGAGACACTCCAACTACCGACACGCCGGTATGTACTAGCGCTCCACCAGGAGCTGAGCTATTAGTGGGCATCAGTTGAGTTATCGCGTCCAGTAGCGCCTGGAGCGCTGCATCAACCTGCGCTTGCGTGGCTTGTTCATCCGCCATGACTCCCTGGGCTGCTAGCACTGCGTCATGGAGTGCCTGCCAGGAAGCCACCGTGTAATTCGATTGCGTCAAGCCCACCGCGCGATCCAGCGCCGATTTCAACTCCGCCTTGTCCACGCTGGGCGTCGGCGCACGGCCAACGAGCTGAGCGCGGGCTGCGTCGATTGCTGCACGCGATCGATCAATCTCATCTTGCGTGGCCTGCGGATTATCGACGACGGTCTGTCCCTGCTGTACAGCAGCCGCGAGCTGCGCCCAGGATTCCGGGGTGTATTGGCCAGAATCTAAGGCATGTGCTGCGTTAATAGCTGCAATAAGCGCGCTCTTATCTGCGAGAAGAACCAGCGTTTTCTGTGCCTCAGCGATAGAAGCTGCTGCCGCATCAACGCTCTTTTGGTCCGCCGCCGGATCGTCATACACTGCCTGCGCGCGTGCTACCACATCGGCAAAAGCCGCCCATGATTCTGGTGTGTAGCGTTCCTGCTGCAAGGCTGCTGCCCCAGCGAGAGCCGCATGCAGCCCACTCTTATCCACTGCCGGCTGCTCTGCCAAAGCATGAACTTGCCACTCGGCAACAGCCGTTCCAAAGGTTGCAGAATCCGATAGATGTGGATGCAGAACCAGTCGCAACCGGCTTGTCTCAACTGGGGTAAAGGTCGCTACCGACCATCCGCCTGCTTCGGTGGCATGGCGTGACGGATCATTGCGTACCGTGGTGTATTTCGCGTCCTTAACCGGCTTGAAGGTGCCATCGGCAGAATCGTAGTACTGAATCTCCCAGCTATCCGGGATCTCCAGCCCGCCGCGCTTTTCGTCACGTTCGGTCATATTCGCCCAGAACATAACCCGCGAGGTGTCAATTAGCGCGCTGCTCGGCCACCGATATTCGGCATACATACCGTCTACCGCTTGCCCCCACGTGCCCCAGACTTTCGCATTGACGTCCTGATCGTCCTGCGTCGGCCAGGTGTCATCAACTACGATACCGTCGTTGAGTTTGCCGGCTGCTGGCGACCACGATGCCGCCACGGAGGTCGTTACCGAGCTTGCCTTAGGCTCGATCCACCCTTCGAGTTTCTCTGGCGGAGTAACATTTCGCCCTGGAATGACGTGTACCGTCAAAGTAGCCGGAGCGCTCGTCCCTTCTACCACGCCTGAGACGGTGTAATCACCGACGGCATTGAGATTCACGGCTGCAAGCTGCTCGCTATTCCAGGTAACTTTCAGCCCAGATTGCGTGCCACCGTTCATGTAACGCCCAGTGACCGTTGGCGGCGGAGTTAGTTGCGCACTGCCCTGAACAACGCTTTGCTCAACTGGCAGGATAGAATTCACCCCATTGTTAAACGCAGAATTCGCGTCAGATTTAACTGAGATATGTGCGCTGGCAGTCCGTGAGGATCCAACGACCGTTCCAGTGAGGGTGAACTCACCATCGGATGCTAGCTGATCGGCAGTAACTTCCGGCCAGATCACAGCCAAATTGGCTCGCGTCCCATCAGGATAGGACACTGACACGGTTTGAGGCAGTTTCAGCGCATCTGGTTGTGATCCAGTTGGGACCATCCGAGCAACCTCTTCCACTCCATTAGGATCGACGGCATAGGCCTCAAATTCACTGATACCTACGGCCTGATCGGGCTTGGGCGTGAACAGTACTCGCAGTTGATCACTCCATACGGTCTGGAACGGGACTGTCAAGGCTTCACCCTTGGACACGTCATACGAAGCGCCCTCTTTCAGGGTGACGTCGGTCCACTTTCCGCTTGCTTTATCAAAATATTGAATCTTCCAAGCAGCAGGCATTGGCACGCCACCACCGTCACTCCATAGGTAGAGCGCTGCCTTTGCGAGGGGCACCGGAGCTGCCCATGTGTATTGCACCCACGGTTCTTTATCGCCTTGACCCCAGTTATTCCAGCTCATATTCGGCTTTGATCCAGCCGGATCCACCTTGAGATCGTTGACAACCTTGACGTTATCTTTTGGCAGATATGTGTTAATACTGGAGGCTTTCGGCGTGCCTTGTGGTGCAATATTCACCGTACCATCGGAGGGGATGCCGTGAAGTTTGAGCGTCGTTTCCGCACTCTTTTCTCCATCGGTTGCACTGAGTTTGAGCTCATATTCGCCCTCGACAGGGAATGTTGCGGTGGTGCTTGCCGCATGCGGGTCAGCAAAGCTTACCTTTGCACCTGCCGGCCCAGAGACCATCTCCCAGGTGGCCGCTATCGTCCCCGCTGGCAATCCGTCGTCCTTCACCTGACCGATAAGCTGTGCCCCCGCAGAGGTGTTCGCAGCCACGTATGCACTTACCGATGGAGCCTGGTTCGTGCTCGGCCCAGCGGCAATACCCGTATGGAAGGCTTCAATTTCCTTAACGCCGGTCTTAAATCCAGCCGCATGCGTCAGATTCACACGCAACTTTTGGGTGGTGATGGCTGGGAATTGAATGTGATTGTAATTCGGTTGCGGATAGATCGGGGTGCGAGCCTGATCGGGAATCGTCTTCCATGCTCCGCTGGCGTCCTGGTATTCCAGGGTATATACCGACGGTTCGGCATAGCCGGATACAGTGGCCGACGAGGAGGTCTGGTAGAAGAAGAGCCGCACATCATCAATCGTTTGGGCACTTGGGAAGGTCAGGGTCAGTGAGTCCGTCGCATTTGGCGATCCGGCACTCCCCCAGAACAGTTCATGGACAGTTCGACCATCCACCGCATATTCCGCACCATGCCCCTGCGCGGAATAGCTTGCTTCAATTGCGGCACCGCGCGCCACGTCAGTTTGGCTGGCTGCTGCTGGGTCGATATTGCGCCCAGCCCGCGCGAACATTTCCGTAATCCGCGAGGTGCTGTCATAGGTGACGCTATTGGCTGTTCCGAGCCCGGTTGTGTTTGCCGTGGTGACCTTTGCCCCGGACTGATCTGCTACCTCAACCGTTCCGCTGTTCGGGTTGTAACGAATATGGGCTAGGCGATCGACCGTTGCTGCCAGCTTTCCATCAAGATAGATGGAGTATCCAGCCGGAGCGGTGTAATGCCCGTCGTTGTTCCATACGATCGTCAGATCCTTGCCGTGGTAGGACAAGTTATTAACGGTAAAGTGCTCCCAGCCGGGGATGACGATTGGGTTCAGTTCGATGACGTCATCTTGGCGAGGAACCAGACCTGCCACGCTTTCAATCATGGTCCAGTTCGTCGTACCGAGCTGGGTATGGTGGATCCAGGATCGGTATTCGATCTTTCCGCCATCAGCGCCGGTAGCCGTATTCCAGAACTCATTTTGATCGGGATAGCGGTTATCGCCACCTTGATAGTGGGCAAAAGCGTTCCAATACAACAGCTTCTTGAACTGTTCGTTTGTAATATAGCCATTTTCTGCAGCGTGATAATGACGAATAGCTCCATCGTAGATTCGGAACAACATCGTCGAATTAATCACCGAGAAATTATTGGAGCCTTGGCCACCGCCCGCTTCAAATTCTTTCTTGTCTGCTTGGTTAGCGGTGAAGAACGGGAACACCGGGTATTGATCCGCGTCTGCAAATAGTCTCAGTGCCGAGTCATAATCAGCATTCCCCATCGGAACCATACCGACGGCATACGGGAAGTAGTTATTGATTTCCTTCCACTTCGCCCAGGTTCCATTGTGCTTACCAATGTACTTCGAGAGCAGTAACTTCTGATCGGAATTCCACAGCTCACTCATCAGATTCTGCTGGATCTTTCCGGCAATGTCGTTCATCTGTGCAGCGCCGGCAGTATTGCCGGCTGCTTCATAGGCCTGCGCTGCAGCTCGGGCATTTGCCCAGAGATTCGCGGTTTCTGGCCGATCCATTCGCTCTCCGGGGAATTGATCGAATGACACCGCATCCGCGTCATTACCCGTCATCGATGCCCAGGACCAGTCAATCAGGTAGTTCTTATTGTCGTTTTGATTATCGGCAGCGATTGGTTCGGAGTGGGAGTTAAGCAAGCCATTGACGTCGGCCGCACCATAGGTTCCCAATGCATCAGCTACCTGGGTTGGACCACCATGAACCTTATATGATTCCCAAGCAGCATCTGTGATGTATTGGGTGTACGAGTGCCGCCAATTAGCTGGATCGCCGGGATTATCAATGTATTGTTTGCCGTCTTTCGCAGCTTCACCAGCACTAATCCACGTGCCGTAGGCGTATGCCGGATCGCGCAGGTATTTCACATCGTTGAGGAACATGCCCGTGGTTAACACGATTGCATTGTTGTACCCCAAAGCTCCTTCCACTGCTGTGGGGAACTGGAAAGTATTTCCTGGCATATCTGCATCGAGGAAGTTAAAACGAGTCAGCCACCAACGATAGAAAATTGTTTTATCAATATTGTGCGTGGCATCGCCGGTTTCCACGTACGGGATATTGGCTACCCACCAGGCGTTGTATGCCTTAACGTGGTCCGTGTAAGAGGCTGCCGGATCGCGCAGATCTCCGGTTGCTCGCGCCTCATATTCTGTTTGAGATAACGGCAACTCTGGAGCAATCAATCCAAGCTGGATCTTTGTGCGCGTCACAGCGCCAGCGCCCAGGGTGTATGTGCCGACGAGCTTAGCATCCGCAGCTTTCATGTCGGTGCCTGAGAAGCGCGGATAAATTGTTGTCAGATTGTTTTGTACCCGTACGACCCCGCTCAGCTCGTTACCCTGCTCGTTCGCAGTAGTGGCGTAGGGGCTACTCGCGGTAACGGTAACCGTCGCACCACTTGGAGAGCTCATTTGCAGCTCAGCAACCAGCACGTTGTTTTCCGTCATGTACTTGACTTCACGCACGCTAATATCCGATTCAGCCGCAGTAAATACTGTGGTGAAGTAGCTCGGAGTTTGTTTGCGCTGCGTTGGGTCTTCTTTCATCGTCAAGGTTTTATCCCCGACGGATAGCTTGATATCGAAACCCGGGCGTCCATCAATGGACTCCCAGTACGCCAAATCCCCCATGAATCCGAGTTGATCTGGAATATGGGTCTTCATAAAAGCCGCTCGACCACGAGAGAAGAGGTATTCATTGTGGTCAGCGCCCTCGTACTTATACGTGCCGGTATCCGTAGCGCCAGTTCCTGTCGGATCGGCGCCGCGTCGGGCGAGCATGGCGTCAATCCAGAAATCTTTATCAATGGATGTTCCTGCACCTGCCTTGACGTCAGCGTCAAAAATCGCACCAAGGTAGGAATGGCTAGGATCGTATGCGGCTGGGGCAGCCGGAACGGGATCATTATCCCCGTGGAAAGTCGGATAACCTAGCGCAGAATTAGGATTGGCGATGGGATCCGCGTGTGCTGTCGCAGTGAGACTAAGCGGGAGCAGACATACCAAACCTGCGGCCATCATCCGCCGCATTCTTTTCTGTGCTGAGGCTGTACTCGTCCAGTGATGACTTCGCATAATGCTCCTCAGGTTGATGTACACGCCCGTAACGTCATCGTTACAGTGCGCAATACCGGATGGTACGACCGAAAACTACCTTCGTTCTTAGTCGCACTACCTGCAGATTATCCTAGCGAAAGCCCTTTCGCAATAGTTTCGAGGAATCATCTCATATTCAGGGAAATCCCGCCCCGCAACAATTGGATTTATCGAAAATACGACCTTTAATCCCCAAGGTTCTATCTTCTGCTCATTACCCACATCGGCATATCCACCACTGGCCGCCCAACTCACGACGCATCTGCCGTACCGGAAATTCTGTAGGCATATCTCAAAGAACGCCAGTTTGCTCCTTCACAGTATTTATCTCGACCATCCACATATTATTGGCAGCCTGACGGGCTTATTCCTGCCACTAGCCATACACCTTACCCGCACCTCAACGCAATATATCCACACGATCTACCATGCGCATATCCGCCTATATCCCAATACTGCAGGCGAGCACCTCATTGGATTAATGCGCTATTTTACTTTTATCTACGGCACACTAAGTCAAAAACTAAGCCACCACTAGCTCATACGTATCACGCCGCACTAGACATTAGGCATTTTGATATTTCGACGTTTCCTCACGTGCCGCGTTAACCCTCCAGCCGTGCCCGCGCGCCATATTTTCAGCCCGCGTGCTTTCCCGGAACGCTCTTGCCACATCTCAGCGTCGCCACACATGCGCGCAAGGCATTACACCCAACCTGCTGGAATCCTCACAATGCGCGCTTATAGTGTCGGAGGTTCTTTCCGGCGCACAGCACTTACTATAGCCGCAACCCAACAGCACAAACACACAAGAAGCGAGGCGACGAACACCACCGCCGCCACCGTCTCTACCGTGTGATAGGTCGAATATTCGGCATTCTCGAATATCCCCACCAGGGCGACATCCACAAGAAAAGCAGCAGCCGGAAAAAATAGCCCCAAAAAGAATAGTTTTAGACCCCTACGTGGCTTGGCATCGCGCCCAGGATGGCGAACTCGCCCACCCCAACCTCCGGAATCCCCCTCAGGACGCCACCGAGTTTTATTCGTAGGCATAAACGGGGTCTCCGCATTAAAGCTATGGCGTATTGGGATCGAACCCTCAGATATGCCAACCCCGTATGCCGGATCATGCTGGACGATGTTCCCCGTATCAGCCACTACCGAATTCGCGCTCTCGGTCGGACGCGAATAGTTCTCCAAAAATTCCCGCCGCGAGTATTCAACCGGAGTCCGTAACAAGTTTGCCAGTGCCAGCCGCGTCTGTGGATGAGATTCAAGATATACGCGATGCGCAATAAACACATAGGTCAATAAGTATTTCCGAAGCATGTGGGCTTCATCTTCCCACCGCACATCCCGAACCGAGATACCGTTAATCACAATACGCCGATACTGTAGTTCTTCCAGAATCCGTATATAAACCAAAGCCGCACCCTCGGATTGAGACGTCACCGTTTGGCTAATACCATTCGCAGATACTCTTACCCAGCCAGTTTGACCGACGTATTTAATGGCGTCCACCTGCTCGAAATAGACTTCCCGACGCCATATTCGCCCAAGAAACAGCCATATCCTCGCATCATCAACACCAGAATGTAATGAGGTCCCTATGAGAATTAGCGCTACGCACACCCCGACGAGTGGCACACCGATGGCGAGGGCCATAGCGACCCCTCCATGCTGCCGATCCTGCCAGGCCCCCATTACCACTAAAACAGAAATCAACAGCAGTAACACACCTACGAAAGCCACAGCAAGGGCCGGCTTTTTCACTACCGGATCATAGGGATTATTTTTCGATCGTTGCTTATCGTGAGCCTTGCGAACGAATCCTTGCGCGACTCCGTTAATAAGAGAACTCAGCATATACATATTTTCTCCAATCAGCGACGACCCGCTTCTCCCACAGCATGACCCGACTCGCGCAATGGTCCCGTTGATGAGCGCACATCGAAATGCGGTTCAAGATACTCATGAATATCCTCGTGGACCTCACCTGCGATCTGAGCAATAAGCCGATCTACTGCGCGCTGCCCCATCAACTCAATAGGTTGGCTGACGACAGTTAACGGCGGAAGGGTGTAGCGCGCAATCCCCGTCCCGTCATAACTGATGAGCGATATATCCTCTGGAACAGCTAATCCCACATCGCGAATGGCGCTCAACGCTCCGACCGCATGAACGTCACAAGCAGTAACAACCGCCGTCACCTCGCTCTTGAGTAGCTCCCCCATCGCCACATATCCTCCCTCACGGGTATAGGGAGCAGCACACTGAGCGCGACATTCAATTTCGGGGCGGGTAGCAGCAGCCGCCCGCCACATCTGCAGGCGCTCCATCGCGACAGGTAAACCCTCCGGACCAGAAATAATCCCGATATGGCGATGCCCTAAATCAGCTAGATGAGTAATCGCTTCTTCCGCTCCCCGCTTCCCGTCCGTTTGGATGGAGGAAATATCGGCGGCTGGCGGGAAACGATCTAAGGCCACAACCGGAGTGGCACTTTGCTGCGCGGCCAGGCACGTCTCATCCTGCGACACGATGAGGATAAGCCCATCAACTTGCCGATCGAGAAATTTATTGAGGTACGTCATCTCCCGCTGCGGATCTTCTGAGGTAGATCCGACGAGGAGCAAATAACCGCGCTCAAAGGCCCGATCCTCAATAGCGGCTGCCAACTCACTAAAAAATGGATTTGCGTGATCTGGCAGGAGCAGGCCGAGCGTGCGAGTTGGCCCCCGCCGCAGCGACTGCGCGATGGCATTAGGGCGATACCCTAATTCTTCAATAGCTGCCAGTACCCGTTGGCGAGTTTCAGCGGAAACAGGGCGCATTCCCGGATTGAGGACATAGCTCACGACGGCCGGCGATACGCCAGCTCGTCGGGCAACATCTGCACGGGTAACTGCCATGGGCTAAGTGTACATATCACAGATAGGAGATACGTATTACACCTAGATGTATGGCCATTCATTTGCCCGCATTGCCTATTTGCCCGTACTGTTAGTTAGCCATATCGGAAACCCTCAGCACTGGCGGGTTTCCCTTTCCCACGCCCCCCACTCGGAGGAACACTGTAGTGGTACTTGAATCACTTGCTGCGGTCGTTGCCATCATTATCGTCGGCATACTCATTTCAAAGAAAGTCAACGCCACTATTGCCTTATTTATCGGCGGCGTTCTTCTCCTCATGGTTGCCCCCTTATTAGGGCATACCAGCATGGGCAAATACAAGGTCGCCGACGCTGGCAATGTATTCCTCAATCAGTTCGGCTATATCACCGCAATCTTTGCCGAGACGACCTCCGGCGTCGGGCTTATCATTATGGTGCTGTTCGGATTCTCGGTATATATGACCCACATCGGGGCGAATACGAAAGTGATTCAGCTTCTTAGCCGGCCACTGCTGCGTATGAAACGCAAATACCTGCTTGTTCCGCTGATGTTTTGGGTTGGGAACATTATGTCGCTCGCTGTTCCTTCCGCTTCTTCACTTGCGGTACTACTGATGGCGACCTTCTTCCCTGCCCTCGTGGGTGCTGGGCTGACTCCGCTGACCGTCGCTGGAGTCATTGCCACCACCGCCACTATCATGCCTACACCACTTGCGGCGAATAATGTGGTTGCCGCAGATCGTCTAGGTATTCCGCTTGACGAATACGTCTTTTCCTTGCACGCTTCAGTATCAATTCCGACCTTATTTGTCATCGGAATCGTCCATTATTTCTGGCAAAAATACCTAGACGGAAAACTCGATGACGCTACGCCCGCCGCTGCATCTATCGTCACCGCCGAGGAATCCGCGGAAGCTACACATGACGATCTTCCGATGTGGTACGCGATCTTCCCGCTACTTCCTCTGCTTCTCATCTTGATTCCTTTTGCGCTGAGCTACGTCATGACAATTGGCTTCAAGATGGACATTATTCCCGTCACCCTGATTTCCATATTGCTTACCTTGCTTGCAGAAGCAATCCGCACACGGTCAATCACTGCCCCGCTATCGGATCTCACAGCATTCTTTAACGGAATGGGGCGCGGCTTCAGCGTTGTCGTCGCCCTCGCTATTGCCGCAAATGTGCTGGTAGAAGGGATCGTCCAGCTCGGCATTATCGACTCCCTTTCGCACTCCATCTCTCAGCTTGACGGAGCAGCCTGGATCCTCTTCCTCGCATTCTCTGGAATCATGATCCTCCTTACCGTTCTCACCGGCGGCATTGGCCCCTTCTATTCCCTAGTGGAGGTGGCTCCTCAGGTTGCCGCCCACGTCGGGATCAACGGCGCGCTGCTCACCTTGCCATTGCAGCTCACCGGATGCCTGGCTCGATCCTGCTCGCCGGTGGCGGCGGTCATCTTGATTGTTTGTTCTTCAGTAAAGGAATCCCCTACGCGCCTGATCGCCCGAACGATCGTTCCGATGGCTGTTGGCATTGTCGTGTCAATGGCTCTCACCTGGATTATCGTCGGACCATAAGAGCGCCACTGCTTATTTCCGGAATATATGTATGCCGCCTGGAGGGGGTTGGCCCGCATGGTAGCAACTAAACGCCGTCTCAATGCCGTGCCTAAGTGCGTACCTAAGTGCATGCCGACCAGAGCACCATAGCCACTGCATTAATGCAAACAGTATTCCCAGTACGCTGGTTTCAAACCGACGATATTCCCGTTATCTAACCTAGGCGCAGGGCATTATGTGCTGCATCTGTGGAGCATCGCGCAGCACAATCCACACCAGCAGATACCAGGCACGCCCATAGCAGGACGTAAAAGTGGCACAGGTGCGACGAAAAATCTAGCACAACTGGCTCATAAGAAGCGGGAACATGTACGGGTGCGGATACCCTAATAAGGCGACGTTGCAAGGATAATGATTTTCGCCTGCCGAATGGTCGTTCACCAGCCCGCTGCCTTGATACCCACGAAGTATCTCCCTTCTTTCTTACCTACGTTCTTCCCTCTTTCCTCACCATCAAAACAGCACAGCAACAGAGTATTCCAGATAGTCAACACGTGTTGACCACGGATTATCCCTCTTGTATGGTTGCCCCTAAGAGCAGTACCTGAACTCACTCAGCACTGCTCCACCTATATACCGACTGTTCAAAGGAGAGCAGCAGTGATAATCGAATCCCTCGTCGTGGTCCTCGCTATCGCAATCGCCGGCGTGCTCATCATGAAGAAAGTCAACGCAACTATCGCTTTGTTCATGGGCGGCTTCGTCATTTTAATGATCGCCCCACTCCTAGGGCATACCGGCACCGGAAAATACGAAGTCAAAGACGCCGGCAACGTTTTCTTAAACCAGTTCGGTTATATCACTGAGATTTTCGCAAAAACCGTATCCGGCGTCGGCCTCATTATTATGGTCCTCTTTGGATTCTCCGCATACATGACACATATCGGCGCGAACGCAAAAGTCGTTGAGTTCCTTACCCGCCCGCTGCTGCGCATGAAGATGAAATATCTTCTCGTCCCCCTCACATTCTGGGTTGGCAACCTTATGTCGTTGGCAGTGCCCTCGGCCTCATCCCTTGCCGTCCTCCTCATGGCAACGCTATTCCCGGCACTTGTTGGCGCGGGTCTGACCCCACTAACGGTGGCTGCCATCATCGCCACCACCGCCACCATCATCCCCACGCCACTAGGGGCAGATAACGTCATCGCCTCCGAACGGCTAGGCATCCCACTGGACGAATACGTCTTCTCAATGCATGCCTCCGTCTCCATCCCCACCCTTATTTTTATCGGCGTCGTCCACTACTTCTGGCAAAAATACATGGACGCCAAGATGGTCACATCGGCTACCAGCACCGGATCAAGCGTCATATTAACCGACGAGAAATCTGATGAACACGCCGGAACCCCCATGTGGTACGCCATTTTCCCCATGCTGCCACTACTGTTCATTCTGATCCCGTTCGGATTGGGATTCGTTATGAAAGTAGGGATTACCGCCAACCTGATTCCTGTCACCCTCATCTCCATCTTGCTTGCCCTGATCACAGAGATGATCCGCAAACGCTCACTGATTGATCCGTTGAACGACCTTATGGTGTTCTTCAAAGGCATGGGCACTGGCTTCGGCGTTGTCGTTGCGCTAGTTATCGCCGCAAATGTGCTGGTAGAGGGGATCGTCCAACTCGGAATCATTGACGCCCTCTCACACTCCATCTCCCAGCTTGACGGAGCAGCCTGGATTCTCTTCCTCGCATTCTCCGGCATTATGTTGCTATTGGCGCTGCTCACGGGCGGTATTGCCCCGTTCTATTCCCTGGTGGAAATCGCCCCGAAAGTGGCAAGCGGAGTGGGGATCAACGGTGCGCTACTCACCCTGCCATTGCAATTCGTGGGCAACCTGGCCCGAGCCTGCTCGCCCGTGGCAGCCGTCGTGCTTATCGTATGTTCCACAGTTAAGGAATCTCCTGCCCGCCTCATCGCCCGCACATCTGTTCCGATGATTGCTGGCATCGTCATGTCGATGATCTTGACCTGGATTATCGTCGGTCCATAACCACCGAATACTTCTAAAAAGAAAGACGAAATCTCATGCAAAAGATATGGATTGACTGCGACACCGGATTCGACGATCTGTTCGCCATTGCCGCGCTATCTGCAGCCGAAGAAATAGATATTGTTGGTATCTCAACCGTCGTCGGCAATACCAGCCTGCAGTGGACGACCTCTAACACCCTGTCAACCGTCGAGAACTTCCACATTGACGCGCCCGTCTATGCAGGTTGCGCCAAACCGATGGCACAAGAGCCATGCACTATCGAGAGCCTGCTGGGTGAGGCAGGGATGGGCACGATCAACCGTCCACTTCCGGCGCCTCGCACCCGCACTGCGCAACTAGAACACGCGGTTAACGCCTTATTGCGCACACTCAGTGAGCATGAATCTGGCGAAATCACTGTGCTTGCTACCGGCCCGATGACGAATGTAGCCGTCGCCGCCATTATGGATCCCGAGGTGTTTCAGCGTATCGGGGAGATCGTTTTTATGGGTGGATCCTATGGTTTCGGCAACCATACCTGCGCCGCCGAATTCAATACGTTTGCTGATCCCGAAGCGCTCGATACCGTCATTCGTACTGGAGTCCCGTTGCGCATGTTCGGCTTAAATGTGACGAACCAAGTGCTTATCACTCCGGAACATTCCGACCGTATCCGCAATGTGGGCAGCGAATTCGCACAATGTGTTGCGGATTGCTTGGAAAAGTATTTGCGGATTCGGGATCCCCATACGCCACAGCCAATGGCGTTACATGACCCGACGGCGGCCGGATGGCTTATTTTCCCTGAATTCTACGAGTTCAAACATGGTGTCCTCAGTGTTGAGTTAAATCGCGGGATCGGGCGCGGGGCAACGTTCTGCGAATTCCGTCCGAAGCGGATCACCACTGCCAATGCGCATGTTGCTATGCGGGCAGACGGAGAGGTTCTCGCAGATCGTCTCGTTGATTTGGTGATATGTGCCTTGACTAAGGTCAAGGATTAACCGCCGAACGGCAACGGATATAACCACGGGAGTACAGGGAACGAGCTATGAACAATACGGCATCGTCATACAGGCCGCATATTTCGGCGGATGGTCATTGCCCGGATCATTGCCTGGATCATTGCCCGCCCGATAGTGAGGTCATATCCCCGACGGTAACGCCCGCAGGAGCTGCCCCCGCATCGGCAGATCATCTAGAACCGGCTGGAACCGGAGCAGCGGATTCTTCTGCGCTCCCCTGCGCAGGGGCGGCCCTTGATACACCGCCGTGTTTTTCCACATCGAGGCGGCCCAGCACGCTAGCTGCTCCCGCCTCGATGACCTCACCTACCCCGATACCACATCGGTCAGTGGTGGTCGTCGGTTCAATTAATTGTGATATCACCTTGCAGGTGAGCGAACATCCCACTCCCGGAGAAACCGTCCTAGCGCATAACTCCCAACGGAATTCCGGTGGTAAAGGGGCTAATCAAGCGGTTGCTGCTGGCATAATGGGCACGCCCGCTATCATGATTGGCGCTATCGGAGCTGACGATAACGGGCGCTTCGTCACTGCGGAGCTGGAAAAACGCCATGTTGATTTGCAGCACGTCATAACCACCGAATCCCCCACTGGTTCTGCCTACGTCACCGTCAGCGATAGCGGCAAAAACTCTATCGTTGTGGTGCGGGGCGCTAATGCTGAGGTAATTCCCGAACGCCTGACGCAGTGCCGAAGCGTAATTGACGCTGCCGAGGTAGTGGTAACCCAGGGCGAAATCCCTGCGCAAACAATCAATTGGCTCGCTCAGGTTGTTCGTGGCAGGTTGATTGTCAATCTGGCGCCTGTGGTTCCGGTTGCACGTGAGACGATTTTGCGTGCTGATCCCCTTATCGTCAATGAATATGAGGCTCGCGATCTGTTAGCAGCCCTCAATACGGAATTGGTGAGGACGGAACACCCAGACCATTCGGGTGAACTTCCTGCTCCTATCACGAGGCTAGCTGATCCTCATGCGAGGCTAGCCGATCCCATAACGTGCCCTTCTCTGGTAACAGACGCGCAGAATCTGACGCCCAATCTAGCTAGTTCGCCAACTGAGATGTCTCCAGATATGGCAGCAGTATCCCCAGATCTTCAGGGAATCCCCGACGAGATAGCTGTCTGTGGTAGCGCTATCCCTGAGTGCGCCAGCGTCAAAAGGGCGGTAGCGAACGGCGAAGTGGTAGCTGATGAACTGGCAGATCACGAGCTAGCTCAGGCACTCTATGCAAGTGGGATTTCTTCAGTCGTTGTCACCCTTGGCAAGCAGGGTGCGAGTTATGCCGACGCGCAGGGCTCAGGATTGATTGGTTCGCCGCAGGTTCACGTTGTTGACACTACTGGAGCTGGGGATGCCTTCGTCGGAGCGCTTGCAGCCGCACTAGCTAGCGGGTATTGCCTTGCGCAGGCCACTGCTATCGGGGCAGCCAGTGGCGCCTATGCCTGCCAAGCCCTAGGCGCACAGGCCTCTTATGCGCATTCATGTGAGCAGCTCACTGCCCTGCGTAATCAGGAAAACTGATAAGGGGTACGCGTACACACCTCTACTAGGTCTAAACTGCTTGCACGCTTGAGCCAGCGAGGCGCTTAAGTGAGCAACGCGATCAAGCCAAGGAGACATTTCCGTGCCTGCTCCCTCACTTTCCAATCCTCGCAGCCTCTCGCAATCAGATCGGCGCATTCTCACAGGACGTTGCTTCTTCCTGCTCTTCTCATTGGCACACCATCTACGATGGGTGTGCTGTTTTTTATTAATAAAATGGGGTGCTGGCAAGAAAACCATGATACTTGCCAGCACCCCATTTGGCTTGGATAACGCAGCAATCACAACGCCTTAGCGTTATCCAAGCCAGAAACGATCACGCGTTATAACACGCCGTGACGTACTAATATCCCCATAACCGTCACCGCAATAACAACAACAGTCAGCAGCGCCAAGGGAAGATAACGCGCAATCACCCACAACGCGCGCCCGTTCTTGGGCGTATCAAGGTGAACTGGACGCAGGGAACCACCCGTTCGCCGCGCCTCCAGAACCGTTGCCCGAGTCTGATCCGCCGACGGATGGTACACCCGCTGATATGCCCATCGTGTTGAGGAATACCGCGGATCAATAAGCATCTGGCATACCCGCTCATACGTCGGTTTAGAACGTGCCAACAGCCATCGCATCCATTTAGGAGTCCACGATTTGAGGCTCATTGCTGGCTTCTCAATCAAATGCCACGACAGGTAGGCCAGGATATGAACCGTGACGATGACGATGAGGAGGTAGAGGAGCTGATGGCGGTGCACCCCGAAGAAGGTCAAGAACGTCATAACCGGCCAGGCGAAAATATAAACGCCATAGGAAAAATCGCCGTACTTCTCCCAGTTCGTCAACGGCAAACGCACAGCTAACCACATCAGGAAATATCCAAAGAACACGACCCCGATGATGTTCCATCCCCACGTCGCATACGTCCCTAAAGCGATAGCTCCTGAGCCGAGAGCCAGGCGATCATCAATAGGAATTCGATCTGCAAAAAGCTGAACAAACATACCGACGGCAAAGGGCGCGAAGAACATCAAGAGGAATACGTCGTTGAACAGCCCGAAGTTATTGAATGCTGCCAAGCCGTAGGTCCACTGTAAAAAGTTCAGGACGAGAATACCGAATACGATGATTCCACCAGCCGCTCGGACGGACAGCGCTCCGATGAGCCCGACGAGCGCCACCAGGATATAGCAGATGAACTCATAGCGAAGCGTCCACGCTGAGCCGTTCCAATCACGTGCGCCAAGTTCATGGTAGAGCGGCAAGGTATCGCCCATCCCAGCGATTGGCCGTTGGCGCAGGCTCAGATCCATATTGTTCAGCACATACGTCCACGGTGACTCCGGACCTCGCACCGAGAAATACGAGGAGAAAGAGTGCCCTAAACTCATCCAAGCGATCGGAGCCAGGATAAATACCGTCAGGAGCAGGGCAACGAAAAATGCGGGGAAGATACGGAGGAACCGCCGCCACATATAACGCCAGATTGTCGAGCGCCCCATCCGCGAACGGGTAATGAGGAAACCCGAGAAAAAGAAAAAGCCAGCTACTGCAACGCCACCTAAAGACTGCTGCCCATTAGAAAAATCTGCCCCCAGATCCTTTCCTCCCCACAGTCCGGCGATTGGCCCGGCATGCGAGAAAATGACCATAAACGCCATGAGCCAACGCAGAAATCCGATTGAGTTATGCGTTGGCTGGAAACACTCACTCAACATCTGCGGCCGGTTATATGGACCTTTCGGGCGCGGGGTAACCGCTGGCGTAGCCGTCGAAGCCTCCTCAGGTGTCGTGTGAATAACTGCCTCCTTTTCCGCGCTGACTAACTGATCAGAAGTAGCACAATGCTCTGATGGGTCTGCCTTTTCAGCCGGCGCATTATCGACCACAATGCGCGACGCATGCGCCGGCTGACCGCGATGCTCTCCCATCTAGATTTGCTCGTCAATCCAGGTACACAAACGCTCAACACCATCAGCGACGCTGATTTGCGGCTCCCAGTTCAGGGCCTGACGGGCTTCGGTGATGTCTGCCCAGGCGGCGCGCACATCACCATCGCGATACTGCCCCGTCACGCGCGGCTCTGGCGCACCATAACGCGCCGCAATCGCCTGGGCAATCTGCTTGATCGTCGTGCGTTCACCCAGACCAATATCGTATGGATGCTCGTTCGTCTCCGAATGGAGCGTTCCGGCAACGATTGCGGAGGCAACATCGTCAATATAAACGAAATCACGCACAATATCGCCGTCCTCGTAAACCGGAATAGATTCTCCGGCCTTAGCCAAGCGGCAGAACAGCGAAACGATACCCGTATATGGATTCGTCAACGACTGGCCAGCGCCATAGACGTTTTGCAGGCGGAAGCTAACGAACTCGACCTTCATTGAGCCACACCAGGAACGCAATAGATTCTCTTGGCAGAGCTTGGTTGAGGCATAGACGTTCGACGGATCAGGTTTAACTGCAGCAGAGTTCTGCGGCAGCGGATGCATCTGATCGAAATCCCACTGCCCCGCTTCTAACATGGCATGTGTGCGCCCGCCAGGATAGGAACGATTGCCATTAGCGTCCTCCCACAGGCCTTCGCCATATACTGCTCGCGACGAGGTCAATACGATCTTCTGCGGCAAAATATCATGGCGAACGAGTGCGTCCGTCATCATCGTCGTGCCGACCACGTTAACTAGGGCATGGCGTGAGGCCTCCCGCAAAGACTGACCAGTTCCTGTTTCTGCGGCTAAATGCACAATGACGTCGGGGCGGATCCGAGTGAGCACGGTATCCCAATCCTCTGGCTTCGTCACATCTGCGATCAGTAATTCCACCCGCTCATCCAGGGCCTCCGGGCGCTTGGCCTCGGCGTGAACCTGCGGGAGCAGGTTATCCATTGCGACAACGTCATCAAAGTGATCGGCAAGTTGCGCAGAGATGGCGCAGCCAATAAATCCGGCGCCACCAGTAATCAAACAGCTAGTCATGTCTTTTAACTCCTCATATATAAACTTGACAGTCATTCTATCGCTACAACAGATTCTTTCGGTGATCTGCTGCCAGTTCGACGAGTCTCACAGAGGGCACTCGCCTCGGCGATGGCACTCCTCCTGATTTTTACGAGTCCTTCCGGCTGCTGCCGCCACCGCGCGAACGCTGGTACCGGACGTAGTAGCTGCGCGCTCGGAATACCGAGATCCGCGCTTGTTTAACCACCGGCTTTAAGACTTTAGTCAACCGTGGGTGCTTATCTTTGAACCAGTCATAACGCAGTAAGAAGCGCTTGATCTTCAATAGATTCACTGCTTCGTTTGTGCGCGCCGGAAGATAGCTGTGTACTGCCTGAAGTTTGTATTCCAAATTCGAGTAATTTACCCCAGCATGCCACGGGTTCAACACCTGGCGCACGTGATGACCTTGCGCCAAACACACATACACGAACAAGCGCTCAATCACATGTGCCAGCGAACCATCACTGTATTCGCCCTCTCCTGGGAAATCCTCCCAGTCCAGTTTCAAATCAATCAGCGGTCGCAGTAGTTCTGGGCGGGCGATAAACATCGAGCCATAAGAGGCGATAGGCGTAGTGGCGTCAAATGGTACGCTCAAGCCCATCTTTTTCATCAATTTACGTGCCGGTTCTCGGTTTTCAAACCACGCATGCCCCATCGTCGGATACCCAATATGCGGCATAGGTGGAATGACGATCCCTAGATTGGGATGATCGACGAAGAGCTGCAATACGTTAGCTGCATGCCCGCGAGTGCCCAATAGGTTATCGAATAAATGAGCTTTGAATAGCCCACCCACGTTGGGGCCATCTTGTGGGGAGAGCTTCGAGTGAATCTTCAGCACGAGATCGAATTCTCCGCTGGTTAGAACATCTTGGCAGCCGAGTAAGAAGGCCGAAATATCCCGCCCACGATTTGATTCGATCTTACGCACATAGGCGCTGTGCCCGCGCGCGCTGAGCCGCTGTTTAATTTCTGCTACCTTTTCCTCGGTAGGCGTCGTAATAAATAGCTCCCACCCGTCAGGTAGCAGCTCTACTTGATCGAGAATCTCGTCAAGCATTTCCGGATAAAACACATGCGCCAATGCGGCAACACGCAACTGTTTGGCAGTCTCCACCGCCCCCGCAAGCGGCTCGTCTGGCAGTACCTCCGTCAGTTCCAAATTCATAACTAAATCACGTGGCTTGCAGGTGCGCGTCAGGTTCTTCCAGATAAGCTCTACGGGATAGTCAGAAGATTCCCTGATTGCTTCCATAAGTTTTCGCCCCAACAATGCGTGGCGGTCCATATACAGCGGATCGTTAAAGAAAGTCCGACGTTTGACGATCGTGCAGCCGTCGCGAACCATCTGCGGGGCATCCTCCAACACCGCGTTCTCAGAGGCATAGGCGTGGGAGGGCCACAGTACCTCATAGCGGTATCCTCGGGCTGCGAAATGCTGAGTAAATCGCGACTCATGCAATAGCACCGACTCGTCATACGAGGTAATTTCCGGCATGTCATCCCAGTACCGACGGAAAGCCTCGGAACGCAACAGTCGATTTCGTACTGCGATCCAATGCGATTGGATATGCCGCGGCAAAATTAAACGCCCAGCAATCGGGTGTGGCTTCACCTCCGAGTGATCCGTCAATCCCCAGAAATCAACATCAAGAGCTTCCGTACGGGCAAACAACTCACTAAAGGGCTGCAGCGGCCCAAAGAAGGTGTAATTCATAAAGATAAGCTCGTCGAATTCAACGACCTTATCCCAGCCTAAATGGGTAAGACCGTCAATGTATCCTCCGACGTCAAATCCTTCATTCGGGCGAACGACAACCTCATCTACAACACGTTCGAGCTTGGCTTTTTCGGTTTCCTTTAACGGGCAGTTCGACATGACCAAGATATGGTCAACGAACGGGCGTAGCTGCTCGAATTTATAGGTAACAAACTCATCAACAATCCCCTCCGGATCGAAGAACAAGTAAATTACGCCTCGCTTAGTCGCCATATTTATGCCTTCCCGATCTCGTTGTAGAGCGACACATATTCTTGGGCCGTCTTATCCCAGGAATAGTTTTTAGCTTGTGCTAGCGCGTTGGCACGACGTTCTTGCGGATCACGTGCCAGTAATTCCAATATGCCGGCTTCAATACCCACAGCAGCAGTCGGATCCACGGTGACGCTCGCCGGCCCTGAAGTGACGAAATCTTCAGCAGACGAGCTGGCCGGAATCACCACGCTGGTCCCCAGATGTAAGCATCCAATGACGTTCGAGCAACCCAAATCAAAGATATTTGTAGCAACTGCGGCATCGGCATGAGCAATCAACCGTGCCATCTCAATGGGCTCATTCTGCTCCCAGAACTGGGTACGGTTCTTAAGGTTCGGCAGTACCTGCAGGTATTCCCGATATTGCGCTGCCGCATACACCCGATCCCCGACGACAACAACATGATGCGGGATGTCTGGAGCAGCATAATTCAGCCCCTCCATTGCCATTAACAGATTCGACCATTTGCCACGGTTAGCAAAAACCACAATATATGGGGCCGCCGGTAGTTCACGCTTAGGCTGAGGCGCATGACGATTCAGCACATTCCATCGGGTAAGCCGCTGAATACCGCTTGCGCTGTGTGCAACGACAGCCGGATTCTGATGTGGAGCTAATTGCTGCTGTTGTGTTTGTTTAAGCCACCGCTGCGCAGCCGGACTCGCCCAGTTCGGTGGCCCTGGCGGAATCACGCGAATATTACGCGAACGAAAATCCATAGATTTCAGATCTGTGCGCCCATATTCCGAGGGAACAACGACAATATCTCCGCGCAGACGAGCTTCTCGCAGTTGAAAGAGCCGCTGCAAGCGAACGTCACCATTATTGAGCCGACGTGGCGCGCGATAACCTAGATCGTCAATCGTTAAGATGTGGCGTCGCACGGAGCGCACCACACTCAGCCCGACGTTATGCACGATGCTTTGCGTCTCTGCTGTGCGCGCCCACGGAGCCGCCATAACTTTTGCAGATAAATCAACCTGTGTAGCTAACTTCGTTTTCAAGGCCTCGTAATATGGCGAACGCCCTGGCATTCGCTGAGCCATTGGGTCAGAGATGAGAGTGACGCGCATTTACTTCCCCTTAGCAAAACCGTTAGGCACTAAATCTTGCGGGGAACAGCTCCCCCGCAAATCCCATTCTTCGCTGAGATGCACGGGTCCGGCGGCAAAATGCGGTAGATCCGTAGTCACCTCTAAACAGCACATATTGCGCAGAAAATCGAAGTTATGAGCGGTGCTTTGATCGAGTACCGAGCCATGCACGACGTATTTCCCCGTCCGAATCGGGAGATCGACAGCCAGCTCAATCATTCCTTTGCCATGCACAACCTGCGGCAGCTTAGGCTCAAATCGGGTATCTCCGCCCCATAATCTCAAGCCGTAATCCGTGTCGATAGCCATAGCGAACTGTGGGTGAGAAACCGGATCTTTAGCATGGAAATGCATCCGGAGCGTAATCCGTTGCCCGGCTGCTACGTCGATCTGACCGCCCTCGTCACCTACCTGACCGATACATTGGCCACTAGCATCAAGCACATCCAGCCCTGTTATCTGAATATCACCAGAACCGTGCCGTTGCACGCCGAATACGTCGCGTTCAACCTTTTCAGCCGTGCGCTCTTCATAGATGTCGAGGACTTCGTTAGCTCCCCCCAGCTCCAAGATCTTCCCGTGATCGAGTAACACCGCGCGGTCACACATCTGGCGCAACGTTGCTGCAGAATGAGCTACCACGATAACCGTCCGACCGTCCCGTTTGAACTCAGCAAATTTTGCTTGGCATTTGCGCTGGAATGCCGCATCGCCGACGGCGAGAACTTCATCAACTAGCAAGATCTCTGGATCGACGTGAACCGCAACCGAAAAGCCTAACCGGACGTACATTCCTGAGGAGTAGTTCTTCACGGGTTCGTCAATAAAATGCCCAACCCCAGCGAAATCAACGATTTCATCGAAATTTCGCGCAATCTCCGCGCGGCTCATTCCTAAGATCGAGCCATTGAGGAAGATGTTGTCACGACCGCTCAGTTCCGGATGAAAGCCTGATCCGACTTCCAGCAGGGCAGCTAGGCGCCCATGTGCCTGAATCTTTCCTTCGTCAGGTTTCAAAATCCGCGCCATGCATTTCAAAAGCGTGGATTTACCGCAACCGTTGTCACCAATAATGGCAAAGGTTTCACCTTGCTTAACGTCTAATGTGACGCCCGATAAGGCTAAAAAATCCTCGTAGCGCGCACGCTTACCGCGCATAATCGCCGATTTTAAGCTGTTATTGCGCTCGTGATAAACACGAAACTTCTTCGACACATTCTGCACAGAAATGGCAACCGAGCTGTTATCTCTGCTGGTCATAGTGCCTCCGCCAGTCGATCTTCATGACGTTTGAATACCCAATATCCCACGATCAACGTAACCAGCGAAACCCCGATAATGTAGGCAACATTCTCCCAGCCTGGCAATCTATTGTCATACATGAGATTACGGAATACTTCCCCGAATTGGTAGAGAGGATTTGCAGAATACACAACCGTCAGCCAATGCCAGTTATGGGAAGCCGCTTGGTCAAATAGCAGCCGAGCCGGATAGACGATAGGCGTGGCATAGAACCAAATCTGAAAGAGAATACCGCTGAAATGTTGAATATCGCGGAAATAGACGTTACCGATGGAGAAAAGTAGCGCGATACCAGTGGAAAAACATGCCAAAAAGAGCATCACCAGAATAACAATCGGCACAAAGAATAGGGGGTGCCCGCCAAAGATAATGATTGCTGCCAGTAGGACGATCATTTCAATCATCCACGAGTACAAAAAGCTGAGCGTCGTCGAATAGATCAACACTACTCGCGGGAAATACACCTTTTTAATGAGGTTCTCATTACCCGTCAAGGCTCCCATGCCACCATTTACAACATTTGTAAAGAAGCTCCACGGAAGTAGCCCGCACATAAGCCATAAGGCAAATAGGTCTAATCCAGATGGATTACCTGGGTCGGGTTGAACCCGCATCACAAACGCAAAGACAGCGGTATAAATAAGCATTTGCGCCAACGGGTTCGCTAATGACCATAGCTGCCCGAGTAAGGTGCGCTTATATTTGCCTTTTAACTCACGCAAGGTAAGGTTGGCTATCAGTTCGCGCGAACCGCGTAACTCCTCGATAGCACGCATCCTCGATCCTCTCTGTTTTTGAGTATCTGCCGCTAATAGCTTACGCTATTCCGCCATATAGCTGAGGATCGTACTTGAGTGATTCCAGCTATGTTGGCACTGACGATACGGCTCCTACGTGTTATATCTGTTTTTTTTGCACAGACGGGCGCCGGCGCTAAAACAACACTGGCTTTCACATACACCTCGCTTAGCAGAAATGGATGACCTATACGAAGTGGGAGATGAATTCATCTGCTGAACTCATCTCCCACTGTCGCAATGCGATTTTCGCTATTTAGCTATCGCCTACCGATTCCCGCGCTTGCGTCGGAAGATCAACGCTGCTGCTCCCAAAGCGACGGCGAAGATCGCAGCAACTGTCTCGAAGAAGACGCTCGCTCCCGTCCACGGCAAGGATCCAGGCTCGCTCGGTGATACCGGCTGATTTGGCGCAACTGGCTTGGCCGGAATATCAGGCTGAGCTGGTGGCGCCGGAGGAGTCGGCGGGGTTGGCGGAGTAGGCGTTGGCGGAAGCGGATTGACCTGAACAGTGACCGTCGAGGGGCTCGAAGTTACCGTTGCGCCATCCGGCGTCGTGCCGGTAGCGGTTGCCGTATTTTCAACCGTTCCCTTATTCGCATCCGCCTCCGTGACCTGGTAGGTCGCCGTCGCAGTCATCGTCTCACCCGGAGCAAGCTTCGTCTTTTCGTATGTGATAGCGGAAAGACCAGCCAGGCCATCAGTTACCGCAATGTCGCTCAAGGTGACGTTGCCATCATTACGGATGGTGAACGTGTAGGTAACAACGTCTCCTGCGTTGGCTGATTGCTTATCTGCCGTCTTCACCACGGAAATGCCCGGCTTCTGCTCCGAAGGAACCGTCACCGTAGACGTCTTCGTAATAGGAGTCGGCGGATTATCCCCCACCTGCGGCGGAGTCGCAGACGAGGTAGCAGTATTCTCCACCTTACCCGCATCCACATCAGCCTGAGTCACCGTATACGTCGCCGACGCCTTAGCCACCTCACCCGGAGCCAAGATGGCCTTATCCACCTTCACCTCAGACAAGCCCTTCATCGGATCCGACACCGCAACATCATGCAACGTCACATTCCCCGTATTCGTCACCGTAAAGGAATACGTAATCGTATCCCCCACCTGGAGCTGATACCCATCCGGCTTATCCGACGACTTCACAAACGTATAATCCGGCTTCTGCTCCGAAGGAACCGTCACCGTAGACGTCTTCGTAATAGGAGTCGGCGGATTATCCCCCACCTGCGGCGGAGTCGCAGACGAGGTAGCAGTATTCTCCACCTTACCCGCATCCACATCAGCCTGAGTCACCGTATACGTCGCCGACGCCTTAGCCACCTCACCCGGAGCCAAGATGGCCTTATCCACCTTCACCTCAGACAAGCCCTTCATCGGATCCGACACCGCAACATCATGCAACGTCACATTCCCCGTATTCGTCACCGTAAAGGAATACGTAATCGTATCCCCCACCTGGAGCTGATACCC